>JAFSOU010000092.1 GCA_017443265.1 Bacteroidales bacterium | reverse complement strand
TGTGTTCAACCTGCTGCTGCAGGTACTCGACGACGGTCAGCTCACCGACGGCATGGGCCGCAAGGTGGATTTCAAAAACACCATAGTAATAATGACCTCCAACATCGGTTCGCGACAGCTCAAGGAGTTCGGCACGGGCGTGGGGTTCGCCACCTCGGCACGCGAGAGCAACCGTTCCGAGATGGAGAAGGACGTTATCGAAAAGGCGATGAAGAAAGCCTTCGCCCCCGAGTTCCTCAACCGCATCGACGACGTTATCGTTTTCAACAACCTGAAACGTCCCGAGATACACAAAATAATCGACATTGAGCTGAAAGGACTTTTCGGCAGGATAAACGAGATGGGTTACTCCATCGGCATCAGCGAAAGCGCCAAGGACTTCCTGCTCGAAAAAGGCTGGGATCCCAACTTCGGAGCACGACCGCTGAAACGTGCCATCCAGAAATATATCGAAGACGAACTGGCCGAAGAAATTATCCGCTCCTCGCTCAAAAACGGCGACGACATACTTATCGACACCGAGGACTTCGGCGAAAGCAAGATAATAAAATTCCGTATCAACGAAAACAAAGACAACGCTTTAGCCGACGGCGACACCAAAGCCTTGCCAGAAGAGACAACCAAAAACGAATAACCTTTTATGACCGGACAGGACAACATAAAAACCACACCCATAGGCACTTTGGGCAAAAATGCCCTGATACAGCGTCTTACCCAAGATTTCGATACACACAACAAATCCACAATAAAGGGTTTGGGCAACGATGCTTCGGCCACCGGAGACGGTCAAAAAAAGAGCGTAGTGGGTACAGCTATGATGGTGGAAGGCATTCATTTCGACATGACCTACACCCCACTCCAACATCTTGGATACAAAGCAGTTGCCTTGGCTATGGCCAAAGTGGTGGCAATGAACGCCCTGCCACGACAGATTATGGTGAATATGGCCGTTTCGAGCCGCTATTCGGTAGAAGCTTTGGAGGAACTCTTTGCCGGCATTCACCGCATCTGCCAACGCTACGACAGCGACCTTGCCGGTTGCGACATCTGCTCGAGCATGAGCGGACTTACCATCTCCGTTGCCGCCATAGGCGAGGCCGACAAGAACCGAATAACAGGCTGCGGCGGTGCGCAGATGCACGACCTGCTGTGCGCCTCGGGCGATTTCGGCTCGGCCTACGCCGGTCTGCTAATCCTCGAACGCGAGAAAGCCACCTTCAAAGCCAACCCCGATTTCAAACCCGACTTTGCGTCGCACGAATATGTGCTGGAACGTTTTCTGAAACCCGAACCCCGCACCGACATAGTGAAATGGCTTGCCGAAAACGACATAGTGCCTACGGCTATGACCAACGTGGCCGACGGACTTGCCGACGCCGCGATGCGTTTGTGCAGCATTTCGCACTGCGGATGCGAGATTTACGAGGAACGCATACCCATCGACTACGGCACATCGCACGTGTGCAGCGATTTCGGCACCAATATGCTTCCAGTGTCGCTGGCGCTGAACGGAGGCATGGACAACGAACTGCTTTTTTCGATAAAACAATCCGACTACGAAAAAGTAAAAGATTGTCCGAACGTAGCCATCGTTGGACACATAACCGAGCAAAACCGCGGTGCCATCATGGTAACACCGCAAAACACAGCCATCGAACTTACTTCGCAAGGATGGAATTCCTCGATACCTTCGGAGGAATAAAACACTTTGTCGCCACCCTATATATATAATGTATGACAATACACGAGATTCTTAAAAACTATTGGGGCTACGACAAATTCCGACCTTTGCAGGAAGACATAATAAATTCCGTTTTAAACGGTTACGACACGTTGGCACTTCTTCCCACCGGAGGCGGGAAATCCATCTGTTTCCAAGTGCCGGCCATGGCCCTTAACGGTATATGCATAGTGGTTTCGCCACTGATAGCGTTGATGAAAGACCAGGTGCTACACCTGAAAGAGAAAGGCATCAAAGCCGAGGCCCTTGTGTCGGGCGTAAGCCTGCGCGACAGCGAACGGATCATCAACAACTGCCTTTTCGGCGATATGAAATTCCTGTACGTATCGCCCGAACGTCTGAAAAACAGAACCTTTTTGGAGGCTTTCAAGCAGATGAAGATAGGACTTATAGCCATCGACGAGGCACACTGCATATCGCAATGGGGCTACGATTTCCGTCCGCCATACCTGGAAATTGCAAAGATACGAGCCTTCCATCCGAAAGCGGTGATGATGGCCCTTACCGCAACGGCGACTCCTGCTGTGGTGGCCGACATACAGGACAAACTGGCTTTCGGCAAGAAACGCAACGTTTTCCAAAAAAGCTTCTATCGCGACAACCTCACCTATATGGCTTTCTACGAGGAGGACAAATACGGGCGCATGCTGCGGATAATGGCGGCGGTGAAAGGTTCGGGCATAGTGTATGTGCGCAACCGCCGTCGCACGCAGGAGATTGCCGAATACCTTACGTCGAAAGGCATAAAGGCGTCGTATTACCACGCCGGGCTAAAGACCGAAGACCGCGACGCCCGGCAGAAAAAATGGATGGACGGCGAAACACCCGTAATTGTTGCCACCAACGCTTTCGGGATGGGCATCGACAAACCCGACGTGCGATATGTGATACACCTCGACCTGCCCGACGCGCCGGAGGCTTACTTCCAAGAAGCAGGACGCGGCGGCCGCGACGAAAAACAGGCCTACGCCATCATACTTTACAACAACACCGACATCGACCAACTGCGGCAGAACTTCGCATCCTCCTATCCCCCACTGCAATACATACGCAACGCCTACCGCGCTGTGTGCAATTTCTATCAGATTCCCGAAGGTTCGGGGCTTAACCAGAAATTCAAATTCGACCCGATAGCCATCTGCGACAACTACGGATTTCAGGTGGTGTCTTTCTACAACGCATTGCGGTTTCTCGAAAAAGAGGGATTGCTCCTTTTACCCGAAAGGCAGGAGACCACCTCGCACATAATGATAACCGTTTCCAAGGAGGATTTGTACCGCTTCCAAGTGGGCAACTCTGCGTTTGACGACCTGATAAAGCTGATGCTTAGGATGTACGGCGGTCTGTTTACAAGCTACGTAAGCATAAGCGAAAAAGCCATAGCACGCAAGATGTACCTCGACGAGGGAACAATAGTGGAGCAGCTTCGCAAGTTGCAAAGGCTAAACTACATCGACTACCAGGAAAAAGAGACCTGCCCGCAGATTATCTTCACATCGCCCTGCATCAACCCCAACGGGCTGTACATAAGCGACGCCAACTACAAAAACCTGAAAGAGAACGCCCTTGTTCGCATCAACGCAATGATAAACTACGTGAAAGGCAGCGAATATTGCCGCAGCAGCGCTTTGCTATACTACTTCGGCGAAAAAAACAACATACGGTGCGGACGCTGCGACGTGTGCATTGCCAAACAAAAAGAACAGAACGCCGAAAAGCTACGTTACGAGATAACCGAGATACTGAAAAACAACCCGATGACGGTGAAAACGCTATGCACAAAACTGCCGTCGCTCGACGAAAGCACCATAACCTCAGCCGTACGCGAGATGATAGACTACAACCTGCTGGGCTGCGACGAGGATATGCGGCTGTTTTTGAAATAAGGGAAAAAAAAGAGAGACCCGAAAGCCTCTCTTTAATCCTTTCCGACAAACGGGCAGTTACACCCGCCATCTTTTTTCAGTTCAGTTCAAATTAAGTGCGAATTTCGCAGTGCTGGTTTTCACCTGCTGCATACAACCGGCGTAAATCAATATGGCACGTATAGCCATTTTCGAAGGTTGGAGCCTTGCTCCCATTTTGCGTATTCTGTTTTTTGTTGTGCCGGTGTTTCCCGTAAAATTGTATTCATCTACCATAGGCAATGCTTTTTATTTCACTATACCGGAGTTGGTTCCGGATTTTGAGTAAAAAACTACGTTAGTCTTCTTTTATTGTATAATGATATGTTTTTTTATTGTTAAAATTTGTTTTATCCTAATTATCAACAAATTAAATAGCTACATAAGAAAACGGAGGGGGAACAGAATCCATTCGACTGCGCGTTCGAAACGCGAGCGGTTGCTCCATTCTTCGTAGTTGAAATCCACGCAGTTTTGGAGCGTCTGCCGCAGATGCTCGTGGAGCAGGGCTGCAATCTGTTTGTTGCGCCCGATGAGGGCCAGTTCGTGCTGGTGCTGGAAGCTTCGGAAATCGAAATTTGCCGACGAGATGGAGAACACCTCGCCGTCGGCCATAAGGCATTTGGCGTGGAGGTTGCCCGGGGTGTAGAATTTCATCTCTACTCCGTTGTGGTATAGCGATCCGAGGGTGTGTCGGCGAACAATGTCGGCTGTCTGCACGTCGGAGTGGAGGGGCGAGATAACGGTAACCTTTACACCGCGCTGCACGGCTGCCGTAAGGGCTTTGCGGAGACGTGGACTTGGCAGGAAATAGGGTGTTTCGACGACGACCTCTTTTTTGGCGTTGCCGATGATGCTCTCGTACCTGCGGGCCAACCGCTGTCGGGCACGCGAGGGAATTTCCTGTATTATCGACATCTGGTTGTAGATGATGTCGCGTTTGAAACGCAGTTTGTCGAGGTCGAGGCGGTTGTAGATGGCGTAGTTGTCGTTGAACACCTTTTGGAACAGTCGTGCCATTGGGTCGGCGATACGCAGGTTTAGCTCACGCCAAGAGAGAGAGTAGGCTGTGATGTTGGCCGAGCCGATGTAGGCGATGCGGTTGTCGATGACAAGTATCTTGCGGTGGTCGCGACGGTGGTTGTCGGATATGAAGTTGAGCGTGAGTATCAGTTTTTTGAACACACGCACCTCGCCGCCGGCTTTGATGATGGGGTCGAAGAAACTGAATTTCTGCCGTGTGCCCCAAGCGTCGACAAGCACTCGCACCTTCACCCCTTGTCTGGCTTTTTCGGCCAAAGCCTTAACGAATCGCTCGCCCATGGCGTCGTCGTTGAAACGGAAAGTCTCCAGATAGACGTACTCGGTGGCGGCGGCAATATCCTTAAGCTGCTCGTGGTAGAGCTGCAGATTGTCGTCGAACAGCGACACTTGCTCCAGAACCACTTCGGGCGACGGCTGCGTCTTGCGTCTTGATTTTTTTGCTCTTTTCGATGCCATTTCGTTCAATAATGTGTTTAATAACGAAAAAGTTGTTTTTTTATTTTGCTGATTTTCCGTTTTTTGTAGGTGCGGGCTTTTTTTTATCCCCAAAAGGTAGATTTTTTTATGGTCAGCATTGTTCAAAAACGAAAAAAATAACGTAAATTTGCAATTGCAAAAAAAGGGGACAAAGAGTCTTGATTTTTGTATTATTAATTGTAATTCAAATAATTAAACGTAATATAATGAAAAAAATACTTATTGTGGGAGCCGGCGGACAGATTGGCTCCGAGCTTACACGCACATTGCGCGACATTTACGGAAACGACAACGTTGTATGCAGCGACCTCCGTCCTTTGAAAGGCGAGATTTACGAACGCGGCCCTATCGAACGCATCGACTCCACCCAGATTATGCAGATTGCCGAAGCTGTTAAGAAATACAACATCGACACCATCTACAACCTTGCGGCAATACTTTCGGCCACAGCCGAACTGAACCCCATGCTCGGCTGGAACGTAGGTATCGGCAGCTTGGTGAACTGTCTTGAGGTGGCCCGCTTGTTCGGCTGCGCCGTGTTCACCAGTTCGATAGGTGCTTTCGGTCCCAGCACCCCGCACGATATGACTCCGCAGGACACCATCCAGCGTCCCGCCACCATCTACGGCGTAACAAAAGTTACCGGCGAGCTGCTCAGCGACTACTATTTCACACGTTTCGGCGTGGACACCCGTTCGGTGCGTTTTCCAGGACTCATCTCCAACCTCACACTGCCCGGCGGCGGCACCACCGACTACGCTGTGGAAATCTACTACGCCGCTGTGAAAGGCGAGAAATTCGTATGTCCGCTGAAAAAAGGTACTTTCATGGATATGATGTACATGCCCGACGCCCTCAGCGCCATGATTGACATTATGGAAGCCGACCCCTCGAAACTGGTGCACCGCAACTCGTTCAACGTAACAGCCATGAGCTTCGACCCCGAAATAATCTACAACGCCATAAAGAAATATGTGCCCAATTTCGAGATGGTTTACGAACCCGAACCCATCAAACAGGCCATAGCCGACAGCTGGCCCAACTGCATGGACGACTCGTGCGCCCGCAAGGAATGGGGATGGAATCCTAAATACGACCTCGACAAAATGACGGTTGATATGCTGGATACCCTCAAAAAGAAACTTCTGTAGTATTATTCAGAAATAACAGCTAAGACCAGTTCACATCGAGCTGGTCTTTTTTTTTGCAATAAAAAAAACGGCCTCCCCTTGCGAAGATGCCGTTTTTTGGTTAGTTATTGAATGGTTATTCAATCCACATTGGTGAAGACATAGGAGTTGGGCTGGATTTTGCCGTCCTTGTCAACGATGTTGCGGCCCACCTCGCTCTGTTCGGCTTCGTGAGCCGAGGACAGCTTTACGCCTTGGCGCTCGTATGCCGCCTTGTTTTCCACTGCGGACAGGCCGCCGGGGGTGCTCATTATCTCTTTCAGTTTTTTGATACCCGCCATTCTTGAAATCACCAGATCTTTTGTGGCGTTGTTCTGCTGTTCATCGACGGTTTCAACCACTGCAGGAGCGGGGGCGGCTACCTCTTGATGAACATTGACGGGTTCGGGCTGTGGTGCAGGTGCCTGCATCACCGGTGCTTGCTGGGGCTGAGCTTTAGAGGATTCAAACTCTTCCCTGCTGGTAACAGTGAAAAGATTGTCGATGGGTGCCTCCTCTTTTTTGGCAACAGGCTCAAAGGCGGGTTTTGCGGGTTCCATGTCGGTGCTGAGCTGATGGACCACGCGTGTTTCAGGAGCTGTGGCCGGAGCTGCGGCCTCAAAAGGTTTTACTTCTTGAGGCTGGTTTGTCTTGGGAAGTTGGACAAAATCGGTTACAACGGCTGTTGTAGGTTCAGCTTTTTTTCCCTCGTCCAAGCGACGGAAATCCCTGCTGCCCAAACCTTTGATCGAATTGAGATCGACAACATTTATGGGTTCGGGTTTCGACGGCTTTGACTGGAAACCGGTGGCCACCAATATCACTCGCAGGTTTTCGCCCAAAGTATCGTCGATGCCGATACCCATTTTCAGGTTGGGTGAGTTTTTGCAGGTGGTGGTAATCTTTTCGGTGATTTCCTCTATTTCGTCGCTATCGCACTCATACTCCCCGCTGCAGGTGATATGAAGCAGTATTTTCTGCGAGTCGGTGATGTCGATATCGTTGAGCAGGGGCGATTTCATGGCTTCTTCTATTGCCTCGATGGCACGGTTTTCGCCGCTGGCTATTCCCGATCCCATTATTGCGGTGCCGCTCTTCGACATCACGCTGTTCACATCGCGCAAATCGACATTCATGTAGGAGTTTACCGTTATCATCTCGGCAACGCTCTTGGCAGCTGTGAGCAACACGTCGTCGGCTTTGGCGAAACACTGGCTGAATTTTATACGCTCACCCATGAACACCTTGTTGTTGTCGATAACAATGATGGAATCGACTTTCGAACGCAGTGCCTCCAGCCCTTCCTGTGCCTGATCCAAGCGAGCCTTGCCCTCGAAACGGAAAGGCATGGTAACAATGGCCACTACAAGAACCTCGGGCATGTGCGGGTCGTTTGTCTCTATCGATTTGGCTATCTCTGCGATAACCGGAGAGGCGCCTGTGCCTGTGCCGCCGCCCATACCAGCTGTTATGAAGAGCATCCTAGTGCCGGCAAGTTCTTCTTTGATACGGTCTTTGGCCTCCTCGGCGTATTCTTTAGCCACTTCGGGTCTTCCGCCGGCTCCCAAGCCTTCGCCAAGTTGCAGTTTCGAAGTTACGGGGCTGCTTGCCAAAGATTTGGCATCGGTATTGCATACAATAAAATCCACTCCCACAATGCCTTGACGGCACATGTGGTTGACGGCATTTACTCCGCCGCCGCCCACGCCGATCACTTTAATGTACGAAGATTCCTCTTTTGGTGCTATAAAATTCATAGGTGCTGTCATATATACCTTTGTGTTTCAATAATTTATATACTTTTTTATTACAGACAAACGATTTGTAAATTTACGACTTATATTCTTGTTACAAAAGTCTTTGTCAATGTTGTTTTCAACAGATTTCTGTTAGTTTTTGTTGATAACTGTTTTGGGAGGTTAAAAAAATGGAAACAACGGCACACCTGCTGTACGGGTGTCAGGACCCATATCTATGGGCTGTATAACGGTTGCCACAACGATTACCTTAAGACTTTCGCCAAGGGTTTCGTCGTAGCCTATGCCATATCTCACAACTGGTTGTATTACACATACCCCGTTGAAATAGCTGAAGGCCTGTTCCAGCTCATCAATTGTGGGTTCGTGCTCTTTGCTAAAACTGAAATGCAAGAAAACCGTACGTGCTCCGGACATATCCGAAATTGTGGTGAGCGGTTTTTGCAAGGCCTGCAGCATAGCGTCCAGGCAACGCGTTTCGCCTTGGGCCACACCAATGCCCATAAAGGTGTCGCCGCCGCCATTCAAAACCATTGCCAAATCGCGGAAATCGACATTTATCAACGAGTGGCTTGCCAGTGGGGTGATTAAGCAATTAACTGCCGACGACATCATTTCATCCGCTTTGGCGAAACACTGGCTGAAAGTTAATTTTTCACCCTCCAGCAACTTGTTGTTTTCCATAACAATGATGGAATCGACTTTTGAACGCAATGCCTCCAGCCCTTCAAGTGCCTTGTCTATGCGAGCTTTGCCCTCGAAACGGAAAGGCATGGTAACCACGGCCACCACAAGGATTTCAGGAATATACTCGTCTCCTGTTTCTATCTCCTTGGCAATATGTGCGATAACAGGTGCCGCTACTGTGCCTGTGGTGCTGCCCATTCCTGCCATGATGAAAAGCATCTTTGTGTTTTCGGAAAGATAATCCTTTATTGTTCCGGCATTTTGTACAACGCTGTCGTGTACTTCCAATGGTGTGGGGTGGCTTGACTCGGGTTCGAGGCGGATTTTGGTAGGAACCGGACTTTGCTCGATATGGTGGCAGTCATTGTCGCAGACAAAAAAATCCACTCCCACAATGCCTTGACGGAACATGTGGTTTACGGCATTTACTCCGCCGCCGCCCACACCAATAACCTTGATGTATGACGACAAGTGTTTTGGTGCTATAAATTCCATAGTATCAATTTAAAATAGGGACTTCCTTCTATAACATCCGGAAGTCCCACGATTATTGTATTTGGATAAACAAATTAATCCACGTTTTCGTCTTTGAGAAAATCCTTAAGCCATTTGTCCACAACGCGAATAAAACCTTTTCCGCCATTTCCACCTTTTCCATTTTTGCCGTTGTCGCCGGGTTGGGATTCTGGTTCTTCGGGAGTATCGTCGAGTATGTCGGGATCTATTTTGTCATCGGGTTTGGGTTGGGGTTGTGGTTCGTGCTGTTTCTCTTTTTCCAATTTTTCCTTTTCTTTGTCTATTTCTTCGAAACCATATAGCACCAAACCGATACCCGTAGCGTATATTGGGTCGGAGAAGTCGGCGCTCTTGCTTTCGGCAGCGATGGTGACATGTTCGTTGGGGGTGCCGATGCGTGTGCTAATGCCTGTTTTGTACGAGGTATAGTTAACGATGTCCTTCAGTTTGGCGCCGCCGCCGGTGAGCACAATGCCTCCCACAAGCTGTTTTTCGGTGTCGGATTCGACAATTTCGCAGTGGACAAGGTCGATAATGTCGCTGGTGCGTGCTTTGATGATGTTGGCGAGGGTTTTCACCTCTACAAGTCGAGGCGACGCTCCGCGTATTCCGGGGAAAGAGACCACTTCGTCGGGTACGCATTCGGGCAGACAGGAGCCGAACTGCACTTTGAGCCGCTCGGCGGTGTCGGGCAGCACGGAGCAACCTTTCCTGATGTCTTCGGTGATGGATTTTCCCGCGAGTGGTATCACGTGGGTGTGGCGGATAACGCCTTCGGTGAAGATGGCCACATCGGTGGTGCCGCCGCCTATATCGACGAGAGCCACACCTGCGTCGCGGTCTTCCTGCGTAAGCACCGACATTCCAGAGGCTATAGGCTCAAGCACTATGCCCTTGACATTGAGTCCGGCGCGCTGCACGCTGGCGATGATGTTCTTGATGTTGTTAGTCTTTCCGGTAACGATATGGAAATCGGCAGACAGACGCACTCCAGGACACCCGACGGGACTGATGTCGTGCAGTTCCTCGTTGTTCACAAAATAAGTCTGCGGGAAGATGTGTATGATTTCCACACCCGGGTCGAGGGGAATGTTGTACTGTTCCTCGATAAGGCGTTTCACATCTTTTTCCTCGATAAAAGGCTGCTGAGGGGGTATGCTTATCACACCGCGGTTTTTCTGGCTTTGGATGTGCTGTCCGGCTATGCCCACATACACGTCTTTCACCGAGCAGTTGGCCTCCTCGGCTGCCATTGCCACAGCTTGTTTTATCGATTCGATGGCGTAGAGGATATTTATCACTTCGCCGTGTTCCACGCCCACCGACGCCACTTTGCCGTGGCCGATGATTTTGATTTTGCCTTTGTTTTCTTCGTCCCGTACTCCGATGAGACAGGCAATTTTTGTTGTACCGATGTCCAACCCTACGATTATTTGTTTATCCATAACAATTACTGTTTTTTAGTACAAATTATTTGATCAATGTATTTTAAATTTACAAACGAATATTTGTCCCAACCGACTTTCGAGAAACCGTCATCGTAAAGGGCGTAGAGATTCTCGAATTTTTCGTCGAGGTGGTCGGTGCCGCCGATAATCACCACGTGGTCGCCAAGTTTCGGCACTATCTCGAGGTCGCCGTTCTCGTTCAGATAAATCTGGTCGAAGAGGGCTTTGGCTTTTTCGTCGGCGTTGATGTATTTTGCGAGACAATAAATTTTCACTATGCCATAATTAGCGGCCGAAGTGTCGGCTGCCATTAGTTTTTCCAAGTCAAGGTCTTTGGGCTTGCCGGGAAAATCTTTTTTAATAAAGCCGTTGGCTATGATCACCCGTTGGTTTTTCACCGAGCTGATGGGCATGTAACGCCCGTAGTTGTCGAGATAGAACTGTGTGTTTTTCAAATACACCCGTACCAAGGGCGAGCGTTGGGTTACGTTTATCATCACCTCGGCGCTTACCGATACCGAGACGGTGGCTTCCTCAACGTATGGATTGGCCTTTACAGCTTTTCGAATGCCTTCCAGATCCACCTCGCTGACAGGCTGGTTTTTGATGTCGCGATATTTTTCCAACACCGTGCCACGCAGCTGGGCGGCGGTAACAAGGGTGTCGTTGCCCGAATAATCGACAGTTACGGCCACCTCCTTTATGGATGTGTTGCGGTGCGACACGTTGGCCACCACAATCACAACCACAACGGCTACAAGCAGCAGTATTTTCAATAATTTCGAGTAACGGCTTTTCATATTATATATTAATGTATGTCGTGTTCCTCTTCAAAGGTTTTCTGTATGTCGGGCAGCAATGCGTCGATGTCGCCGGCGCCCATGGTTACAAGCACTTCGGGATAAAGGGCCACCAAAATGTCGCAAAGGTCGCCCTTGCTGCAGAGGTACTTGTTCATCTTGTTGATTTTGTGCAGGATAAGATGCGAGGTTACGCCCGGTATGGGTTTCTCGCGGGCGGGGTAGATGTCGAGCAGCACTATCTCGTCGAGAGGCATGAGGGCTTGCGCGAAACCGTCGGCGAAATTGGCTGTGCGCGTATAGAGGTGCGGCTGGAACACTCCCACCACACGCTTGTCGGGGTAAAGCAGTTTCACCGACTGGATGCAGGTCTCTATCTCGTGCGGATGGTGAGCGTAGTCGTCGATGAACACAAAGTCGGGGGTTTTTATGCGGTAGTCGAAACGGCGGCGTATGCCTTGGAACGACTTAAGGGCGGCGCGTAGCTCATCCTCGGTGACACCGCATTTCAGAGCCACGGCCATGGCCGCCACAGCGTTTTCGATGTTGTACAGCGGCGAGCCTATCATCTCCATGTCGTAATACACCTTTTCGGGGGTGTGGAAATCGAAATAGTAGTTGCCCTTGTAATTGCGCACGTTCCACGTGTAGTATTCGGCTTCGAGGTCGTCGAAAGAGTAGCGGTCGAGGGGTATGTTCTCGTCTATCTCGAAATCGAGGCTGCTTTTTAGTATCAATCCGCCTTCGGGGTTGGTTTTGTTGGCAAAGGTGGCGAAAGCGTCGAGCAGGTTTTGATGTGTGCCGTAGATGTCGAGGTGGTCGGGGTCGGCGGAGGTTATAACCGAAAACATCGGGCTGAGCTGCAGAAAAGAGCGGTCGTACTCGTCGGCCTCAACAACAACAAAATCGCTGTCGTGGTTCACCACAAGGTTGCTGTCGAAATTTTTGGCTATGCCGCCCAAAAAGGCTGAGCATCCCAAGTGGCTGTTGTGCAGTATGTGTGCTATCAGCCCCGTGGTGGTGGTTTTGCCATGGCTGCCGGCCACGGCAATGCATTTCTTTGCGTTGGCAATCTCGCCCAGCACCGCAGCGCGTTTCTTCACCGGCACGCCCAACTGTTGCAGATACACAAACTCTTGGTTGTCGGCAGGGATGGCAGGGGTGTAAACCACCAAATCCAACTGCTTGGGTATCTGATTGATATCCTCATCGTAATGTATTTCCATGCCTTCGGCCTCGAGCTGTCGGGTGAGGGCGGTGCGGGTGCGGTCGTAGCCGCATACACGGTATCCCAGCGAATGGAAATAACGTGCCAGGGCGCTCATTCCGATGCCGCCGATGCCGAGGAAATAATATGTTTTCTGACTGTCGGTCATTGTAGTTATTTTTTCAAAATCTTTTCAATCTGGTCCACAATTTTGTCGGCGGCGTTGCGCATGCCCATCTTCAAAATTGCCTCAGACATTGTTTTTTGTTTGTCGGTGTCGCCGATAAGGCTGTCGAGTGTGGGGCAGAGGGTGGTCATGGCTTCGGCGTCGCGCACCATAAGGGCGGCACCGTTGTTAACCAGTGCCATGGCGTTTTTGGTCTGATGGTCTTCGGCCACGTTGGGCGAAGGTATCAGTATCACGGGCTTGCCCACAAGGCACAGCTCCGAGATGGAGATGGCGCCTGCGCGGGAAATTATTGCGTCGGCAGCGGCGTAGGCGTGGTCCATCTGCGAGATAAACTCGCACACTTTCACGTTGGCGGCTCCTGCGGCCTCCACAGCCTCTTTGGCTTGTTTGTAGTAACCTTTTCCGGTCTGCCAAATCAGCTGTATGTCGTTGTCGATGAAATATTTAAGGTTGGCGCAGAGTGTTTCGTTGATGGTGCGAGCTCCCAAGCTTCCGCCCACCGAAAGCACTATGCGTTTGTCGGGGTTTACTTGGAAAGTGGTGCAGCCTTCGGCCTTGGTCACACTCATATCTTCGATGACTTTGCGCACTGGATTGCCGGTGAACACTATCTTTTCGGCAGGGAAGAATTTCTCCAGCCCGTTGTAAGCCACGCATATAACATCGGCGTGAGCCGAGAGCATCTTGTTGGTGAGTCCCGGGTAGGAGTTCTGCTCCTGCAGCAGTGTGGGGTAGCCCATCTTGGCGGCGGTTTTCAGAGTCGGGGCGCTGGCGTAGCCTCCCACTCCCACCACCACGTCGGGGTTGAAGTTGCGGATAATCTTTTTTGCCATGCTCTGGCTTTTCAGCAGTTTGAAAGGCACGGCAAGGTTTTTCATTATGTTTTTGGGGCTGAGGCTGCGTTGCAGTCCGGCTATGGGCAGGCCTTTGATGGGATAGCCCGCGGCGGGCACTTTCTCCATTTCCATGCGGCCTTCGGCACCGATGAAAAGGATGTCGGCGTCGGCGTAGCGCGCTTTGATGGCGTTGGCTATGGCCACTGCGGGGAATATGTGTCCCCCTGTTCCTCCTCCGCTAATTATCGCTTTCATTTTCAGTATTTTTTTCTGTGTTACTATTTTCTGTTTCTGCTTGTTCTGTTTCCACCACCTGCTGTTGGGCAAGACGTTTTTTCTTAGCATTATGGTTGCTGACAGAGAGTATCACTCCCACAGCACAGCAGGTGAGCACGTACGAGGTGCCACCGTAACTTACCAGCGGCAAGGTCTGTCCCGTTACCGGAAGGTAGCCTGTGGCCACACCCATATTCACCATTGCCTGAAAGGTAATGAGGAAGCCAAGTCCGGCCACGGTAAGCTGTCCGAAAAACGAATCGCAATTGCGCGACACGCTCATGCAGCGTATGAAGAAAATCAGATAGGCGGCTATAATGAGCAGCACCCAAACCAATCCCATCTCCTCTGTTATGACGGAATAGATAAAGTCGGTGTGCGACTCGTTGAGGTAGCGTCCCTGCACTGTGTTGCCTATGCCCACCCCGGGCAACCCTCCCGAAGCTATGGCTATTTTGGCGATATTGGTCTGTGTCATGGCGTCCTTGTCGCTGTTTAGCCAGTCGTTGATGCGGTTCACCCAAGTCTCGCTTCTGAAAACGGACAATTTGAACACAAAGCTGCACAGCAGGAAAATCCCCACCAAAGCCACAACCACCGCAAGTGTCCACAGCAGGTATTTCTTGTTCACCCCGCCGACATACATCAGAACTATGCAGGAAAGGAACACCAGAGCGGCGGTGGAGAAGTTTTCGGGAAATATCAAGGCCGAAATCACAACAACGGGCAATATCAGTTTTTTGAACGTGTCGCCCTCTTTCAGCGACTCGCGATATTTAGAAATCTGTCGCGCAAGGAAAATAAGCAATACGAACTTGGCTATTTCGGAAGGCTGGAACTGCCCTATTATAGGTATGTCGTCGAGCCATCGGCTGGCGGCGTGTCCGTCGGCGGCGCCGGTTAGTTTGCTCGAAAAGGCGATAACAACCATCACCCCCATCATTATCAGACACAGCCAGAAACCCAGTTTCGACATACCGGAAAACCACTTGAAAGGCACGTGCGAGATGCCTATCATAAGGATATAGGACACAACTACAATGACGACGTGCTTCACCACGGTGGCGGATATGCTCCACCCGTGGTCATAGGCAGCCTTGCCTATCGAGCTGTAGACCTCGATAAGCGAGATGAAACTGAGGAATACGATTACCACCCAGATTATCCTGTCGCCAAGTATCAAACTTTTTGTCCGCTTTTCCATTTCAGAGCCGGAAAGAAGTATTTTACAACTCGTTCACACACAATTTAAATTCTTCGCCCTGTTCGGCTACTGCCTCGCCGTTTTCGCAAGCGGGCGAAAAAAGTGTAACTGCGTTTTCGACACCCGAATAGAATGCCTTGTCGAGGGCCACGGCAAGATTGCGTGCATCTACAATCACCGGAATTGTGCCGGCGAAAGTGTCGTGCAGACGTGTGTTGTCGGAGCCTACGCAGATAAGCATACGCACTTTGCGCAGTGCCAGAGGTTTCAAAGTCTCGAAATCGACGTCATTCACATCGCCGTTGGCAATCCAAATAACAGGTTTCTCCATTGTGTCGAGGGAATACCAAGTGGCGTTGGGTGTACGCGACGAAGCATCGTTGACAAACTCCATGCCGTTGATACGGGCCACGAATTCGAGTTTGTATTTCATCTCGTTGAACGAACTGAAACTGAGACGCATAGCCTCATCTCGAAGTTTTTTCAGTTTTACAGTGTCCATACCAGCCAAATTGGTATAGATCTTTTCTCTTCCCTGCTTTGCTAATGATTCTAAAGTCATAGTGTCCTGATGTTTTTATGTTTATTTATCTTATTTTCAATGTTAAAATAGCGAGAGCTGCCAGGCCGAGCGTGATAATCCACATGCGGGTGGTTATCTTCACTTCATGATAGACATTGTTGTGTCCTTCGCCTTTGCCCTTGAAAAATACGGTACTGTTGGGCCATTTGGCGGTAAAATCGCTGTAGCTTGTGCGAAAATGGTCGTGCAAGGGTGCTTTTTTCCAAATCCTGCGTTTCTTTCCCGTTTTTACAAACAGTTTCACATCCAAGTCGGCAAGAATTTCGAAGAGGAACACTCCGCATATTATGGGGAGGAGCAGCTCTTTGTGTATGATGATGGCCGCCACGGCGATAATGCCGCCTATGGTGAGACTGCCGGTGTCGCCCATAAACATCTGTGCCGGGAACGAGTTGTACCATAGGTAACCCACAAGCGCTCCCACAAAGGCGCACATAAATATCACTATCTCCTCGCTGCCGGGTATGTACATAACGTTGAGGTAGTCGGTCCACACAGCGTTGCCCGAAACGTATGCCAGCACGAGCAACGCCACGCCTATTATGGCCGAGTTGCCCGCTGCCATGCCGTCCATTCCGTCGTTGAGGTTGGAGCCGTTGCTAACAGCTGCCACCACAAAAATGGTAAGTAGCACAAAGAAAATCCATCCTGCCCCGTATTTCCACTTATCGCCCAAAAAACCGAACAGGTCCGCGTAGTTGAGGTCGTTGTTCTTGAAAAAAGGTATGGTGGTGCGGGTGGACTTAACATCGGGAGTTTTTTCTACAACCTGCACATTGTTCTCTATGCGGACAGTAACGTTTTCGTTTATCACGGCGTCGGGGCTGTATCGGAGCGTAAGGCCTACGATGAGCCCGAGGGCAACTTGTGCGGCTATCTTAACCCATGGTTTTATTCCGTCCTTGCGTTTTTTGAAAGTCTTGGTATAGTCGTCGGCAAAACCTACAGCACCAAGCAGCACGGTGGTTACCACCATCAGCACAAAATACACGTTGGCAAGTTTTCCGAACAGCAGACAAGGCAGCAAAATCGATGCTATCACCACCAAGCCGCCCATAGTTGGCACACCTTTCTTTTGGGTGTTGTAGGGGTCTATCTTGGAGTCGCGTTGCTGTTCGTAATAACCTTTGCGTTTCATAAAACGGATAAACAGTTTTCCGAACCATATCGAAAAAAGTATGGACAATATCAGTACCACAATGGCGCGGAACGATATGTAGTTCACCAGTCCCGCTCCGGGGAAGTTAAAATCATTGTCCAACCAATTAAAGAGATAGTACAGCATATCTTATTATTTTTCGGTATTCAAGATGTTATTCAGTTCTTCTTTGTCGTCGAAATGGTGGCGAACGCCGTTCACCTCCTGATATTTTTCGTGTCCTTTGCCGGCCACCAGTATTATGTCGCCCGGTTTGGCCAGCGAGCAGGCTGTCTTTATGGCCTGCCTGCGGTCGGATATACGCAAGGCGGTGTTTTTCTGGGCGGTGTTCAGTCCTGCTTCCATATCGTCGAGGATGCGTTCGGGGTCCTCGGTGCGCGGGTTGTCGGAGGTGAGTATCAGCGTGTTGCACATCTCGGCCGCGATACTTGCCATTTCGGGACGTTTTAGTGCATCGCGGTCGCCGCCACAGCCCACCACCACTATCAGGCGTTGTTCGCCGCACATAATGTCGTTGATGGTCTGGAGCACGTTTTTCAGTGCGTCGGGAGTGTGGGCGTAGTCCACAATGGCCATTTTGCCCGAGCCGTTCACATATTCAAATCGGCCTTCGGCAGCCTGCAACGAGCTAAGCACCGTAAGAGCCTCGTCCTGAGGTATGCCGCACAAACGTGCTGTGGAGTAGATTGCCAAAAGGTTGTAGGCGTTGAACTTGCCCACCAATCTTGTCCAAACCTCTTTGCCGTCTATCGAAAGAAGCAGTCCCTGAAAGGTGTTCTCCACAATGCGGCAGTTAAAGTCGGCCATGTTTTGCAGACTGTAGGTATATTTACGGGCTTTGGTGTTCTGGAGCATCACCATGCCGTTGCGGTCGTCGATATTAGTAAGGGCGAAGGCCGTTTCGGGCAGGTTGTCGAAGAAGGCTTTCTTGGCAGCAATATAGGCGGCGAAAGTTTTGTGGAAATCCAGGTGGTCGTGGGTGATGTTGCTGAAAATGCCGCCAGCGAAATGCAGTCCGGCTATACGCTGCTGCACAACGGAATGCGAGCTAACCTCCATAAAACAGTATTCGCAGCCGTGGTCGGCCATCTGCCTGAGCAGAGCGTTGAGTTCCAAAGCGTCGGGGGTAGTGTGGGTGGAAGGTATTTCCTGCTCGTCGATTTTGTTCACCACTGTAGAGAGCAGACCTACGCTGTATCCCAAGTTGCGGAACATACGGTGCAACAGGGTTACCGTGGTAGTCTTGCCGTTGGTGCCTGTAATGCCAATCAGTTTGAGACTTTGCGAGGGGTTGTCGAAAAAGTTCGATGCGGCAATGCCCAACGCAAGGCTGCTGTCGTCGGTCTGGACATACACCACTTCGGGATTCAAAGTATCGGGTAGGGTTTGGCATAGCACCACCGTGGCTCCCAAGTCTATGGCCCCGCCTATAAACTTGTGTCCGTCCACATGCACTCCCACCTGCGCCACAAACATGGTGCCAGGTTCCGCAGCACGCGAGTCGAAAGTGATTTTTTTCACCTCCACATCACGGAAATTGATGGCGTTGTAGGCAATACCTTTTAATATTTCTGACAGTTTCTTCATTTCTTTGTCTCTTGATTTATTGGTTTATCATACTCAACCTTAGGCAGCTCGGGGCCTTGAGGCCTCAGTGTTAGTTTTATCTTGTCGCCTTTTTTGAAAGGCTGGTTTTGTCTCAGCGACTGATCCACCACCTTGCCGCGCCCTTCGATGGTAACTTTCATACCCAGCTTTTCGAGCATATACACTGCATCTTTGGCGGTCATGCCTTTGCAGTTCGGCACCACTCCTTCGGGCAAGGCGTAGGTGCGGTATAGCACCCTGCCGTTGGAGTCCTGCTCGGCGTCGAAGAAAAGCGGGTTGGGGGTGGTGTCGGTGCGTTTGTATTTGATGCCGAGGTATCCGAAAGCCTTGTTCATGTCGTTGGCATAGCCTTTTTTCAGATATGGCATGGCTATTGTCTTCTCTTGCGGGATTTTCAAATCCATATTCAAAATAGTTCCGCACACGCGGTCGGCAAGGTCCTTGAACACCGGTGCCGCCAGCTCGCCACCGTAGTTGCGGCCTTTTTTGGGGTTGAACACCACTACAATACAGGAGTACTGCGGTTTGTCGGTGGGGAAATAGCCTGCAAACGAGGCACAGTAGCGCATCGACTCCACATCTTTCTTTGTATAGTTCAGCTGTGCCGTGCCCGTCTTGCCGGCAATGCCGTAAGGCGTTCTGGAAAGGCTGCGTTTGGCCGAGCCGTTCTCCACCACTCCTATGAGCATATCGTTGAGTATCGCCAGTGTCTGGTCGGAACATATTTTTTCCTTGATAACAATCGGCTCCATCTTCTTCACAGTTTCGGAACTTTGACGTATCTCGCTGCAAAACAACGGTTTTACCATTTTACCATTGTTGGCGATGGCATTGTAGAAAGTAAGCATCTGCAAAGGTGTGAAACGAGAAACGTAACCGTAGCAAAGGTTAAGAAAATCGATAGGTTGCGAAAGGTCATCAACCATATAGGGCTTCGGTTCCTGCAGTGCCAAATCCAAACCCAGACGGTCCATCGGCAACACCGACACAAGCCGGTCGCGGAACTCTTTGCGGTTGTTGCGGTAGTTCTCCCACACAGGGTAGCAGGTACCCACATTCGACGACACCTCGAAAGAATGTTTCATCGACATCGAACCCTTGGTCTTCCCGTCGTTATGGCTGTCGATAATCTTGGCGCCTTTTGGCTTGGGATTCCGTGCTGTGGAGTCTTCGGAATAGTATCTCACACCAGTTGGAACCTCCATCCCCGTGTCGCATTTTCCGGCTTCGAGCAACACCATATTGGTAACCGTTTTAAAGGTAGAGCCGGGCTCGTAGGAGTTCATGCAGGCTTGGTTGTATATCTCGGCATACCCGTGAGCGGAATCAACATACTGCAGGCTGCTAATGGCGCGCACATACCCTGTCTGCACCTCCATAAGTATCACGCAACCGTAGTCGGCCTCGTTCTCGGTAACGCATTTGTACAACGAGTTCGTGGCCAGGTCCTGCAATCGGGTGTCGATGGTGGACACTATGTCCATCCCGTCCACGGCGCGTTTCTGGTCGGAGTTATCCACGGGAGCCCATATATTCTTGCCTTCGACACGTGCGAGAAAACGTTCGAGCCGCTGCCCCTGCTGACCGCGGAGATATTCGTCGTAATAGCCTTCCAAGCCGTTGTACTCCGTGGTGTCGTTTATCGGACGCAAAAAACCGATGGTGTGACGTGCCATGTTGCCATAGGGGTGCACGCGTATGTCGCGGCCGTCGCAGATAATGGCCCTGCAGAACTGGGGGGTGAACCGCTTGTTCCTTTTCTTGAAATCTTTCCGCGTGGTATCCACCATAAGTATCGGGAAAGCCATCATGCGTTTTCTCTGATAAAAGGTAACCCCTTTCTTCACGCAGCAGTAGCGGTTGCTTGCCTTCTGTGCTTTGGAGAAATAATTGAAATAATCGGTATAGCTTTTGTCGGGGAACAGTCTCGACATACTGTCGCAAAGGGTGGGCAGAAAACGGTTGAAAGTCTGTTTCGATATCAGATTCTTGTAATACACCCATTCACCTTTCACGCGGGCGCTGTCGTCGTAGTTCTTGCTTTTTTCCACTTTCTCGCGGCCGAAATCGATATAGATATCGTAAACCGGAAGCGAGGTGGCCAGCATCTTGCCGTCGGAGGAATAGATGGTGCCCCTCTGAGCCTTCACTTCGCGCATCTGTATGGTGCTTTTCTTGGCCTTCGACCTCCACTCGGCACCATCGACAATCTGCAACTTGACAAGATTCCACACTATCGGCAGCACCATCACAACGATGATGAATGCCAAAAGCAGGAACAGTCTGCGTGATATGCTGCGGTTGTCGTTCATTGTTGCTTTTATTTTCCTTTAATTGTTATTTTAAGCGATGGCGTTGTACCCGCTTTGATACCCTTGTCGCTAAGCTTTTCCGATATCTCGGTAAGCATAGTGGCATTCATATAGTCGCAGCGGTTCTGTATCTGACGCACACGCAGCTCGTCGATTTCGTGCTGCAGCTGCTTGTTTTCGATAGTCAGATTTTCGATGCTGTAGCGGCTCGAAATAAGCAGGAAACTGTAAAAAAGCACCATCAGCGCCAATGGGAGCTGTTTCACCACCTTGTTGGAGGCCAGCACCCTGCCTGCGAAGATGTCCGACGGGTTGATACGGCGTTTCTTCCCCTTCTTTTCGTTTTCGGCGGCCCCGACCTTCGGCGTTTCATTTGCCTCGGCCCGCTGAGCTTCCGCCGATGTGTCGGGGGCAGTGTCCTGAACATCGTTTATCTCGAATTCTATTTTGCTGTTCTCTTCCATTTCTACAATTGTTATAGTTGTTTTTTTTCGGCAACACGCAGTTTGGCGCTCCGCGAACGAGGATTATCCATCAACTCCTCGGCGTCGGCCACTACAGGTTTGCGAGTTATGGGTTTCAGGGGCGAAAGCAGGTTGCCGTAGAAATCTTTCTTCACTTCTCCCTCGAAATTGCCGGTTTTTATGATGTTTTTCACCAGACGGTCTTCGAGCGAATGGTACGAAATCACCACCAAACGGCCGCCGGGGTTGAGTATTTCCACAGCCTGCGTTAGCATAGCCTTGAGGGCTTTCAGCTCGCCGTTCACCTCGATACGCAGGGCTTGAAACACCATTGCATAGAATTTGTTCTCCTGATTGCGGGGAATGTTGCTTTCCAATGCCTTTTTCAAATCAAAGGTGGTAAGTATCGGGCTCTCGGCACGGGCCGACACTATGGCGCGGGCCATACGGTTGGCGTTGGGCAGTTCGCCGTAGTTGTGCAGAATGCCGCGCAGCTCCTCTTCGGAGGCGGTGTTCACTATGTCCTTGGCTGTGGTGGTCTGCCGGCGGTCCATACGCAGGTCTAGCTCGGCGTCGAAACGGGTGGAGAAACCTCTGCCGGCCTCGTCGAACTGGTGCGACGACACACCCAAATCGGCCAGTATGCCGTCCACACGGTTTATTCCGTTCAGCCGAAGAAAATTTTTCATGTATCGGAAATCCTCGTGAATGAGGGTGAAACGAGGGTCGTCGATGGTGTTGGCAAGGGCGTCGGCATCGCGGTCGAAAGCCAGCAGCCGGCCTTCGGAACCAAGCTCTTGCAGTATGGCACACGAATGGCCGCCTCCGCCAAAGGTTACGTCGACATACGTCCCCTGCGGGTTCACAGCCAAGCCTTCGATGCTCTGCTCCAATAATACCGGCAAATGGTAATCAGACATATATTATTTCCTACCCTTACTTTATTCGACATTATCGTCAAACGACAGCTCGCCCAAACGGTCGCTGGCAAGAGCCACATAATCCGGCTCGCTAACCGACGCTTCTTGCTGGGTGTACTTGTCGTAATCCCAAATTTCGATAAAGTTGCCGCCAAGCGATGTAAGCACTATGTCCTTGGTGTTGTTTAGCTTGGACTTCTGTTCGGGAGGAATAAGGAGCCGGTCGTTGGTATCCAACTCGATGATGTTGCCGTCGCTGAGCTTGCGGAGCAACATACGGTCTTCCGGCTTGTAAGGCTTAAGGTTCCTTCGGAGGTTTTCCACCATTGCCGAGAACGAAGCGTAGGTCCATAGTTCCAAACATTCGGCATAGATACTCTGACGGATAACGAAACGCCCGTCGTCCTCCGGTTGAAGCTGTTTTTTCAGCGCAACCGGGAACTTGAATCGCCCGTTACTGTCTAATTTACAGTATTCTTTGCCTAATATTAACGACATTTTTATCTACTTTTTTCGTTCTGCAAAGGTACGAATAATTTTCCAAAAAAATACTTTTTTTACCTTTTTATGTTGAAAAATTCCATAAACTTCCAATTCAAGTTTATAAACGACAGTTTTATAAAAAGGTTTCACTTAGATAAATTTTTCATAAAGTTAAGTGTTTTAATATGTTACAAAGCAGGCACAACAATCTGTGTGTGTCCGGATTTTTTTGGCAAAAAAAAGATTGTTGATAAGTTTTTATCGGAGGGAATAAAAAAAGGTGTGCCGAAATCAGCACACCTTTTATCTGGTTGTAAAAATTATTGCAGCTGCTACTGGGCTATGAGCTTGCGCACGGCCTTGAATTCGCCGCTTGTTATTTTCACGAAGTAGGTTCCGCGGGCCAAGTCGCTTATATCCAAAGTCATCGGGGTGTTTTCGCCGACTTCGGCAAAGGTCTGGCTCTTCACAATCCTACCCTTCATATCAACCACGTCAACGCTATAGTCGCCAGCATGGCTCTTCACATATATGGACACTTCCTTGTCGGCGGGGTTGGGATAGAGTGTCATACCATTCTCGTCGTCGGGCGTGTCGATGCCGGCTATTGCAAAGCGGCTGCGCTGTGTCCATATGCTGTAGAATCCGTTGTTGCAGCGTGCACGAACAAACACGTCGTATGTGGTGGTCATATTGAGGCCGGTGAGAGTGTACGAGTTTGTGGTGGTTATCACCGTTGTACCGGTGCCGTCGCCCTCGTAGAATCCGCGCAAGCCATATTCCACCTCCCACATCCTTTGTTCATTGTCGGTGATGTCCCAAGTTACATTCACCGCCGTTGCACCGATGGGTATGATGCGAACATTTTTGACGGGTTTACAGTAAGCCACAGTGGCAATTATTGTGTCGGACCATCCTCCGTTGAGTCCCGAAGTGCAGAGACTGCGAATCGAGAAGTGGTAGTCGAGGCCGGTTATCATATTGGTAAGGCGGCAGGGGTTGGTGTAAACCACTACTATGGTGTCCACTCCGCTTACGGGGTCGAAGCAATGGATTTCCCAAGCGTTCTGGTTGGAGTCGGCATCCCATTTCAGCACTATGGTTGTGTCGGTAATTTGAGATGTGATGATATTGGTTACCGGATTACACGGCAGTGCAAAAGTGGTGATGGTGTCGGAAATCCAGTGCGAGTAGCCTGCCGAGTCGGGGCAGATGGTGCGTATCCTCCAGATGTAGCAGGTGCTGTCGACGAGACCTGAAACATGTTTGCTGTTGGTATTGTTGAGTATCTCTATGGGACTCCAGTTGGTGTCGCCCATAATAGAGTACTGGAATTCGTAGTTGGCCACCTCGTTCCATGAGCAGCTCATATCGTTGGTGCCGAACACGGTATTCAAGTTGGTCGGGTCGGCGCAGTTGCCTCCGTGGTAGTCTATCACCACATTGTCGATATTGAAATTGCTTGCTGCCTGGCCACCGACTTTGAATCCCAAGAATTTACCCACGCCGGTGTACGACGACAGGTTGCAGGTGTAGTTGAACCATGTGTTGGGGGTGGTCACCCTCACGGTATCCACTCCGATGAACGACTGTGTGCTCGACGAGTCGGACATCAGACCCACTATAAGGTAGTTAGCCGTAGAGGTGGAGTAAGCACTCAACGAAACCTCGATCTCGTTTGAGTTGAAGACATCTATTTTCGGTGTAACGGCTATTGCCTGCGAACCGGCAGTGGTGTTGAAATACAACGATGCAGGAGCCGATCTGTAGGTTGAGGCCGAACAGTTGGGACGTGTGGCGGAGCCGACATAGGTCCAACAGGTAGGATATGCCACTTGCGATGTGCCGTAGGCATCGAAATTCTCGGCAAACGGGAATGTTGTAAGTCTGCCGCAGCTGGTGTTGAACCTTACACTGTCGCTATAGTCGCTGGTATCGATGGTGGTGCACAGACAACGCACACGCACAAGGTACGACATGGAGGGAGTAAGTCCAGTGAGCGAGTATGTAGTGTCGTTGAGAGGTATAGAAGTCCACTGGCTGATACCTGCGGGACGGTACTCGAACAGCCAATGATAAGCGCCTGTGGTAACACGCCACGAAACGTTGGCGGAGGTCGGGGTGATATTGGTTACGCGTATGCCGTTGGGTTCGGGGCAGTCGAGTTTCACAGATACATTATCCACTGCAGCCGGCGGGTTGTTGCCCTGCGAGTTGGCATCGTTCACCCAAGCAAAGTAGATACGTATCACTGTGTCGGACAGCAGCGGCAACTGGTAAGTCTCTCTCTGGAACGACGAGCCGTTGCCGTAATACCTTCCAACGAAAGTGGAGTTTGCCGGAGCCGTGAGCACACCAGTGGAGTTGCCTTCCACCGAAGAGATGGCACCGTAATAAACTGCCAGGTAGTCGCGGTTTGTTTCACCGTCGCAACGCCAGTCGAACTTCAGGTTGTAGTTGTTGCCGGCATTTGTAGGAACATAAATATCTCTGAATGCCCACGAAAGCGTCGGCGTATTGTTGGCGTAGTCGTTCAAGATACCACCCGTGTTGGAGATATACATGCTTCTGTTGCTGTTGTTGGCTACTGCATTGCCCACAATCCACGAGTTATTGCCGTAAGTCGGGCCTATCAATGTCCACCCGTTGGTCGGGTCGGCGGTACTTTCGAAATTACAGTTGTAAGGCATCACTGCAGGTATCTGGGCGGTGCGGAATGTGTGCGGATTGGACCACACGCTATTTCCGTCGATACCGCAAAGAGCCTTCACGTAGAACTGATAAATGGAATTGGGCCGCAGGTTGGTTACCGACAAGAAAGTGTCGAGGGTGGTTGTGTAATTCACCGTTGTTGTATCGGGGTCGAAACCGAACTCGCCCCAAGTCACCTCGTAGCCTTGAGTGGTGGAGAGCACTGTGGCGTCGGTCCAGTAGAGCAGCGATGTGATGGAATCCACAGCCACATCACCCAGATTCTTGGGCTTGATACAGGTCGGTGCCCAGCCAATCTCTATGTCGTCTAAGCTGAACATAATATAACTCGACGATGTGTAAACAGCTTGGCAGCGGAAGGCCAGACGGGCTCCCGGCACATGGTGTATATTGGTGTCTTCCGACAAATCCATAAACACCGTTTGTGCAGTTGTGGTTGCAGGATATTTGGAAATAACCGTAAAGTTGGTGTCGTTGCCCACAACATAACCAAAATACAATGTGCCATAGTTGTATGAAGCCGAGTTTGTGGTACTCATCTTGTATTTGAACGACACTGTGAGACGCGGCAGACTGTCGGCAAACTCAGGCAATACAGCATAGTGGCGAGCGCCAACTGTCTGGTAGTTATATGATACGGATGTGGAACTATAGTTACTTGCGGTTATAAGCAGCGACTTGGGGACATTGTTTGGCAGGTAGGAGGTCGATGTTCCACCATACACACGTTCCATATAATCGTTGCGGCGTGCCTGCGAGTATGAACCCGACGAATAGAAATTCCAGCAGTCGGGCAGTTGGGTATTGGCGTCGTATGAAGTGGTGGATGTTGAGCCGTAGTAGGAGTCGAAATCTTCGGTATAGGGATAAACGCTTATAGGTCCGCAGCCAGTACGCATCATCAGTTCGGCGTATGCCGAGTCGCTTCCGCAGAGCGACATCACGCGGATATCGTATGTGGTCATTGCCGAAAGGTTGTGCAGCAGATAAGTGGTGTCGGTAACAGTGTCGGCAACATGCCAAACGCTATCGAGTCTTGGCTTGTAGAGCACCACCCACACCGAGTCGGTGGAACCGGGCACCCAAAGCATCCTGGCCGATGTGTCGTTTTTCTCCATTATACGCACGTTTGGCGGAACACACGAGGTGTTGTTGTTGCACGGCGAGATGAACTTGATACTGTTGCGATAACTGTAAATACCTCCGCTCGTAGGTGGCGATGCGGGATTTATATCTGAACTGGAATAGAAGTACATCGCCTTATTGGGGGCAGAGTAAGTGTAGAAATGGCAGTTAGTTCCTTGCGGAACACCCGAATTGTCGTCGATAGCCAACACAAGATTATCAACACCGTTGTAGTAGAACGGACGGTCGAAAGTGAAACGCACCCATCCGCGGGTTGTGGCGTTCAGACTATCGGTATAAACTGGTGTGAGGTCTCTGAGCGGCACATAGTCGTTTATCGACGTGAACATCGAGCGGGTAGTATGTCCAAGATAGATGGTGCAGCTATCTTTAACCGACATCGGGGTACCGCTCGAGTAATACAATTCTATTGCTTCTATGGATTTAGGACCGCCAATCTCGGCATTGGTAAACAACTGCTGTGTGTACGAATAGGCGTAGTTCATGTGCAGAGGCAAATAATATGAGGTTACGTTGCCCGGGGTGAGTTCCGCATTGCCGCCCACAAGGCAGTTCGACGTGGTGAAGGATGTGGTGGCATATTCCGAGGTGTCGCCGCAGGTACATACCGCCCTCACCCTTACATCGTAGTTGGTGCTGCGGTTGAGGTTCGAGAAGAAGAAATATTGGTTGGAGGTGGTGTCCACAACAGTCCACGTGGATTGGTTCCTTTGTTTAATCTCCACAATGAAATGATGTGTGATGCCATCACCTATTGTTCCGGTCACCCACGATGTAAACGCCGAATTGGATGTGATCGAATTGGTGCTAAGATTCGTTGGTGGGGGGCAGGCTGGTATAGTGTCTATTATTATGTTGTCAATATAATTATATGTGTACTCGTTCTGAACTGCTACTAAGGCTATGTATTTTCCTGTGCCAGTGTAATTTTGCAGCGACACTGTGTATGTCTCCCACACGGCATAATTGCCCCACACAGTATCTATTCCCACAAAAGTGGTGATATCTGTCGGGTCGGTCATCACACCCACTGCCGTTTTGCAATTGTACGACGTACTGTTGCGGTACGAATCGAAAGTAACCATCAACTTGTTGGTGGGCACTCCCATCGGCGGGGTGCTCAACACAGAATATTGCGACGAGTTTGTGTAGAAATACATCGATTGGTTTGAACCTTGCGATGCTATGCCTCTATAAACGTACGGGGAGTGGGTGGTGGTTGAAATGTTGTTAATACGTCCCCAGCACACACCTATATGGTTGCTCAGGCTGTTTCCGTTTGGATAAGATTCAAAACCTTCTGTATATGGGAAATTGTTGATGTATGCGCAGTCGGTAGAATCGGTGGCTATGCTGTACATCGTGTCGTTGGGGCAGATGGCTCCAATACGGAAATAGTATCTTGTGGATGCTGTCAGGTTGTTGAAAGTGTAGCTGCGCTGGTTTGTGGTTGTTACGTATGTCCACGGCCCGTTGGGGCTGGAAGCTCTCTCAACTATCCATCTTGTTTCTCTCAAACCCGCTGCCCAAGCCACAGTAATGCTGTTGTCGGTGATACCTGTGGGAACCACTGTAGGCGGGGCACAGGTGGCTGCGGTGTCGCAGTAGTACAGAATAATGTTGTTGCGATAGTTGTAGGGCGTCGGCGGGATAATGGGGTTTAGCGGGTCTATATCCATAAAGGCCCCTATCACTGCCGATTTGTTGCCGGTTGTGGTGTGGGTGGCCAACAACGACGAGCCCGGTGCGCTGACGCCGCTGTTGTCGTCAATAGCAATTACAATGTTGCCTGTGCCGTCGTAGTAGAAAGTGGTGTCGAAAGAAAAGGTGTTCCAACCCGGGGTGAATTGCATCGGCCCCGTGTACACCACTGTGAGCTGCGAATCGGGCACAAAGGTGGTCATGCTGTTTGCTACGAATGTAGCTTGGCGGGTGTTGCCCATATAAATGGTGCAGTTGCTCTTGGCGGTTGTGGCCACAGAGCCTCTGTAGTTGAAGGCAATACCCGAGAAATTGTTGGGGCCGCCCAAATCGATGGAGTCGTAAATCTGCTGGGCGTATCCGTAATACACATCCATCTCCATAGGCACGTTAATCGAAGTGTTGGTGCCGGTGCCCACCTGCATAGGCTGTGTCATACACGATGGAGTGGTAACTGTGTCGTACACGGCGTAGCTGGTGTCGTTGCCAGCACATACCGGGGTTATGCTTATGTAATAGGTCTCGCCGCCTGTTAGGTTGTTCAACACTTTGTGTGTCGAGTGGGTGGTGTCGGTAATCCAGTTGGTAACCGAAGCGGCGGTGTACGAAACGATATAATAGTCGGGGGTGCCATTGGGGCCTGGCTGCCAAGTACTGATGGCCGAATACGGTGAGTTGCTCTGTGTCTGCACGTTGGTAGCACGCGAGCACGTGGCGTAGTAGTCTATCACTATGTCATCTAGGTACGGATAACTATACGAACCGTTGGGGCAAGCGAAAATTCCTATGTAGCGTGCGCTACCGCGATAATTGTTCAATGGCACGGTAAAATTGTAGTATCCTGTAGTAGAGCCTGGCATCACTGTGTCTATCGGCTCAAAAGTGGAGAAATCATCAGGGTTGGTAAGTGCTCCTACCATAATGTCGTGGGAGTAGCTGGTGCTGCTTTTATACATCGAAAACGACACCTGCAACCTGTTAAGCGGCTCCGGCGACTTGGGTGTTACAATGCCTGTGTGATATGAACTGTAACAGTACATATACAGATAGTTTGGCGAAGAGAACGGGCTGCCCGAGTTCACATACGGATAACCCGAGCTGTAGTTGCTGAGCTTGGTCCAGCAGGGGCTTAACGGGGAATTGCTTCCTGTGGAGAGCCTGTCGAAGTTTTCCACGCATGGGAACGACATCGACGCACACTCAGTGGTAACTTCCTGTATCTGATATACCGTGTCGTTGGGGTAAATAGCTCCCACGCGGAAATAGTATCTGGTAACGGGTTGCAAGCCGTTGAAACGGTGCGAGCGCGAGGTAAGGGTGCCTATGGATGTCCACGTCATCTGGTTTGTGGAATAATCCACTTTCCAGCGTGTTTCGCCTCCACGCGGAGCCCAAGCAAGTTCAACGGCATTGTGTGTAACATCTATTACAGCCACCGAGGGACCGGGGTTGGTGGGCAAGTTGCCGTTGCACATGGTGAATTTCACATTGGGACGATAGGAGTAAACGCCTGCCGAACCACCTGTTGGTGAAGATGGAGAGGGATTGTATGAATCGCTGTAGTAATAAACAGACTGACTAGGCGCCGAATGGGTGTAGAAAGTATACGAAGAGTTATCATAATTGTTGCTATTGTCATCCACAGCTACCACAAGATTTTCCCTGCCGTTGTAGCTGAAAGGGACATCGAAAACAAAGGTGTTCCAACCCTGGGAACAGTTTAGCGAACCAGAATACACACGAGTCAAGTTTGCCGACTGCACAAAGTTGGAAGTCGACGAGAAGGTGGATTGCGACGTGTGGCCGAGATATATCACACAATTTGTCTTGCGTGTCATCGGCGAAGAGTACGCATATTGGAAAGATATTCCCGAAATAACTTGTGCTTGGCTGCCAAGTTCTGCGCTGGTGAATATACTCTGGGTGTATGTATATCTATACTGGTTGTTTACAGGTATCAGATACGATGTATTTGAGCCGTTTCCTATGGCAAGATCACCGGAACCCAGGCACCCGTTAGTGCTGAAAGTTGCTGTTGTCCACGAACTTGAGCTGCCCGAGCAATTGCTTCTTACACGCACCTGATAGGCCGTGTTTGTCGAAAGGCCGGAAACGTAATAATAGCGGTTGGTTGTTCCCAAAACAGCTGTGTCCCAAGCAGATGCCGATGTGGTCTTGTATTCCACGTCGAAAGAGTTGGCACTGGGGCAGGTCCACGTTATCAAAGCAGTGCTGCCTGCGATGTTGGATGCAGCCACTTGTGTGGGGGCAGGGCATTGTGCCATAACAAAACAAGGCAACATGGCCATCAAAAACAATGCTTTTGTAAGATATCTTTTCATAACAGTTATTATTTTCTCGTGTTGTTTTCTCTATTATTCAGTGTTTTACACAACATTGTAGCACATAAAACTATGCACTAAATGCGAACTGCAAAGATACGTTTTTTTTTCGGGATTTGCAAATTTTTCCAACAAACCTTTGTAAAAAACTTTCTTTGCCTGCGTAAAAAATCATTTTAATAGACACTCTGCACACGCTTTTTGCTTCATCGTGCGACGCTATTTGAAAAAAAATGTGCTCGGGGGGGGTGATTTGGCAGAGCGGGCATTTATCACCTTATGGGAAGCATAACCATCTCTTCTAAGCCTTGTTTTCGTTGGCAAAAAGCCGTTTGTAGGTTTTTTCGGCGGCCAGCTGCTCGGATGCTTTTATGGAATAGTCCACTGCCGACTCGTGGGGTTCGCCGTCGATAAGCACGCGGCTTTCGTACTGCTTGCAGTATCCGCAGTCTATCACATTCACCACTTCGAACGACACTTTGCGGTGGTTGTGCTGGCCCCAGTCGATGAGCTTGCTTTTGAAATTCCAGTCGGTGGCGGCCATGGTGTCGATATCCATATACACGCTGATGATGCGGTTGGTAACCACTTTCTGTGCGAAGGTGTATCCGCGCTCGAGGTATATGGCACCTATCAGGGCCTCGAAGGCGTCGCCGTTGATGAATTTGAACTGCGACTGCTGTCCCCGGAAACTGAGGAGTTCGGCGAGTCCTATTTTTTTCGCCACTTTGTTGAGGTTGCTGCGACTCACTATCTTGGAGCGCATCTCGGTCAGGAATCCCTCCTCCTTGTGCGGGTATTTGTGGAACAGGTAGTCGGCCACTATGGAGCTGAGAACGGCGTCGCCGAGGTACTCCAGCCGTTCGTTGTTCACCTTTGCACCTGTGGCAAGCGCCTTGGAGTTGGAACGATGGCGGAAAGCCAGTTCGTACAAATCCCTATTCTTGGGTTTGAAACCCAATACGTTTTTAAAAAAGTTGCTGAAATGGTCTTTCTCGTCCCTTTTTTTCCTGTTGAAAAGAAACACGGTTTGTCTATTTTACTTCACAAACTTGCCGAAAGCTACGCTCACGTTATGTCCTCCAAAGCCGAAGGTGTTGCTCAGGGCGTAGTTCACCTCGCGTTTGCGTGCCTTGCCGAAAGTGAAGTCGAGGTCGGGGATGGCGGGGTCGTCGGTGAAATGGTTGATAGTTGGCGGGACGATATCGTTTTTTATAGCCAGCACAGTGGCTATGGCCTCCACAGCTCCGGCGGCGCCGAGCAGGTGGCCGGTCATGGATTTTGTGGAGTTTATGCTGATGTTTTTGGCGTGTTTCTGAAACAGTGCCTCGATGGCTTTAGGCTCCGATATGTCGCCCAGCGGTGTGGAGGTGCCGTGGGTGTTTATATGGCTTATGTCGGACAGTTGCAGTCCTGCCTCTTCGATGGCCTGTTTCATAGCCACTCTTGCTCCGAGCCCTTCGGGGTGCGGTGCGGTGATATGGTACGCGTCGGCGGTAAGTCCGCAGCCCATGACTTCAGCGTAAATCTTGGCGCCACGTGCCATTGCATGTTCGTATTCTTCGAGAACAAGTGCTCCTGCTCCTTCGCCCATCACAAAACCGTCGCGGTCCTTGTCGAAGGGACGCGAGGCTGTTTCGGGAGAGTCGTTGCGGGTGGAGAGTGCCTGCATAGCGTTGAAACCGCCTATGCCGCAGAGCGACACAGCAGCCTCGGAGCCGCCCACCACAAAGGCCGAAGCCTTGTTGAGGCGTATGAGGTTGAAAGCATCGGCGATGGCGTTTGCCGACGAGGCGCATGCCGACACCGTGCCGTAGTTGGGACCTCTAAGGCCGTGGCGAATGGAGATGCATCCGGCGCAGATGTCGGATATCATCTGTATGCAGAAAAATGGGCTGAAACGCGGTGCGCCACCCCTCTGGGCATAGTCTAAACATCCGGCCTCGAAAGAGCTTATGCCTCCAATGCCCGATGCCCAGATAACACCTATTCTATCTTTGTCCTCGGCGCTCAAATCCAAGCCCGAGTCTTTGATTGCTTCTTCGGAAGCTGCCACTCCGTATTGTGTGTACAAATCGTATTTATGGCTCTCCTTCTTGTCCATAAACGACAAAATGTCGAACCCTTTCACCTCGCAGGCGAAACGTGTCTTGAGCAGCTGCGCATCGAAATGCGTTATAAAATTAGCACCACTTACTCCGGTTAACAATGCATTCCAATATTCGGGCACTGTGTTACCAATCGGAGTAAGTGATCCTAATCCAGTAACAACTACTCGCTTGAGATTCATACAAATCTGAAAGTGGGGAGTGTACTTACTTTGCTATGTTTTCTTCGATAAAGGCGATAGCGTCGCCAACAGTTGAGATTTTTTCTGCAGCTTCGTCCGGAATCTGGATGCCAAATTCTTTCTCAAGCTCCATAATCAATTCTACTGTATCCAACGAGTCAGCTCCTAAATCATTAGAGAAGCTTGCTTCGGGAGTTACTTCGCTTTCGTCAACTCCAAGCTTATCAACGATGATAGCTTTTACTTTTTCTGTAATTTCAGACATGTTTATAAAGTTTTTGAATTAAACAAAGTGCAAAGTAACGAATAAAATTCCAATTTTCAATCATTTTTCGCTTTTTTTTTTGTACACCGCAACGTAATTATCATGAAAATCAAAATGATAACTTATCGCATTTTTAGAATTTTTTAGAATTGAAAAATGATATTTTCAACATGTTGAATTTCAATAATATATTTTCAAACAAGTTCACAATTCCCTGATTTTTAACATTTTGATTATTTTGTGTTTTTTTCCATTTTTTGCCCGAAATTTGTTATTTTTGCATCGATTTTGACAAAAAAAAACGCCTTTTTTGGTCATTTTAGCAATAATTTATTGATAATTAAATAAATACACATAAAAATAAGCATTTGCAAGAATTGGTAAAACACTTATAATCAAGGAATTAAAACAAAACCATATTATGAACAAAAACACACGAATTGCCATCTTCGGCTCGGGAAATGGCACCAATGCGCAGCGAATAACCGAATTTTTTGCAGACAAACCCGATGTGGAGGTGAACACCATCGTAACAAACAAAAAGGACGCCTACATTGTGCAACGCGCCAAAAACCTCGGCGTTGACTGCATATATTTTTCGCGACACGACTTTTTCGAAACCGACAACGTGCTCAACTACCTGAAACAGCGCAATATCGACTACGTGATTCTAGCCGGGTTCCTTTGGCTCGTACCACAAAATCTGCTGTCGGCATTCCCTAAAAGGATAATCAACATACACCCCGCCCTGCTGCCTAAATACGGCGGAAAAGGCATGTACGGCGAACGCGTGCACGAAGCCGTAATCGCCAACCACGAAACCAAAAGCGGCATCACAATACATTTTGTGGACGAGCATTACGACCGCGGCACCACCATATTCCAGGCCACCTGCGACGTAACCCCCGACGACACTCCCGACACCCTTGCCCAGAAAATACACAAACTGGAGCACGAGCATTTTCCTGTGGTTATAGAAAAGGTTGTTTCGGGCCGGATGTAATAAAAACGCCATAGCTGCGTTATATCTTTTTTACACAAAACTACAGACTGATGCGTATAGCGGTAAACACACGTTTGCTATTGAAAGGCCGGCTCGACGGTATCGGATGGTTCACATTCGAAACACTTCGCCGCATCGTAAAGGCACATCCCGAGCACGAGTTCCTTTTTCTGTTCGACCGCAAACCGGCACCCGAGTTCCTTTTTGCCGACAATGTGCGGCCTTTGGTGCTTTTCCCGCCTACACGACATCCTATATTGTGGTACCTGTTTTTCGAGTTCAGCGTGCCGCACACCATACGCAGATACAAAGCCGACCTGCTGCTATCGCCCGACGGCTGGATACCGCTCAACAGCAAAGTGCCGACACTCAACGTGATACACGACCTCAACTTTGAGCATTGCGATGATTTTCTCAACGGCTCGCACCAGCGTTATTTCAAGAAATTTTTCCCGAAATACGCACGCTATGCCACGCGGCTGGCTACAGTGTCGGAGTTCTCTAAAAACGACATCGCCGCGACCTACGGAGTGCCTGCCGACAACATCGACGTGGTTTACGACGGCTACCACAGCCATTACCACCCCTATCCCGACAGCGTGAAAAACGAAATCCGCAACCGCTACACCAACGGTTGCCCCTACTTTATTTTCGTCGGCACAATACTGAAACGCAAAAACTTGGACACCTTGTTCGCCGCTTTCGACATTTTCAAGAAAACGGACACCACCGATGCCAAACTACTTGTGGTAGGCAGCCGCAAATGGTGGAAAGGCGACATCGAGAACGCATACCTCGCCATGAGCCACAAAAACGATGTGGTTTTCGCCGGACGGGTGGAAGCCGACGAGCTGGGCAAAATGATGTCGGCGGCAACGGCACTGGCCTACGTGTCGTATTTCGAGGGTTTCGGAATACCCATTCTGGAGGCTTTCCGTGCCGAAACGCCAGTTATCACATCCAACGTAACCTCGATGCCCGAAGTGGCAGGCAACGCCGCTCTGCTTGTAAATCCACACAAGGCCGACGAAATTGCCGATGCACTACGAACCATCTCCGCCGATAGCGACCTGCGGCAATCGCTTGTGGAAAAAGGCCGAACACAAAGCCTCAATTTCAGCTGGGACAAAACGGCAGACCTTCTGTGGCAAAGTATCACCAAAATAATGCCACAAAAATGAATTTCACGCGGGTACATATTATAATAATATTGTCAACGGCTGTTTTCCAGCCTTGTCATACTTTGGCCCAAAACGACTCGGGACGCAACCTGATAAGTAACCCCAGTTTCGAGAAGTACCGCCGCTGTCCCGACAAAATAAACCCCGTGGGAGTGCTGAAGATAGTGAACGCGTGGTTCCAGCCCACCAGCGGCTCCGCCGACTACTACAACGTGTGCGGCAGCGTGGAGTGTTTTGTGCCGAACAACAAATTGGGCATACAGCAGCCCCGCACCGGCGACGGCTACTGCGGCATATACTGCTCCAAGGACAACTACCGCGAATACCTGCAAACACAGCTCGAGCAGCCCCTCAAAGCGGGGCACCGCTACCGCCTGTCGTTTTTTGTCAGCCTTTCGGAATACTCCACCGGCGGTGTGGCCACCATCGGCGGACTGCTGAGCAAAGAGCGTCTGAGCGACACCACACGCGCCATACTTATGAAAAAAATAGTGCGTCCCATAACCTCACGCATCTCGCAAACCACCTCGGTTTATTACCAGCCGCAGGTGATGAACAGCGCGGACCGTCCGCTGATGGACACTCAGGGTTGGATGGAAATAACAGGCGATTTCGTGGCCGAAGGGGGCGAAACATTCCTCACCATAGGCAATTTCCTTTCTGCGGCAAGCTCGGGATATACCGACGACACCCTGCTGCTCACCTACCTGCTGCCCGGCTCGTACTATTATATCGACGATGTGAAGCTATATTGCCTCGACTGCGACGACGATTACAACGATGAGCCCATTGCAAAAACCGACACAACCTACAAAGTGGGAGCCACCTTTGTGCTGAACAACATTTTTTTCGACACCGACAAGAGCACCCTGCTGCAGCAGTCGTATCAAGAGCTTCAGTATCTTATAGCCATCCTCGAATCGCATCCCAAGATGAAAATCGAAATATCGGGACACACCGACAGCCAAGGCTCCGACTTGCACAACCAACAGCTAAGCGAAAACCGCGCCAAAGAGGTGGTGACCTACCTTATGGAAAACGGCATAGAGGAAAAACGACTTAAATTCAAAGGCTACGGCAAAACGCAGCCCATAGCCACCAATGCAACTGAGGAAGGACGTCAAAAAAACCGCAGAGTTGAGTTCAAAATACTGGACTTATAAAAAAAAGTATATTTTTTTTCATTTACAAAAGCTTGATTTAAAGTAATTTATCGATATTTTGACATTTTATTTGTCTGTTCGGAAAAAAAATCGTACTTTTGCACCCGCAAAACGAAAGAGTTTTTTCGGTCTGTTAGCTCAGTTGGTTCAGAGCGCTTCCTTCACACGGAAGAGGTCGAGAGTTCGAATCTCCCACAGACCACAATTCAGCCCCTGAAAAGGGGCTTTTTTATTAGCAGTAAGCAGATGATTGATTTTTGTGAAATGTAAACCGTAACCGGTAACACTCTGTTGCCAGTTTGTAAGTTGTATTATTTACTGTTGTTGCATATTTATTGCCCTTGTAAGTAGCGGTGAAATGTGTATTTTCGGCCACTCACGGTGCATTATTACAAATTGGGCGTAAAACAATTCACCCCCTCACCACCAACCCGTGTCAGCGTTTGAAATAGATATCCACGTAGTCCGTTACGCCGTCGGGACCTTTCATCTCCTGCTCGCGCCAGTACCTGCGGCCTTGTGTTGACTTGAAATCGAATGTGCCCTCTCGCACGTATTCTTCGCCGTTGTTGAGGTGATAAACCTTGGTTTTGATAGTTCCCGTGAAACGAAGGTGCTTGGCCGAAACAATCTCTATATATCCGTCCAACTTAAGGTAGTCGTCGTTTTCGTCGGAATACTGCGCTCCAACACAACGAAGTCTGCCTGTGGCCTCCTTGGTGATGTCGCACGTGCCGAATTTTTCCCACGAAATCCACTGCAAACTAAGCATGTGCTTGCCAATGACCTGTTTTTCGAGCTGGGCGTTACTGACACCCTTTTTCTGACCCATGGCCACAACTGCCAAGGCCGTCATCATAACCACCATTATGTATTTAATTGCTTTCATAACTATTTGATTTTGTTATATTTTGATGAATTTATACAATAGTTTCGCACTGCAAATATACGTTTTTTTTATTCGGAACGCAAAAAAAATAGTTTATGCTCGTTTGCCTTACAGCCACACAGATGGTTTAATATCATTTTATCACAATCACTCTCCAAACAGCTCCATGAATTTTTTCGGGAAGGGTGTCTCGAAACGCAGGTCCTCACCCGTTACGGGGTGGGTGAAACAGAGTTTGTAGGCATGCAGTCCGAGTCGGCCTATGGGGTCATCGTAGTTTTGATAGCGGAAATCGCCCACCACAGGGTGTCCCATAACTTTAGAGTGTATGCGTATTTGGTTTTTGCGTCCGGTGTCGAGTTTGAATTCCACCAGCGAGTAACGGTTGCTGGCTTTCAATGTGCGATAATGGGTTACTGCCCATTTGCCGCCGTTGTCGGTGGCGCTGCAGGTAAAACGTCCGTCGTCCTCGTAGCGGATATACGACTCAATGGTGCCCTCTTTCTGCATCTGTCCCGAAAGAACTGCCACATAACGGCGGTCGTACACAGTGCCTTTCCAGTCTTTTTCGAAAAGCAGTTCCACTTTCTTGTCCTTGGTGAAGATAAGCAGTCCCGAGGTGTCGCGGTCGAGACGGTGCACCACGTGTGCACGGCATTTCTGGTGCGTAAAAAGCAGGTAGTCGTTGAGTATGTTCTGCAGCGAGGGGTCGTTCAGAGTCAGGCTGTGGGTTAGTATGCCCTCCCTTTTCTCCACCACAATGATATAATTGTCCTCATAAACAATGTTCATCCATTGGCTGAGGAAAGTGCCCGACTTTTCGATGCGCACCGTCATGCCGGGCTGGAGCATGAAGTTGTATTGCGAAATGTGTTCTCCGTCGACGGTGACGTTTCCGTTTACCAGCCAGCTCTTTATCTTTGAGCGGCTGGTATCGGGATGATTCTCGGTTAGGAACGGCATCAGCTCCTGAGGTTTTTCTACCTTGAAAGTGCCCATGTTTTGTTGTTTGCTGCAGTGGGTCAGATGTTTTGTTTCACCACTTTGGTTTTCTGCTGTATTTCTTCGCTCTCCATGTCAAATTCGTAGTAAATTATTGTGTACACGCCTTTCTTGTCGGGGATTTTTCGTATCAGGGGTTTCTCTCTGTCCAGATTTTCATCGCAGTGGTAGATGGAGAAAGGGTCAACAAAATTCACCCATTTGCCGTTTTTCAGGGTGAAAACGTAATACCCGCCCCAGCAGCTTGTCCACCACCAAGGGTGGAGCCCTATCTCCACGGTGCCGTTGCCGTCGAGGTCGCCAAGTATGTCGGGCTCGCCTCCTATGCAATTCTCCACAACGAGGTCGGGGATTTTATTGTCCGAAAAACGGATGTGGCACTCGCAACTGCCATTGCAGTCCGATGTTTCTTCATTTATTTGAGGTGCCACAAGCGCAAAGGTCTCCTTTTTGCCGTCGCCATTGAAATCGTATGGCTCGCTTTGAGCGAGACATCCTAAAGAGGACAACGCCAAACCCAACAAAATTAGATAATTATGCACTTTCATCGAATATTCAATTTTCAAATTCAACGTTTTTATCTGGAGAGAAACTCCTACATATATAATATATAACCGCCACTTTCGCCGTTTTATTGTGTTTTTGCCGAAAAAAAGTGGTACCATACCGACAAAGGGCTACAGTCTTTGCCGAAGAGTCGCAGCCTCAACAACCACAATTCACTATTTTTTTGTATCTTTGCAGAATAAATAAAAACCCATTATGAAACTCAAAACACTGACAATCATAGCATTATTTATCTCAGCCATGCTTATCGGCTGTGGTGGCAACGACGAACAGGCTCCCACCGACCCCAAAGAGCTTCTCGCATTTTTGGAGGCCAAAATCAAACAAAACCCCAAGGATGCCGAACTTTACTACGAGCGCGGACGTGTGCTGTTAGAGCTCGACGAAGTTACCGATGCCATCAATTCGCTGACACAAGCCATCTCCTTGAAAAGCGGCGAAGAGAAATACCATCTGCTTCTAGCCGACGCCCATCTGCGCAACGGCAAAGTAAAGGAAAGTTATGCCGACCTGCAGGAGGTGCTCAACATAAACCCAAAAAACATCGACGCCTACCTCAAAATCGGCGAGATAGCACTTTTCAGCCGCGACTACAACCGCTCCCTCGAAAGCATCGACAAAGCCATAGAGCTCGACAACCTGAATCCCAAGGCCTACTATATGCGCGGCTATCTGTTCCTTGAAAAAGGCGACACCACCGAGGCCATCCGCGACCTCCGTAAAACCATCGACTTGGACAACGAGTATTCACAAGCTTACGAACTCCTCGGACTGCTTTTTATAAACCGCAACGACCCACTCGGTATGGAATACCTAACCACTGTTACAACACTCGACCCCAACAACACCGTCGCACTCTATGCCTTAGCGCTCTATTATCAGGACAACAACGATATCGAGAAAGCCGAAACGTTCTACAACAAAGTGCTTACCATCAATCCGCAACACTCCGACGCTCTGCACAATTTGGGCTACATCGAACTCACTTTCAAGCAAAACCCCGACAAAGCCATCGATTATTTCACTCAGGCCATCGAAGTGGCGCCAAACAACATACAGGCACTCACCAACCGTGCTTTGGCTTACGAACAGAAAGGCGACAAAACTGCGGCCCGGCAGGGATATACCGACGCCCTGGCCATCGACGGCAATTTCTCCCCAGCCCTCGAGGGACTGAAACGTCTAGGCAAATGAGGGAACGACACTGTCGGCCTTAAGATAGCTAAGCGGAGATCACAATTCTGTGATTGCCTTTCCACAAGACGACTGTGAAATCGAACGAAAAAGCCCACAAACCCCTTCAACGGGTTCGTTTCCACACAGTATGACAGTGGCGTGAAATCACATCCTCGTCAAGAAAGCTGCAAATACACATCATAAACCCACCCACCCCCTTTATCGGCTCCATTTCCGCAACAACCAATGGAGGCTGTAACACAAAACCTTGTTGGAAACAGTCTATCAACATCAAGGGGATATCAACCCTTGCAAAAAAACAAAAGAGGTGTGCCATAAGGCACACCTCTTTTCATTGAAAATTATGAAAAAATCATTATTTCTTTATCACAACGCTGCGGATGGTAGTCTTGCCGTCGGCAGTCTCGGCGCGCATTATGTACGAGCCGTTGTTGTAGTCAGCAACAGATAACGAAACCTTGCCGTTCACAGCGTTTTTCGAAACCATCAGCTGGCCGAGCATATTGTAAAGTTTCACGTTTACAAGATTTTCGCCTTCGATGGTTACTTTTGTCGAAGCGGGATTCGGGAACACTTTCACGCTGTTGGCAGTAGCTTGGTTAAGACCTTCGCTAATAACCACGGTAGCTGTCGAGTGTCTCTGGCATCCGTTGCTGTTGGTTGCTGTTATGGAGTATTCGGTGTTTTCCGAAGGAGTTACAGTTATGGTGTCGGATGTTTCGCCGGTGTTCCAGAGGTAGGTGAGGTTGCTGTCGCCTACGGCATAGAGTTTGGTGCTGTGGCCGGGACGCACTTGGAGGTCTCCGCCGATGTAAACATTTGGCAGTGGGTTGATGGTAAGTTTTGTGAGAATTACCACGCTGTCGCATCTCATTATGTTGGTAAGGCGGCAAACGATGGTGTCTTCGGAATAAGTGTATGTGGTGCCGTTGGCATCCCATCTGTAGCTACCGCAAGCAGAGACAGCGGGCAGCCAAGTTGTGTCGGAGGCTGTGTTGGTGTAATGGAATTCCATCATGCAGCTGTCTTTTCTATCTGCACCCTTGCAAATATAAGTTGTGTCTCCTGTTCTGGGAAGGATGATCAGAACGCCAGCGCCTTGAGCCACGGGCCAGCGGTATCCGCGGGTGCCGCCGCAGAACATTGTGTCTATTCTGAATATCGGCAGTATGGAAACGTTGTAGTTCTTCACGGTGTCGCAATTATCAACACTTGCAAGAGTTTGTACGAGTACCGTGTCTATTCTTGTCGAATCGGTTTTAATGGTGTCGTTGTTCCAAACGAAGTAACCGAATACCGAGATGTTGGTGTCGGGAAGTTCGTATTGGCCTATACCCACTTTGTATTTCAGTGTGTACATTGTGTCGCATCCGCCGGCATTCACCTTACGGAACGAAGCAACACCTTCGCCTGAGGTATAGGTTTGTCCATCGATAGGCCAAACGTAGGAAGCCTCGCAGGTCTCCACAAAGATAGTGTCGGCTGTCGTCATCTTTTTGTATCTCAGAGCAAAAACAGCATGGCAGCTGTCGGCACCGGCTGTCGGGCTGGTAAAGTAAACGGTAGTGTCGTTTACGTAGGTATTGCCGTCAACCGACCATGTGTAGGCGGCGCACTGTGCAACGTCTGTGTATGTTGTGTCGGGGTTTTTGTGCGAGAAATGGAGAGTTATCACACTGTCGCATCCTGCGGCGTTTGCCAAGGTGAATGTGTAGTCGCCCGGTTCGCTGTACACTCTGCCACTAACAGCCCAGTAGTAGTTGCCGCAGCTCGAAGCGGAAACCTCGGCAGTAGTGCTTTTGTGTATCACAAAAGTCATTATTACCATAACGCTGTCTTCGCTCGAAGCATTCTTGTAGATGTAATATCCTGTTGAATTTTCGGTGTAGGTGTGACCGTCAATCCAAGTGTAGGAGTCGCAAGTGTCTATTGTGTCATATACCACTGCAATCGGCGCTTTATATTGAGCGTGCATAACAAACGGCAGGCAAAACGCCATCAATAAAAAACCTATAAATCCTTTTTTCATCGTTTTTTACTTTGATTATATTCCTGTTTCTTATTTTTTTATTTCTTTGTATTTTAGACGGTTGCGGGTGTGTTTTTATGGTTTTACAGCCCGTTTCGCCTCACTTTTCTTTAATAAAAAGCAACTGCAAAGATACACTTTTTTTTTCACTCGGCAATCGTTTTTTTTCGTTTTTTGGTCAAAAAAGAATAATGAAACAGATATGTTTTTGTCATTCAACGAATTACAAAAGTGCAAATGCGCAAAAAATATTTTTTCTTCCATAAGATGAAATATGCCTTTGCAATTCCGGCGGTTTTTGGCACTTTCGTATAAAAAAAACAGGTGTTATACGCATTATCACAAATATTTTTGCGACTGGCGAAATTATTCAGCAACTGTTTTTTAAGCGGTGTTGGTCGACACTTAGCGGCTAGGTTTCAAATTTTTATATCTCCATGCAAAATAAATCATTTTTTTTGCGTAAATTTGCACGACTAAAAAAACAACAACAAACACATAATAATATATGCACAACACAAGAAAAATCTACGACGATTTGATTTACATTGGGGCCAGCGACCGCCGTTTGGCTCTCTTCGAAAATGTATATCCAGTACCCTACGGTGTGTCGTACAACAGCTATCTGCTACGCGACGAAAAAACCGTTCTCTTCGACACCGCCGATGCTTCGGTGGCACACCATTTCTTCGAAAATGTTGCGGCTGCCCTCGACGGACGTCCGCTGAACTATCTGGTTGTAAACCACATGGAGCCCGACCACTGTGCACTTATCGCCGACCTGCTGCTCCGTTACCCCGATGTAACAATAGTTTCCAACGCCAAGGCTATAACCATGATCGGACAGTTCTTCGATTTCGACCTCCAAGGCCGAACGCTGGCAGTTTCCGAAGGCGACACACTCAACACCGGTAGCCACACCTTGCAGTTCTTTATGGCTCCCATGGTGCACTGGCCCGAAGCCATGGTAACTTTCGACACCGCCACCGGCACTCTTTTCTCCGCCGACGCTTTCGGCACTTTCGGAGCCATAGGCGGCAACCTCTACGCCGACGAGATGGATTTCGACCGCAACTGCCTCGACGAAGCCCGACGCTATTATGCCAATATCGTTGGAAAATACGGCACCCAGGTGCAGTCTCTTCTGAAAAAGGCATCGGCTTTGGAAATAAAAATGATTTGCCCGCTTCATGGACCGTTGTGGCGTAGCAACTTGGGATATTTTATCGAGAAATACGACAAATGGAGCCGCTACGAGCCTGAGGTAAAAGGCGTCATGATTGCCTACGGCTCTATCTACGGCAACACCGAAAACGCCGCCGACATACTTGCCTCCAAACTCGCCGATAAAGGCGTCAAAGGCATAGTCATGTACGATGTTTCGAAAACCGACGTGAGCGTGCTGGTGAGCGAAGCTTTCAAATTTTCGCACATAGTGCTGGCATCGTCCACCTACAACAACGGCATTTTCACCCCGATGGAGAATTTTTTGCTCGACATCAAAGCCCACGCCCTGCAAAACCGAACCTTTGCCATTATAGAAAATGGCACGTGGGCACCGCAGAGCGGCAAGCTGATACGTGCTATCCTTGGCGAGATGAAAAATATCAACGTTTTGGACGACAGCATAACGCTTAAATCCAGCCTCAAACAAAACCAGATTGCCGGTTTGGAGGCTATTGCAGAAACCATTTACAACGATTTAAACAAATAAACCATACACTATGAACAACATAGACAAAAACGCTGTGATGAGCATTGGCTACGGACTGTACGTGCTCACAGCCCACGAGGGCGAAAAGGACAACGGTTGTATAATAAACGTGGTGGCGCAGCTCACCGACAATCCCATGCGTATAATGATTACAGTGAACAAGAAAAACCTTACCCACGATATGATTCTTAAAACCGGACATTTCAACGTGTCGCTGCTTACCGAGGAAACCCCGATGAAAGTTATCCAGCATTTCGGCTTCCAAAGCGGCAAGGATGTGAACAAGTTCGAGAAATGCGACGCCGTAAAACGTGCCGCCAACGGAATCTACTACATTCCAAAATACACCAACGCCTACATAAGCGGCCAGCTGATGTATGCCAAGGACTTGGGAACTCACACACTTTTCATAGCCGAGATCACCGAAGCTGTGAAGCTTAGCGATGCACCGTCACTCACATACGCCTACTACCAGAAAAACATCAAACCAGCTGTGGCAAAGCCTGCCGGCGACGAGGCAAAGGTTACCCGCTGGGTGTGCCAGGTGTGCGGATATGTTTACGAGGGCGAAAACATCCCCGACGATTTCGTGTGCCCGTGGTGCAAACACGGCAAAGCCGATTTTGTGAAGGAATAATTTGTTGTGGGATGATAAAAAACAAAAGGTGTTGAAGCAATTTCAACACCTTTTTTCTTTTTGTGCCCGGGACAGGACTTGAACCTGCACTCCTCTCGAAATACGCACCTGAAACGTACGCGTCTACCAATTCCGCCACCCGGGCTCGCTTGAATTGTGATTTTGTTTGGTGCCCAGGACAAGACTTGAACTTGCACGGCCGTAAGGCCACCACCCCCTCAAAGTGGCGTGTATACCAATTTCACCACCTGGGCATTTTTTTCGGTTTGCAAAAGTACAACTTTTTTCTGAAATAGCAATAAAAAAATAAATATTTTTATTTAACAACCTGTGTTTCAGTATAATAAATTTTACAAAAACAGCCAAGAAAATACGAAAAAGCATGTTTTGCGAGTTAGAAAACAAGCATTTTCACCCTCAAACCACACCTAAAGCATCCCGAATTTCTTCTTCCGAAACAGATATGTCACAAACCGCCTCGCCGATGTCCTTCAACAGCACGCACCGTATCTCACCGACGGCGTTTTTTTTGTCGGCATACATATTATATATAATAGTGTCCATCGTTTTTGGGGTGAAGTGCTGTTTACCGAGCAACGAGCGCACCTTTTGTGCAAAATCGCCATAAACTTTTTCCGGCAGTCCCGTTTTTTTGGTCGAAAGGTACATAGCGCACACCATACCCAACCCCACAGCCTCGCCGTGCGAAAGAGCATCTTTGCCGTACTTGAGCATGGCACCCTCTATAGCGTGACCGAAAGTGTGTCCGAAATTCAGTATTTTACGCTCGCCGGTGTCTTTAAAATCGCGTTTGGTGATTTGATCCTTGATATTGGCGCAGGCATATATCATTTCCTCGCCGATGGAAAAATCATTCTGCCACAGCCTGCAAAACTGCGAGTAACGTTCCTTGTCGGCTACGGCGAAAGTCTTGGCCATCTCGAAAGTTCCCGAAAGCAGCTCCCTTTGCGGCAGCGTTTGCAGGAATGCCGGTTCGATGCACACCCTCTGCGGGAGGTAGAAAAAGCCGGCCTGATTTTTTATGTCGCCCACATTTATGGCAGTCTTGCCGCCAACAGCTGCATCCACCATTGCCAGCAGAGTAGTAGGCACGTTGATGTAGCGTATGCCGCGTTTGTATGCCGCCGCCGCAAAGCCGCCGAGGTCGCACACGGCGCCTCCGCCGAGGTTTATGATAACGGCGTTGCGGTCGGCACCGCTCTCCATAAGTCCCAGCCACAGGTTTTCCGCCACGGCCAAATCCTTGCAGCCTTCGCCAGCCTCCACCTCGAAGAACTCCGACTCCTGCAACGCCCCTACCTCGGAAACCAACAATGGCAGACAATGGTCGATGGTGTTGCTGTCGCCCAGAATGAAAAACCGGGAGCCGAGATATTGTTTGCTTTTCAGATGCCTGTCCAGCAATTTCAGAGCGGGCAAATGGCCGTTACTATACAATATATTGTGCGATTTCATTACGGATATTTTTTGCAAAGATACATTTTTTTGTCGAAAAAACGTAATTTTTCATTTCGAGGGGTTACAAAAGATTGTTCTGCAAACACAAAACAAAGAAAAATAATCGAAACAGCAAAAAATATTATAGATATAAATAATTAATAATCAGTCGTTTAACATTAATTAATAATATAAAAGAACGAAAAATTTGTAAGAAACGAAAAAAAAGCATATTTTTGCAATCCGTGAAGAAAGCGAGTTTTTTTAACGAGTTTACAACACAAAACCCTGAAAAACAAGCAATTCACTTAGTTTTGGAAATAAATTTTTTATTAATTAAAAATCAAAAAAACAATGAAAAAAACATTAATGGCTTTAAGTCTTGCATTGTGTGCAACTGTTGCATTTGCACAAATGCCGAAAAGTGCCAAAGTGTACCGCGCCGCTAATGAAGTGAAAGCAAGCGCTTCCACAAAATTAGACGCTAAAGAAACACAGAGGCAGGATGCCTTCAAAGGCTCAATCTTCACAAAAGCTCCTTTGTATACACAGGACTTTACCACTCAATCGGGTTTCCTGACTGGCCGTAACACCAATCCGGGATACCAGACAGCAAACTATGCCCTCTGGCAGTACATTTCCGACACAACAGCCGCCGCTTGTTCCCAAGCAGCAACTGCTATGCCCGCAATGTTCGACCGCACCAATGGTTGGTTGGTTAACAGCCAAGGCGGTCTTGGTGGTCTTTTCGAATCCCAGTCCGGTGGCGGTTTCATGGCAATGTCTATGAGAGACGCTGGTTCTATTAGCAGTGGTATCACTACTGGCAACTTCGACTCTTGGATTGCTTTTGCAGGTTTTCAGCCCGCACAGGGTTACGTTTACGACGTTTCCTTCTACCAGTGGTTCATGAAATTCAACCGCGACTCCTGCTTCCTCGAATATTCCGACGACAGCGTAAACTGGAACCAAATTTACATCAACCGTATCGGTGTTGAGATGGCATCAAACGAAAGCACAAGAGACGTTAAAACCGTTGCTCTTCCCGCAAACGTTGACACTTATAACACCCTCTACCTCCGTCTGCGTTGGAAATGCGACACAACAGTTGGTGGCGTTTATGGTTATTTCTGGTTGGTTGACGACTTTGCTGTTGATTCAGCTTCCAGCAACCGTATGAACATCTACACCAGAAACATGTATGACGGTGGTTACCAACTGGTTCCCAAGGGAATGGGTGGCAACTCCTTCATGTGGGCTTCTACATTCCGCAACACTGGTGCTTATAACCAAAGCAATGTTATAGCTACCATTAAGAGCAGCAACGGCACCACTTTGGCAAGCAGCCAGAGCGCAGCAAGTCTTGTTCCCGATGCTGTTAACGACACTTTCCTCTACATCGACCCGACAGGACGTATGCACAACTACTACGCTGGTTCCACCAACACTTATGGTACAACTGGCTATGTTCCCTCCACAACAACAGGTATCGACTCCCTGATGATCAGCATTACAAGCGACAGCCTTGTTTTCAACCTCGACACTATCAAATTCAATGTAAACGAAGAAACTAATGGCGACCACATTTGGGGTCGTGATAACGGCTGGCTCTCTGGCTACAATGCTTGGACATGGGGTATGACAGCTGACGGTTTGTATACCGATGACGCTACAACCGGTGAAGCTGGCTACAGCCTCCGCGTTATGTACTGCACACCCGCTACCGTTCCTCAAGGTTGGGTAATCCGCGGCCTTGAAATCGTTCCCGCTTCCCGTCCTGGTTACGCTCTTGCTGGCGCTAAACTGGATGCTACCCTCACCATTGACTCAATCGATGCCAACCCCACGAGCACCTCTGTATATTTCTTGCGTGTTGCCACCGGTGCTTCCACATACACAGTTCAAACTAACGACCTCAACGAATTCCTCGTTGACAAACGTAACTATGGCACATACAACACTGTAAGAATCAACTTCCCGTTGCAGCCCGCTTTGGTTGCCAACCAAAAATACTGGATTGGTTACGAAATGGCTGAAGCCGGCACATTTGCTCCTTCGGTAAGTAGAGGTTTCTACTACGATCCTATCGACTCTATCAGAACTCCGCTTCCCAACCACTACGACAACAACTTCGGCGCTGGTGCTTACGCCAACGTTTTCTGCCTGCAACCTCTTTGCTCCAGCAACACTGTTTACGGTATGGGTACCCACGGTCTTCCTATGATTCGTATGATTGTAGGTCCTGAACAGAGCATCCCCAACTTCAACATTACTTGGACAGTTACTCCCGCTAACGGTGGTGAAATCATGGATTTGACCAACTATTCGCCCGTTACAGCTCCTGTAAGCTATCCTCAGGGTTCGACAGTAAACTTCGCTATCGATGAAAATACTGATGACTACTTCCAACTCATAGATCTTAAAGTTAATGGCAACTCCATTGACATGACCTCCGATCCTAACTTCTCCGTTGCCCAGGGTTACTATGTGTACAGCGTAGCCAACCTGCAAGCCAACACCAACTGCGAAGCTATATTCCATCGTGAAGGTCTGAACATCGCCGACAACGCTGTTGTTAAAGTTCAGCCCAATCCCGCTTCTTCCGTTGCCAACCTCACAATCGAAGGTGTTAACGGTGACGTTAACTTCGCTCTTATCGATATGAACGGTCGCGTTATCAGCCAGAAAGTTATCAACGCTAACGCTACCGAACAGATCAACCTCGAAGGTTTGGCTCGCGGTACTTATTTCGTACGTATCACCAACAACAACTTCAGCAAAGTTGAAAAACTGATTGTTCGCTAATAAGTAACTTCTATACAAGAAAAAAGAGATGCCTTTTGGCATCTCTTTTTTTTTATTGTGCCGAAAGAGGCGTGCCACAGGCACGCCTCTTTTGCTATTTATTTATGGTGAGAAACAATAAAATGACAAAACACACAACCAACCACCTATATTATTCAATACAATTTTCAACACTACCCTCACACCGTCTTTGCCCAGTTGATAGGTTGCTGGCCTTGGGCGGTAAGGATTTCGTTGGTCTTGGAAAAATGGCGGCAACCAAAGAACCCACGGTAGGCCGAAAGCGGCGAGGGGTGCGGAGCGGTAAGCACATGGTGTTTGCTTTTGTCGATAAGCTTGGCTTTGGCAATGGCGGGACTGCCCCAAAGCAGAAACACCAGTCCTGTGCGACGATCGGAGAGGTTGCGAATAACACTGTCGGTGAATGTCTCCCAGCCGTGTCCAGCATGCGAGTAAGCCTGATGGGCCCGCACCGTTAGCGTGGTGTTGAGCAGAAAAACCCCTTGGTCGGCCCAGCCGGTGAGGGTACCGCAGGTGAGGGGTATGTTCAAACCCAAATCGGAGTTTATCTCCTTAAAGATGTTCACCAGCGAGGGGGGGCAAGCCACACCTTGAGGCACGGAAAAACAGAGTCCGTGCGCCTGTCCGTCGTTGTGGTAGGGGTCCTGTCCCAAAATCACAACCTTTACCTTGTCGAAAGGGGTGTGCCAGAAAGCTGCGAAAATGTCCTTGCCCGGAGGGAAGCACTTATACTGCCGGCGTTCCTCGACCAAAAACTCCTTCAGCCGCGCGAAATAGTCAGATTGGAAATCGGGGCGCAGCACCTCGAGCCAACTCGCTTCTATGTTGGGGTTTACGGTTGTCATTGTTCCTGCCATTTGAAAGTTTCTTCGAAATCCCAGTTCTCGCGCACTTTGATACTTTTTGAGAAATAGCGCGACTCTTCGGCCTGACGATGTTCCCAATAGTTGCCGCTGTCCCATTTGCGGTTGCCGTTGTCGTCCTTGATGGCGCGAATGCGGTAGGTGGCCGCGGGGACATGCGGGAAGGTGATTTTTCCGCTGCCGGTGCAGTAATCCTCGGCCACCACCTTGCCGGCTTCTTTCATAAGCTGTACCACGAAAGGCGTGGAGGATTCGTCGGTCTCGAAATTGATTATGATAGTGCCGTATTTCTCCACGGTGGTAACCTCGGTCTTGATAATGACGGTGTCGTTGCTGGTGCCGAAAATATCGGTGAAACGTCCGCCGAACACTGTGATGTCGTATTTCTCGCCCTGCTTTACAGGAATGAGAAGGCGCACTTTGCTTCGGGTTACGCTGTCGAACACTATTTTGGCAAAGGCGCTGTCGGTGGCGGTTTTGTAATACACTGCCGTGGACGGGGCGGTGATTTTCGCTATGGGGTTGGCGAAAGTTAGCTGGAAAGTGTCGAAATAAGGCAGGTTGGAACTGAAATTATTTTTCATAAAGCTGCCGCTGGAGAGGTTTTTCCCGCGACGACGGTTGTATTTGAGGTTCAGGGTGTCGTTGATTCCGGTAGTGTCACGGACGACAAAACGCAGCGAATCGGTGTTTTTATCGAGCATCCACAGAGTTATGGTGTCGCTGGTAGCGTTGGGCAGCCAGAAAATCCGTGCACTGTCGGCAGTGATGGAGGGGTTGGCCATTGGCATGGCAGTGGCAATCTGCACCTTGTCTTTGCCGATGAACTCCTTTTTAGTGATTCGCTGCACGGTGCCCACCTGCTCGAAACTGCTCATCACAAACTTACTGTAATCGGGTTTGATACTATCCGACAATAAAAAGGGTGTTATGGTGTCGGTAGAGAAAGCTACCTTTTCAGCCACTGAGTTGTAGGTGTAGCTCTTGTCCAAATCGTTGAGGGCTATGATTTTGTATTTTTTGTCGGCAAGGTAGCGGAACCGGAAATGACCTTTGTCGTCGGTTTTGGTGGCATAAGTGGGATGCGCCGCTACTGCGGAATCGTCGAACGACTCGTACAGGAATACAAAGATTTTCTTGTCGGGTTCGCCGGTGAGGGCATCGGTTACCGTTCCGCAGAAAGCAAGACTGTCGATGCTGGGGCCGGTGGAAAACACATAGCTGAAATCGTTGAGCAGGTTGCCCTCGTTGTTGTCGGCAATGGCGTCGCGGAACTGAAAGAGGTAGGTTGTGTTGGGCTGCAGCGTGTCCTTGATGACTACCTTTATTTTTTTCCCCGTGGAAGTAATCTGCGGGAACTGCTTCATTGGTGGCGAGATAATCACCTGATTGTTAGCATCTTTCAACACTACATACTCGTCCGTTTCCAGCGTAAAGCCCTTGGCGGAGAAGTTGGTGGAACGGTTTTCGGGCGTTACCTTTGTAATGACAGGCGGGGTGCGGTCTGTCTCGCCGCCCGAGGGGTAGCCGGTACGCGCGCAGGCCGCAACAAGCGCTGCCACGCACAAAACGATGATATTTCGGTATAAATTCCTTTTCTTCATAAAAAATTGTATACAAACCACTTAACAGAGTTTTCACCTCCGCAAAACAGCTTGTTTCGTTTTTCAAAGGTAAGGTTTTTTTTTGAGATTTTGGCAAAAGGGGGCATCGAAATACATGAAAAGAACGAAAAAGGCGGGTGGTTGGGGGAAAAAACTATTAGTTGTCAGTGGGCAGTAATTAGTTTGTAGTTTGCAGTTAAGGAACTAAATCTATCAACGATTAGCTATATTTTCCCACTTTCTTCATCACTGAACAGCAAAAATCACCAATCACGATTCACTATTCACAAATTTTTCGTATCTTTGCATTTCTAAAAGCCTGACAACAGGTGTTAAGTTATGAGCAAGAAATCGATACGCTTTTTCAACAACCGCGAGGTGCGTGCCGTTTGGGACGAGGAGCACAGCAAGTGGTGGTTCTCCGCCACCGACATAGTCCGTGCCATCAACGACGAGGACGACTATGTAAAGGCAGGTAACTATTGGCGTTGGCTCAAGAAAAAACTATTATCAGACAAAATTCAACTCGTGAGTATCACTCACGACTTCAAATTCCAAGCTCCCGACGGCAAGCAGCGTGCCGCCGACGCCCTCGACGCCGATGCCGTGCAGACCTTGGCCAAAAACTATCCCAACAACCGCGCCAGCGCTTTCCTCGACTGGTTTATCTACAGCGACAACTCCATCGACGGACAGAGCAAGAAAAAAGCCTACACCCTTGTGGAAAGCGGTCTGCTCGACACTTTGGAGCCCGGCACTGTGAAATGCCTGCAACAGATCCACGCCTACCTCTTCGGCGGACTGTACGACTTTGCGGGAAAAATCCGCACCACCACCATCTGGAAAGACGGCACACTTTTCTGTCGTGCCGAATATCTGCAACAGCACCTCGAAATAATAGAGCGTATGCCCGAAAACTCTTTCGACGAAATTGTGGACAAATATGTGGAGATGAACGTGGCACATCCCTTTATGGAAGGCAACGGCCGCTCCACCCGCATCTGGCTCGACCTGATTTTCAAAAAAAGTCTGAAAAAGTGTGTGGACTGGAGCATGATAGACAAAAAGAACTACTTGGAAGCCATGCGGAAAAGCTCTACCAATGCCACCGCCATCAAGTCGTTGCTACAAGGTGCTATGACCGACCGTATCGACGACCGTGAGATTTTTATGAAAGGCATCGACTACTCGTACTATTACGAGCAAGAGGATTAGAAATACATTTCCCCGAAAAGGTTTTCACTCCATCACGACGAGTTCCGCAGTATCCCGTCGGCGGCGTCCTGATGTCGTTTTCTGATGTAGGCGGCAAGGGCTTTGGGTTCCACCACCTTCACTCCGGGGCCGAAGCCGAGAAAGGCTCTCATCAACTCGCGGTTGATGATGACTTCGATGCTGAAAAGCGTCTCCCCTTCTTCGTTCTGCTCCACCACCTCCTGCGTGTGATGGATGGGCTTGGTGACGAAATAGGGCGAGTCCATCTGCGAAGCCCAGAACTTCACCGTCTGCGGCTTGTCGTTCTCGTTGCGGCTCACGCCCACCATCTCGGCGAAATACTTCTCGGCGTCGAACTGCTTGGGTTTGAAATAGGGCTCGTCGGGCAGGGTGTGCAGCTCTTTGATGCGGTCGAGGGCAAGGATGCTCATAAACCGCGACTTCGACTTGCGTTTGCCGAGCACAAACCAGCGGTTGTTGTACTCTTTCAGCACGTAGGGGTAGAACACGAAAGTGGTAGGCTGCTGTGCTTTGAACGACTGGTAGGTCATCTGCTGCGCACAGCGGTTGCGCAGAGCGTCGTAAATCACCGACACATATTCGAGTCCGCGCAGGCGGTCGTTGCATTCCATAAGGATAAGTGGCTCGCGGTTGCCCGCCGCCATGCTCACCTGCTCCTCCATACGGCTCACAAGGTCGGAAACGCCCGCCATGGCGGGGAATACCGTCATCTGTTTCATCACTCCAACAGCCTCGGTGAGCTCAGTCATATCGCGCTCCGTGAGCGGACTGTGTAGGATACTGTAATCGGGGTCGTCGTAGGTGTAGTATTTGTTGTCGACCACCACTATTGGTGCGTTGTAGCCGAGCCGGTCGCTGCGCATAGTCTGTATGTCGAGCTGTATGGTGCGACGACTGATGCCCTTGCGTATGCCCTCGTATTCATAGAGTGCGTCGGAACAGGCCTCGATAAGGTCGTCGAGGGTCCATTTGCGGTAGCGGTTGCACAGGCAGTGGTCGATGGTTTTGTAGCGCAGCAGCGCGTTGCGGTTTGCAGGCATTTCGTTTCAGTTAATAATTAATAGTTAATAATTAATAGTTGGGGCGAAAAAATTTTCGCCCGTTTTGGGTGAAAGAATTTCGCCCGTTCAGGGTAAAAATATTTCGCCATTTCATGTCATGGCAAAATTTCGCCCGTTTTTGTGGTGCAAAGATACGTAATTTTGATGAAAAATGATGATTTTCTGACGAAAAAATGACGATTTTTTAGGGGTGTGACGAAAAAATTTTCATTTTTATTTTATTTATTTACAATGAAGTAAAAATTATTTTCAAATATTTTTCATGCTGCGCAAAAAGATTGCGCACCCCCTTTATAATTTTGCAATGTCGAAAACAAAAAGACAAAGTTCTTTGAAAAAATGAGATAGAAAATTTAGGCGGCGTTGCCGTAGTGGAGGATTTCTTCGTTACGGAACCCGCGGGGTAAAACCCGCAACGGGTATTTATAGAGCCTTCGCGATTGTCGCACACCGCCTTTATAAAATAAGGTAACGTTGTCGTAGCGGAAGATATCTCCGGCCATATTAAACACCAAATTATGATTTTGGATGTAGGTTCACTGATGACAATCGTTTCGGACGTGCTATGCGAGGCTTTTTAAGCAACCGTAACATCAGTGCCTACATAATTGGACAGACATGATTTTTCGTATCGACATACGTTACCTTTAGAAGTGAATAATAATGAGTGCCGTAGGGGAGGAATGCTTCGCAGTCCGGTAAGAACGCAAGAAAATTATTCTTGAGGTCACTGGTTCGAGTCCAGTCATCGGTTTTCCGATGTAGTTCAGAAAAACCTCCCCGATTGTCGCCTCATTTACTAAAAAGCAAGTGCCGTAGGGAAGACATACTTCGGTCTGTAAAGTGTCGCCGGTTCGAATCCGGCCGTGGTTTTCCACGTAGCTTAGTGGGTAGAGCAATTGCGGCGCGGTCTTTCCGCCTTGTCGCCTTGCTTTTAATTTGGAGAGATAAGCATAGCTGGTACTGCAGCAGATTGCTAATCTGTTCATCGGGGTAACCTGATGCGTGGGTTCGAATCCCTCTCTCTCCGCACAATCGCAGAATGCCGTAGGACAACGGATACTTCGCACGTCTGTCAGGGGGAATTTTGACTTACCCCCGCCCGTTTACCGATAGTCGCTTCTGCAAATACGCCCGTAGCTCAGCTGGCAGAGTATTGCACTTTTAATGCAGTGGTCGTGGGTTCGAATCCCACCGAGCGTACAAAACGGTTGCCGTAGTTGAGAGATACTTCATATCCAATAGCTAATATTAAAGAGCGCCCGGCTGGGTGTCGGGAAACACAGGAACTCTCAACGCCAGTCGCACCGTTTTTTTTAAAGAAAATTATTGTAAAACAAATAAATACACTACGAAGATGAACTATAATTCGAAATTGAAAGGAGAAAAGACTTTTACCAACTACGAGGGAGCCAAGGCCTACGCCATGACGCCCGAGCTGGAGCTTTACACCGCCGTGGTCACTGCGTCGCTGAGCGATACCACTTACGAGAGCGACGACGAGCGTGTGAAGCGTATCGCCATACTGACAGGCAAGGTGTCGCCCGAGTTTGTGGCACGTCTGGCCGTCTACACCCGTACCCGGATGAATCTTCGTAGCATACCGCTGCTGCTTTTGGTGGAGCTTGCGAAAATCCACAACGGCGACGACCTTGTGGCCCGCGCCGTGGAGAAGACCGTGCTCCGCGCCGACGAGATTATGGAGCTTCTGATGTGCTACCAGTGGCGCAACCCTTCGGCCGACCCGCGCAAGAAACTGGGCCGCCTCTCGCGACAGATCCAGAACGGACTGCAACGGGCGTTCAACCGTTTCGACGAGTACCAGTTTGCCAAATACGACCGCAGCGGCCTCGAGGTGAAACTCCGCGACGCGCTGTTTCTGGTCCACCCCAAAGCCAAGGACGAACGTCAGCAGCAGCTTTTCAACAAAATCGCCAACCGCGAGTTGGAAATCCCCTACACATGGGAGACGGAACTCTCCGCCCTCGGCCAGCAGAAATTCGAGTCCGACGAGCAACGGCAGGCGGCTTTCCGCGACAAATGGGAGGAGCTTATCGACAGTCACAAGCTCGGCTATATGGCTTTGATGCGCAACCTCCGCAACATGCTGCAGTCCGACGTGTCGCTGCCGCAGATGATGGACGTGGCCGCACGTCTGTCGAACGCCGAGCAGGTGGACACTTCGAAACAGCTGCCTTTCCGCTATCTTTCGGCTTACCGCGAGATTGAGAAGGTGAACTCCGCACACACCACCATGCTGATGAACGCCTTGGAGACGGCAGTGCAATGCTCCGCCGCCAACATCGAGGGTTTCGACGAGAACACCCGTGTGCTTCTGGCATCGGATGTGAGCGGCTCGATGTGGACTCCCGTAAGTGCACGAAGCACGGTGCAGAACTACGACATCGGACTACTGCTTTCGATGCTGTTGCGCAGTCGCTGCAAAGAGGTGGTTGCCGGCATTTTCGGCGACAGCTGGAAAGTGGTGAACATGCCCAACGACAACATCCTTATGGCCACACAGCAATTGCGTAGTATGGCCGGACAGGTGGGCTACAGCACCAACGGCTACAAAGTCATCGACTGGCTTATCAGCAACAAAATGGCTATGGACAAGGTGATGATGTTCACCGACATGCAGATGTGGGACAGCTCGGGACGCGACCAGCATTTCGAGAAATCGTGGAAGAAATACAAAGCGATGTGCCCCGAAGCCAAGATGTACCTCTTCGACCTTTCGGGCTACGGACAGCTTCCTCTGCGCCTGGTGGAACCCGACGTGTATCTCATCGCCGGCTGGAGCGACCGCATTTTTGACGTGCTGAAAGCCATCGACCAGGGCCAAGACGCTTTGGATGTCATCAATCAAATTGAAGTGTAAAGATTTTCGGATTTTCTGATATTCAGATTTTCAGATAATTAATTAGTAAAAAAATGGAAAAAGTAGAAGAAATGGGAACCACGGTGGTCAAGATGTGGCTCACCGACATAGAGGAAAAGGCACTACAGCAGGTGCAGAACCTCGCCTCGCTGCCTTTCGTGTATCATCACATCGCGCTGATGCCCGACTGTCACGCAGGTATGGGGATGCCCATCGGCGGCGTGCTGCCCACCAACGACGTGGTTATTCCCAACGCCGTGGGCGTGGATATCGGCTGCGGCATGCGTGCCGTAAAGACCAACATTCGTGCCGAGATGATAGAGGAGACTTTCCTGCGCAAGATAATAATGCGCGGAATACGTCAACGCATCCCGCTGGGAATGGACCACCACAAAGAACGTCAGGATGAGAAATATATGCCCGCAGGTTTCGACATAGACAGTATGTATGTAGTTAAACATCAGTATATTTCCGCACAACGTCAGGTGGGTACGCTGGGGGGAGGCAACCATTTCATCGAACTGCAGAAAGACGAGGAAGGGTGGCTTTGGATTATGATACACTCCGGCTCGCGCAACCTCGGCAAACAGGTGGGCGACTACTACAACAAACACGCAAAGACACTCAACGAGATGTATTTCAGCAAAGTAGAGTCGAGCATACAGCTGCCGTTCCTGCCTTTGAAGACACCTGAATTCAGCAGCTACTGGAACGAGATGAGCTACTGCATAGCCTTTGCCCACTGCAACCGCAGCCTGATGATGGAACGTATCAAAGAGGTGTTTACCGACGCCCTGCCCGACGTGGAGTTCGAGCCCGACATCGACATCGCCCACAACTACGCCGCTTGGGAGAACCATTTCGGCCACAACTGCATAGTGCACCGCAAAGGGGCTGTGCGCGCAAGGGCGGGCGAGACGGGCATCATCCCCGGCTCCATGGGGACAAGCTCGTATATTATGGAAGGTCTCGGCAATCCCGAAAGCTTTATGAGCTCCAGCCACGGCGCTGGACGCACCATGAGCCGCACCAAGGCTATCAACACCCTAAACCTCGAGGAGGAGATAAAGAAGATGGACGAAAAAGGCATCGTCCACGGCCTCCGCAGCCAGCGCGACCTCGACGAGGCCTCCAGCGCCTACAAAGACATCGACCATGTGATTGCCCTCGAGTCGGACCTTGTGAAAGTGAAAGTCAAACTGGAGCCGATAGCGGTGATAAAAGGGTAGAGAAACATCGAAAAGTACGAAAAAAAGCGAAAGTTTATTTTCTAAAGAGACGAGTCGTTAAGAGCAGGAAGTCGGATTGCTGCCGTGTGCTGGTGCACCAGTACGGATGATGGGGATACCTCCGCACCCCAACGGCTCTGTTTTTTTATGTCGGATAAAAATCGTATTTTTGCAAAAAAAAGATATGGAAGAAAATGCTTCAAGATTGCTAAAAGATGTTCAGGAACAATTGGTACAACTTAATGTTCCAAACGCAGAACAATACGAATCCAACGTTGTAATGTTCCTTAACCAGTGTCCCGACGACAGGATTTTAAAAGATGCAACCGTTGCATGGGATGGAGAAAAGGAATTAGACTTTTTATGGGATACAGAACGTTTTGATTGCAGGTTTTCCGTCGGTTTGGTGGAAGTGCGCTGGCATCTATGGGCTGGAGTAAACACCCACAATCAAGATGACGAATGCTACCAGCACGGAATAGGCGGAATGGGAATAGAAGGGAATGAGGATTTTTTTGCTTATACTTTTTTTGAATCTATGGGATGGGAGATTAAAGATTTAGAGAAAAACAACAAACTTATTAAGTGATTGATAAAGCAATGAAAACCGCAATACTTGAACAGCTTAAGACCATCGAGCGGGAGCACGATGTTTCGGTGCTTCTTGCCGTGGAGTCGGGGAGCAGGGCTTGGGGCTTCGAGTCGAAGAACAGCGACTGGGACGTGCGTTTCGTGTATGTGCACCGTCCGCAGTGGTATTTGCGTGTGGAGCCCCAGCGCGACACCATAGAGCGTATGCACGGCGACCTCGACCTCGCGGGCTGGGAGCTGCGCAAGACACTGGCACTGCTCAAACGCTGCAACCCCGCGCTGATGGAGTGGCTCGACTCCCCCTTCGTCTATCGTGCCGACGACGCTTTTCTGGCACGTATCCGCACCGCGGCACAGGATTTCTTCAACCCCATTGCCTCGATGTACCACTACAACCATACCTACATCTCCCACGACGAGCGTTACCTGCAACGTCCCGACTGCTCGATGAAACGTTTTCTGTACTACCTGCGCGGAGTGCTGGCCTGCCGCTGGATAGAGCAACGCCGCACCCTGCCGCCCGTGCCTTTCGCCAAGCTGGTGGAAGCCACCGTGGATGACGCGGCGCTGCGGGCGAAAATCGACCACCTGCTACAACTCAAGAAAAGTGGTGAGGAACACGACGTAAGCGTGGTGGACCACGACCTTATGACCTACGCCCGCAACCTTGCCAGCTATTACAACGAACATATCGAGACATTCCGTCCCGAACTGGACAAACACTCCACCGAAACACTGGACGACCTGCTGTACGATATGGTGATGAAATATAAAGGATAAAACAAATGAAAAGAAATACAGAAGAAAAGCCAATTATACCTCGTACCTATCTTGATTGGTCGTTTGACGATGACGAAAGCCAAAACTACAAGTTTATGGTAAATCGCAACGAACACCAACTACAACAAGGCGACCGAGTGAAGCTAACAGTTTTCGTCCGTCCCGACTACCAATTCGGGAATATCATCAAAGTAGAGGACGACAGCATTTTCATCCACACCGACGAGTGGCTGGACATCAGCGAGGAGTATTCTATTTCGTTGGCATAACATTGAAGTGAAACCTAGCCCCTAGACTGACACAAAACCCAACCAACATTTTGCGAATTTACGCATTTTTGCATAAATAAATTTTGCGAATTTACGCATTTTTGCATAAATAAATTTTGCGAATACAAAAAAAAATTCTATCTTTGCAAAAAAATTAATCGATATATCAATATGGTTTTCAAGAGAAAAATATATGAGCAAATGCATAGATGGAAAAGAGAGCGCAACGGCTCTACAGCTTTGCTTATAAAAGGGGCAAGGCGAGTTGGCAAGTCCACATTGGCGCTTCAATTTGCGAAAAACGAATACAAATCATATATCCTCATCGATTTTGCAAATGTTTCCAAAAAGATAAACGAACTTTTTGATGATATTAGCAACTTAGACTTATTCTTTATGCGTCTTGAAGTGGAGACGGGGGTGAAATTGTATAAAAGAGAATCCGTCATAATATTCGACGAAATACAGCTCAAACCCATTGCACGACAAGCCATAAAATACCTGGTGAAAGACGGACGATACGACTATATCGAAACAGGTTCGCTGTTGAGCATTAAAAAGAATGTGAAAGATATCGTTATCCCATCCGAAGAAACCCGTTTGACACTATATCCAATGGATTTTGAGGAATTTTATTGGGCTTTGGGCAACACCGCCACATACGAGACGCTGCGTAAGTTTTGGGAAATCAAACAACCCTTGGGAAGCTCTCATCGCAAAATAATGCGTGACTTGCGGTTGTACATGCTTGTCGGCGGTATGCCCCAAGCTATCGACGCATTTTTGCAAACAAATAATCTGCAGACGGTTGACGACATTAAAAGAGAAATAATTGAGTTGTATCAGGATGACTTCAACAAAATTGACAATACTGGCAGAGCCTCACAGCTGTTTGCTGCCATACCTTCGCAACTGACAAACAACGCTGGCCGATACCAGATTTCAAGTGTTTTGGAAAATCAAGATGCACAACGTGTAGCAAATGTGGTTGCAGACATGGCCGACAGCATGACAATACTTTTGGCTTACCATATCAATGACCCAAATGTTGGTATGCCACTGTCGCAAAACATCTACCGTTACAAAATGTTTGTCGCCGACACCGGTCTTTTTGTCACACTTGCTTTTCGCGACAAAGCCTTTACCGAAAACACAATCTATAGCAAGTTGTTGAGCGACAAACTTGAAGCAAATTTGGGTTACATCTATGAAAATTTGGTTGCCCAGATGCTGAAAAGTACAGGAAATGAATTGTTCTATCATACATTTCCCACAGAGAACAATCATAATTACGAGGTGGATTTTTTATTGTCTCGCAGCAACAAACTGTGTCCTATCGAAGTGAAGTCGTCGGGCTATAAAACACACAAGTCTTTGGATTCCTTTTGTCAAAAATACTCGTCACGCATAAAGGACAGATATTTGATATATACCAAAGATTATCAAACTGATGGACAAACCTCATGTCTACCGGTTTATTTCACGCCGTTTTTATAAAAAATCTCTCCCCCGCAGTAAGTTTTGGCAAAAAAGCGGTACAAAAAAGTACTTCCGAAAAGCGAAAAACATCGGGAAACCAATAATTTAGAAAGCTAAAAACTTGATATATAGCGTATTGAAAAACAAACAACGTAAAACTGATAAAAATATTTTGCAGAGTAGAAAAAAAATTGTATCTTTGCAGTTCGAAACAGTTAAAAACAAAGTATAAACCAAAACAGAAGATTATCGAAGCATAACTACTATTTTTGTAAAAGAAAACAGTAAATAAAACCCAAAACACAGGAGGTTATTATGAACGTGGCAACAAAGGCATACGTCAGCGACAACGAGCTGATAGACGGCTACAGAAATGGTAATTATGCAGACTTCGAGACACTTCTGGCCCGCCATCAGGCAAAAGTGTATGGCTATATCTTTTCCGTGGTAAAGGACAAGAACGTGGCCGACGACATATTCCAAGACACATTTTTGAAAGTTGTACAGACCATCAACTCGGGCATGTACAAGGACGAAAACAAGTTCATACACTGGGTTATGCGCATATCGCACAACCTTATTGTGGACCATTTCCGCAGGGTGAGCAAGCTGCCCACAGTGAACAAAAACGACTTTCTGCTCGAAAACCTGCGCGTGCTCGACGACAATGTGGAAAAAGTGGTAATCAAAAACCAGACCCGTCAGGACATACGCAAACTGATAAAGAAACTCCCCGACGAGCAGCGCCGCGTGGTGATACTGCGCCACTACGGCAAATACGAGTTCAAGGACATAGCCGAAAAAACAGGCGTGAGCATCAACACCGCCCTCGGCCGCATGCGCTACGCCATCATCAACCTGCGCCGTCTGGCCCGCAACAGCAACGTGATGCTGGAAATCTGACAAAATTCAACATCGAAAAAACTCCAAACACACATAAAACAGGCTCCTTCGAGCCTGTTTTTTTTATTTATAAACTGCAAATCAGGTTGTGATTGTTGAAATAATGTGTGTGTGGAATGAACAAAAATATTGTCATTTTTACCCCAAAAATTGTACAGCTTTATTGTTTTGAAAGTCTTTTTTCGGTGAAAAAGTGGGTAATATCAACCATATATTTCATTAAAATAAACACCTGTTAAACAGTTTGTTATATTAGAAAACAATTGTTTGGGGGACAAAAAATTTTGTGGTTTCGAAAAAAAGTGCTACCTTTGCACAACTTTTTACGGTGGGTGTAGCTCAGCTGGTTAGAGTCGCGGATTGTGGTTCCGAAGGTCGTGGGTTCGAATCCCATCTCCCACCCAAAAAGTAAAGGGGGAAGATTTTCAGGCCATGAAAGTCTTCCTTTTTTTGGATAAGACCTAAAAACAACGCTTCCGCTCCCAATATACAAACAACTAAAAACTAACAAATTAAAACTAAAAAACTATGACAAACAAAGACTTTACTACACAACTGCTGAAAATTTTTGCCAGCAACCCTTTTGAGTCGCTCAACCACAAGCAGGTGTCGGCCCGCATGGGCGCTATGGACAAGGCTTCGCGCCAGCAAGTTATAAACACCATACTCGACCTTGCCGACGAAGGTGTGCTTGTCAGCGAGAGTCGCGGCAAGTTCCGTATCAATCCGCAAAAGATAACCGACGACCTGCTGCCGCAGAATTTCGTGGTGGGCACCCTCGACATACGCCGCCGAAGCCAGACCTACGTCATTCCCGACGACCCCGAGGCACAGGAAATTTTTGTGGCACCCAACAACATAGGCCACGCCCTGCACGGCGACACGGTGAAGATTCAGCTCTTCCCCGCCCGCAAAATGAAACAGCCCGAAGGCCGTGTGGTGGAGGTTGTGAAACGTGCCAAAACCCAGTTTGTGGGACTTATAGAGATACAGCGCCGTTTTGCTTTCCTCATCCCCGACCTAAAGACGATGAACGTGGACATTTTCATCCCGCTTGAGAACCTCGGCGGCGCCCGCAACGGACAGAAAGCCCTTGTGGAGATGGTGGAATGGCCCGACAACCTGAACAATCCCGTGGGCAAAGTGCTGCAGGTGCTTGGCCAGCCCGGCGAAAACGATGTGGAGATGCAGTCGATACTTGCCGAGTTCGACTTTCCGCTGTCGTTCCCGGCCGAGGTGGAGAAAGCCGCCGGCAAAATTCCCTCCAAAATCACCGACGAGGAGATAGCCCGCCGCCGCGATTTCAGGGACGACATCACTTTCACCATCGACCCTGCCGACGCCAAGGACTTCGACGACGCCCTTTCGTTCCGCCGTTTGGACAACGGCCGTTACCGCATCGGCGTGCATATAGCCGACGTGTCGCACTACGTTAAACCCGGCACCCCCATCGACAACGAGGCATACAACCGTGCCACCTCGGTGTATCTGGTTGACCGCACCATCCCCATGCTGCCCGAAAAGCTGTGCAACAACCTCTGCTCGCTGCGTCCCAACGAGGACAAGCTCTGTTTCTCGGCCGTTTTCGAGATGGACGACGAAGCCCGTGTGCACAACCAATGGTTCGGCAAGACAGTGATAAACTCCAACCGCCGTTTCTCCTACGAGGAGGCACAGCAGATAATAGAGACAGGCGAAGGCGATTTGAAAGACGAAATTCTGAAACTCAACGAGTTGGCACAGAGAATGAAGGATGCCCGCCACAAAACGGGAGCCATCAATTTCGAGAGCGTGGAGGTGAAATTCAAGCTCGACGAAAACGCCAAGCCCATAGGAGTTTACATCAAAGAGCAGAAAGAGGCCAATTTCCTGATAGAGGAGTTTATGCTTTTGGCAAACAAAAGTGTGGCCGAATTTGTGGGCAAGCCTCACGGTAAAAGCAAAGCCAAGACTTTTGTATATCGTGTGCACGACGAGCCCAACCCCGAAAAGCTGAACACCTTTGTGCAGTTTGTGCGCAAGCTCGGCTACAAGATGAACGTTGCCAACCGCCAGTCGCTGGCCAAGTCGTTCAACAGCCTGTTCGACGCCACCGAGGGCAAGGGCGAGCAGAATATGATCGACGCCATTGCCATACGCACCATGGCCAAAGCCTATTATTCTACCGACAACATCGGGCACTACGGTCTGGCATTCCCCTACTACACACATTTCACCTCGCCCATACGCCGCTACCCCGACCTTATGGTGCACCGTCTGCTTGAGCATTACCTCAACGGTGGCAAGTCCGCCGACCAGACAGCCTACGAGGAACGTTGCAAACATGCCTCGCTGATGGAGCGCAAGGCTGTGGAAGCCGAACGCACATCGGTGAAATACAAGCAGGCCGAATTCCTCTCCGACAAGATAGGACAGGAATTTCCGGCACTTATATCGGGTGTGAGCAAATGGGGCATCTACGCCGAAATAGAGGGCAACAAATGCGAGGGCATGATTCCCCTCGGCGACCTCAACGACGATTTCTATTACCTCGACGAGGACAACTATCAGGTGATAGGACGCCGCTACGGCAAGACCTACAAGCTCGGCTCGCCGGTGACGATACGTGTGAAACGTGTGGACATGCAGCGCAAGCAGCTGGATTTCACTTTGGTGAACGACGACGACGAACCCACGGCATGTCCCGACCGTCGCCGCGATGCCAAAGAGCAGCGTCCCGACCGCAAAGCCAAAAACGGCGGCAGGCACGACTCCCGACACGGTTCGGCGAAACGCAAAAACAACAAAAAATCTAACAAAAAACAATAAACTACCAAAAAGCCCTGAAAGGGCGACGGACAACAAACGTGGGTACAACCCACGGAACAGAAACACGATGCGATACACAATAGACATACAAAAATTTGACGCTGTGGTACTTGCCAACGGCGAGTTTCCGCGAAACGACATTCCATTGTCGCTGCTGCGCGGGGGACTGCCCGTGGTGTGCTGCGACGGCGCGGCGGAGAAACTGCTCGATGCCGGTATTATGCCCACGGCAGTGGTTGGCGACGGCGACTCGCTGTCCAAAGCACTGAAAGAGAGACTTTCGGATAGGCTTGTGGTTGTGTCGCGGCAGGACAACAACGACCTCAGCAAGGCGGTGGACTACAGCGTGGCGCAGGGCTGGAGACGATTGGCCATAGTGGGGGCGAGCGGCCTGCGCGAGGACCACCTGCTTGCCAATATCGCCCTGCTTGCCGACTTTGCCAAGGTGGCCCAATGCCGGATGTTTACCGACTACGGAGTGTTTACCGCCATAAGCGGCGACACCACTTTCCGCAGTTTTGCACGGCAACAGGTGTCGGTGTTCAGCTTGGACAAAGATAATGTTCTGAGTTACAGCGGTTTGGAATATCATGTGGAGGGGAGGAAATTCCGTTATTGGTGGGAAGGAACGCTGAACTCCGCCCTCGGCGACAGTTTCGAGGTGCGTACCACCGGTGAGACTATCGTATTCCAGACATACGAGCGGAAGTTGAAAGTTGAGAATTGAAAGTTGAAATTCTCGTCTTGCCCTGCGGGCAATTGAATGCTCCTAGCCCTTCGGGCAGAAATCTTGTAAATCTCAATAATTATTTCGCCGAAGGCGAAAGCTATTTACAAGATTTCCTTGATTTCGCTCGTCGAAGACGAGCAGGAGAACAAAAAAAATCAAAAAAATCTCTTGAGCGAAGCGAAAAGGAGTATTAAAATGCAATCTCCGCCGTGAAAAACCGTTTATCGAAGTCCGTGCGTAGCTCTGTAATGTCTTGATTTTTAGCAAAGAAGCCGTAGATTGTGGAGCCGCTGCCGCTCATTGCCGCATACACCGCTCCACCTTGGTACATACGCTCTTTTATCTCGCGCAGTACGGTGAGTTTCTCAAAAACCGACTTCTCGAAATCATTGGTAACCAACTGTTTCCATTCTTCCATCGGTGTGGAGCCGAGCTTGCGCAGGTCGAAGTGTGCCGGGGCGGGCACTATGCTTTTATATGCCTCGGCGGTGCTCACCCCCACATCGGGCTTTACCAAAAGCAGTCTGTGGCCCGACAAATCGAGCGCAATATCCTGAAACACATCGCCTTTCTGGCTGGCAAACACCGCCTTGTTTTCGATAAAAAAGGCACAGTCGGCGCCAATACGTGCGGCGTAGCCTTGCAGCTGTTCGGTGTGTAACCCCAACTTGAACAGCGAGTTAAGCATCTTTATGGTGAACGCTGCGTCGGAGGAGCCGCCGCCCAAGCCGGCACCGGAAGGTATGTTTTTGGTAAGGCGTATGGCCACGGGACCAATCTGCGGGAAATCTTTCTGCATCAGGCGGTAAGCCTTGACGCACAGGTTGTCGGAGCCGGCGCAGTCGAGGGCAATGCCGTCCTGCTCAAAACTGAAGTTGTCGGCTTTCTCAATCTCCAACGTGTCGCTGATGGGCAGGGGGTAGAACACCGACTCGAGGTTGTGGAAGCCGTCGGGACGCTTGGCAACGACGCTTAAGCCTATGTTTATCTTGCAGTTGGGGTGCTCGGTCATAGGGCTATCGTTTTTTGAGGATAATGAACGGCACGAGGTTTTCCTCCATCGAGATGCCGCCGTGCTGGAAGGTGTTCATATAATATTGCACGTACTGGTTGTAGTTGTTGGGGTAGGCAAAGAAATCGTTGCGGTGGGCGAAGATGTAGGGGGAGGTGACATAGAGTTTGGGCAGGAAAATCTTGGATGCGTCTTTCACCTCGTACACCTGTTTTGGGTTGTAGTCGAGCAGGCGTCCCACTTTGTAGCGCAGGTTCACCGACACGTCCTTGTCGCCTTTCACCTTTACAGGATTGTTGATTTTCACCGAGCCGTGGTCGGTGGTGATGACGAGGTTAACGTCCTCCTCGGCTATGCGTTTAAGGAAATCCATAAGCGGCGAATGTTCGAGCCACGAGAGGGTGAGCGAGCGGTACGACTGTTCGTTTTCGGCCAGCTCGCGTATGATGTCCAGCTCGGTGCGGGCGTGCGAAAGCATGTCGATAAAGTTGTAGATAACCACCGTGAGTTTGTTCTGCATCATGCGTGGGATGCTGTCGATTAGTTTTTTGCCGAAAGTGGCGTTGAGCACCTTGTGGTACGAGTGTTTGATGTTGAAACCGTAGCGGCGAAGGTTCTCGTCGAGCAACTCGTTTTCGTACTGGTTTTTGTTGCCCTCCTCGGTTTCGTTTATCCAGTATTGGGGATATTTTTTTTCAATCTCCGATGGCATGAGTCCCGAAAACAAGGCGTTGCGGGCGTATTGTGTGGTGGTGGGCAGTATGCTGTAATACACGCACTCCTCCTCGGTGTGGAACAGCGTTTCGATGGTGTGCTGTGTGTATTTCCATTGGTCGAAACGAAAATTGTCGATAACGATGAGGAAGGTAGGCTTGTCGTCTTTCAGCAGGGGGAAGAGCTTCTCTTTCAGCACTGTAGGCGACATAAGGGGTTTTTCGGCACGTCCGCTGAGCCAGTCCTCGTAGTTCTGCTCGTAGAAACGGCAGAAAAGCTGGTTGGCTTCGGCACGTTGCGAGTAAAGTATCTCGTGGGTATTGCGGTCTTCGGTCTTGGATAGTTCCAAATCCCACTGCACCAGACGTTTGTAGATGTCAACCCAGCCTTCGGCGGAGAGCGGGTTCATCAGCTCCATGCTTATGTTGCGGAAATTCTGCTGGTAGTTCTGTATCGATTTCTGGTCGGCGAGGCGTTTGCCCTCGGTATGTTTCTTTACGGTTAGCAGTATCTGGTTCGGCTTGACGGGTTTTATCAGGTAGTCGGAGATTTTTCCGCCAAGCGCCTCGTCCATAATGTGTTCCTCCTCGCTTTTGGTAATCATCACCACGGGAATCATGGGGTGGCGGCTTTTGATGATGCTCAGGGTGTCCAATCCTGTTAGTCCGGGCATGTTCTCGTCGAGGAAAACGATGTCCACCACATGGTGCGAAAGTTCGTCCAAGGCTTCGTCGCCGCTGGTAACGGCAATGACGTTGTAGCCTTTTTCCTCAAGGAACATGATGTGCGGTTTTAGCAGGTCAATCTCGTCGTCGGCCCAAAGAATGGTTGTTTTGTCCATATCAGTTATTGTTGTAATCCAAATAAAAACGCAAGAAACCGTTTTTTGTTTTGTGACGACAAAAAAAAGTAACACGCTACGCCGAAACAGATGCCAACCGCCTGCAATTTTACATTTGTAAAGCTGGCAATTGGGTTCAGGTATGATTTTTTTTAGGAAAATCCGATTTTTTTTCGTATATTTGCAAGTTTAAAAACAACATTAAAAAACTTCAAAACATATATAAAATGACTGTAAAACAAATTGCAGAACTGCTTGAAGCAAAGATACTTTGTGGCACCGAGGAACAGCTCAACGAGGACATCACCACCGCCTTTGCATCGGACCTTATGAGCGACGTGCTTACCCTTAAACAGACCCCTTTGCTCGTTACCGGACTGTGCAACCTGCAGACCATACGCACCTGCGAGATGGCAGGACTGGATATTATCATCTTCGTACGCAAGAAAAAAGCCACCGAAGAGATGATCGAGCTGGCCGAGGACAACGACATGGTGCTGATAGAGAGCGATTTCTCCATGTTCAAAGCCTGCGGCCTGATGTACGCCAACGACATCAAACCTTTGTTCTAACCCTAAAAAAACGACACACCATGCATTTCGAATATACTGTGATAGAAGGCGATTTCGTCAATGCCGGCATAGCTTCGAGCTCGGTAAAGAAAACACTGAAACAGCTCAACATCCCCCCCGCCATCATCAAACGAGTGGTGGTGGCCTTGTACGAAGCCGAGGTAAACGCCATCGCCCACGCCTGCGGCGGCCTTGTTACAGCCGACATCGACTCCGACAAGATACGCCTTGTGGTGGCCGACAAGGGCCCCGGCATCCCCGACATAGATCTGGCCATGCAGGAAGGCTACTCCACCGCCCGCCCCGAGGTTCGCGACATGGGTTTCGGCGCCGGCATGGGTCTGCCAAACATCAAAAACAATGTGGACAAACTCAACGTGCAAAGCACCGTGGGTGTGGGTACCACAGTGGAGATGGAAGTGAATTTCAAATAATTAGAACGTTTTAACCAATCCAAATGATATGAGCCAACAGACTTTTTACCACGCTCTGCAAGTAGATGAGGACCAGTGCATTGCCTGTGCTCGCTGCATGAAAAGCTGCCCCACCGAAGCCATACGCGTCGTCAACGGCCACGCCACCATCTCAGAAAACCGCTGTGTGGACTGCGGCAACTGTTTCAAAGTTTGCCCCGTGAAGGCAATATACATAAAACAGGACGATTTCGACCAGATTTTCAACTACAAATGCCGTGTTGCACTGGTACCGGCCGTTTTCCTAGGCCATTTTTCCGAGGACATCCCCGCTTCGCGGGTGTACTCTGTGCTGAAAGAGATTGGTTTTACACATGTTTTCGAAGTGGAGTCGGCTGTGCATATTTTCGCTCAGGCCAAAAACCAGTACGCCGAGGAAGGTCTTGGCGAGAAACCCTTGATTTCATCATTCTGCCCCGCTATAGTAAGGCTGATACAGGTGCGTTTCCCGTCGCTGGTGGACAACATCATTCCGGTTAAAGCTCCTGTCGACATAGTGGCAAAATATGCCTGCAAGGTGCTCACCGAAAGCAACATACCTCGCAGGGACATAGGCTTTTTCTACATCTCGCCCTGCGCCGCCAAAGTGGCTGCCGTGAAAAGTCCCGTGGGGGAGGAGAAATCCCTTGTGGACGGCATAATAAACATGGACGAGCTTTACAACCGTGTTCAGAAAAAGATGAAAGAGCTGGGCAAGGACTACACCGTTCCCGGTTTTTCGATGGCGCGCCTCTCGTCGGATGCCGTGCTATCAACCCTCACCAACGGCGAGCGACGATTGTGCATAGCCAAACGCTCGCTGGCCATTGACGAAATTCACAACGTGACGGAGTTTTTGGAAAAAGTGGAAAACGAAGAGATTGAGGATATCGAATTCCTCGAGCTCCGCGCCTGCGACCAGAGCTGCGCCGGCGGAGTGCTTGCCTGCCAAAACCGTTTCCTCATCAGCGAATGCATGTACGCCCGGGCCCGCAAAATTACCGAACGCGAACGCAACGGCGAGGCCACCAACGACTCCAAACTCGAAGCCGAAAGCGATTTCCTGCTCTCCGACGTGCGTGTGTCGGCCGTGCAGCCGCGCTCCATGCTCGCCCTCGACGAGGACGTGTCCAAAGCCCTCGAAAAAATGGAGAAAATAAACAAGATACAGTGCATGCTCCCTCAAATCGACTGCGGAGTGTGCGGAAGCCCCTCGTGCAACGCCCTGGCCGAAGACATAGTTTGCCGCGATGCCTCTCTCGACCGCTGTGTGTTCCTGAACGACGTGCAAAAACCCGAGATGAAAGACATCTGGGGCAAGGAAAAATTCGAAAAATAATCGCTCCGGCATAGCAATTTTTACCCTTTTTCAGATACAAATATATTATTTATTATTTGTTTACAAAGATGAAAAAACTTACATCCGCATTCTTATTCTTATCTTTAATAGTTAGCGTTACACTTATGGCCCAACCCGGCGGCGGTTTTCCAGGCGGTCGTCCGGGAGGCAGACCAGGCGGCGAGCGCCCCGAAGGCGGTTTCCCGCGCAGCGAGCGTTTCGACCGCAATATGCAAGATTCTCAGAAAAAAGGGCAGACCGTGAAACAGAAAAAAGTACGCAGCGGCTCCACCTTCAAAGTGGTGGGAACCCTTATCGACAGCACTAAAAACGAACCGCTGGGATTCGGCAATGTGGCCGTGCTCGACAAGGAGGACAGCAGCCTCGTGCGCGGTGCCGCCACCGACCTCTATGGCTATTTCGAAGTTACCGAAGTGCCTGCAGGAGAGTATTTACTTCGCGCCACATACATCGGCTACACCACACGTTATATCCCTTTCAAAGTGGAGAACAACACAGCTCTCGGCAACATTAACATGAAAGAGGGCTCTATGCTTAAAGCCGTTACCGTAAAGGGACAGCGACCGCTTTACGCTCAGGACGGCGAGAAAATGATTTACAACGTGGCCGACGATCCGTCGATACAGACCGGAACCACCAACGACGCCCTGCAGAACGCCCCCGGCGTGGAGGTGGACGTGGAAGGCAACGTTACCCTTCGCGGTGTGTCGAGTGTGGAAATATGGATTAACGACAAACCCTCCAAACTTACCGAGGAAAACCTCAAGACCTACCTCGAAACCCTGCCCGCCAACGCTCTCGACCGCATTGAGGCCATCACCAACCCCTCGGCCAAATACGCCACCGACGCCGAAGCCGTTATCAACATCATAACCTCGGCACACGTGAAAAGCAACCAGTTTGTGAGTTTCGGTGTCAACGGCAGCACCCAGCCAAACATAAGCCCGTGGATTTCGTACATGTGGGCCAAAGAAAAACTCAGCATCAACGTGTTTGCCAGCGGACGCTACTCGTTCCGCAACAACAAATCGAACGGCTGGTCCATCACCCGTGTGGACGGCAGCGAGCCCGACACCTACGACACCACCCGCTACCAGACCGACACCTCCTCCAACTGGAGCAAGAACCTCGGCGGCAACCTGTTTATGAACATCAACTACGAGATAGACTCGATGAGCGACATCGAGATTCACGGCGGCGTGAACGGCACTTTCAACCGCAGCGTGTCCGACAACAGCGTATATAGAACAGTGTTCGAAACCGACACCAATTACACCTACGGCTACTCCACCTACGACAGCACCCGTAACCCGGGGTTCTTCGGCGACCTCGGTGCCGACTACACCAAGAAATTCGACCTCAACGGTCATAACCTCCGTATCGGCCTTAGCGGACGTTTCTCGCACAACCGCTCCACCGAGTTCTACGACTGTATGTACACCGAATATTTCGACCTCAACGACGAATACCGCTACCGTCTCACCAACCAGCGTAACGGCGGCGGAAGCCTTTTTGCCCGCTACAACCGCCCCTACAGCAAAGACGGCGAGATGAGCTACGGCCTCAATGCCGACTACACCTACACCCACAACAACTACGACCGATACTATAGGGTCGACTCCTCGTACAACAATATGAAAGTCATCTCCGACCTGCTGCGCACCTACGATTACAATGGCTACACCAGTAATGTGAGCGGCGACGTCAACTGGACCCACCGATGGGGCAATTTCACCCTCTCCACAGGAATTGGTCTGGGATTGCAAAGCATCTCGTGGAACTATAATACCGAGATGGATTTTGCCGACAACGGCGAACGTACTTTCATCACTGCACGTCCTTCGGTACACCTCTCGTATCGCACCGAAAGCATGCACAACTTCAAACTCAACTACTCAATGCGTATGCGTCAGCCCGACGAAAGTCAGCTCACCAAGTTCCGCATCTACGGCGACGAGAGCTACCGCACCGGTAACCCCGACGGATTGAAACCCTCGTACACACATTCCGCCGAAGCGGGCTGGACTAAATATTTCACCTCATTCGGCAATGTGGGCATCGAAGGCTACGGACGACTGGCCACCAACGAGATAAGTTCCCTCACCGACGCCACAAACCACGACGAATACCTCTTCGACCGCATGGTTTCCTACTCCATACCTTACAATATGGGCTCGTCGTGGCGCTATGGCGCTTCGCTCAATATGACCTACCGTCCTACGGGATTTTTCAACGTGCGTCTCTACGCCAACCTCTACGACTACGGCTACCACATGGAATACGACCACACCGACGATTTTGGCAACGTGCGTCATCAGGACATCACCAAGGACAAATGGTCGTGGAGCGTGCGTGTGAACGCTTGGGCAAAGGTTTGGGACAACTACCAGATACACCTCTCGGCGCACTACAACTCGCCCACCATCGGACTGCTGTCCGAAACCAAAGCCCGCTACTCGATGAACATGGGCATACGCAGCGATTTCTTCAAACGCAAACTCTCCGTGTTTATCAACATTCAGGACCTCTTCAACTGGGGCGGACGCTACGGTACAGGCTCCACCAACACCAACCCCTACTATCTTAGCGAATCCACCCGCAAAACCCTCAACAGCCGTTTCATAAGCGCCGGCATCACCCTGCGTTTCGGTAAGATGGAACTCGAACGTCAGGCCAAAGTGGGCGGCGAAGGCGACGACTCCGAATAATAAGATAACAAACACAGACGATGAACAAAAAGATAATAGTCGGGATAACGGGAGGCATTGCCGCCTATAAAATTCCGCAGCTGATACGCCTCTTTGCCAAAAACGGCGACGAGGTGAAAGTGGTGGCCACCAAAAACGCCATGCAGTTCGTTACGGAACTCACCCTCGAGACCGTTTCGGGCAACGCGGTTTACTGCGACGTGTTCGCACCCCGCAACGAGTACAGCACCGAGCACATAGCCCTCGCCGACTGGGCCGACATGATTGTGGTGGCACCGGCCACGGCCAACATCATAGGCAAATACGCCTCAGGCATTGCCGACGACGCTCTCTCCACCTTGCTTCTGGCTTTTGCCAAGGACATTGTTGTGTGTCCCGCCATGAACACCAATATGTACAACAGCCCTATGGTGCAGGAAAATATCAACTGCCTGAAAGACAAAGGAATTAACATCCTCTCCCCCGCCGAGGGCGAGCTGGCCTGCGGCACTTCGGGCGTGGGACGTATGCCCGAACCCGAGGAAATTTTCGAGTATGTTCAGGCTGTTTTTGCCAAAAAACTGAGCCTTACCGGAAAAACCATGCTCGTAACCGCCGGCCCCACCTACGAACGTATCGACTCCGTGCGGTTTATCGGCAATTTCAGCACCGGAAAGATGGGCTTTGCCGTGGCCGAGGAGTTGGCTGAGCGCGGGGCCAAGGTAATACTTGTGGCAGGCCCCACGAGTCTTACGGCCAAGCATCGTAATATCAAGCAGATAAATATAGAATCTGCACGCGAGATGTACGAAGCCTGCATAGAGACTTTCCCGAGCTGCAACGCCGCCATACTCTCCGCAGCCGTGGCCGACTACCGTCCCGAAACGGTGGCCGACCACAAGATAAAAAAGACCGCCGACACCGAGACTCTGGACATACATCTTGTGCAGAACCCCGACATTCTGGCCACTTTGGGCAAGATGAAAAACGACCATCAGCTGCTTATCGGCTTCGCTTTGGAAACCGACAACGAGTTGGAAAACGCCAAGTCGAAACTGGCACGCAAAAATCTCGACATGATTGTGCTTAACTCGCTGAAAGACAAAGGTGCGGGCTTCGGCCACGACACCAACAAGGTTACCATCATCACCGCCGACGGGACGGTTACCGACGGCTCCCTCAAACACAAAGCCGATGTAGCCAAGGACATCGCCGACCGTATGGAAGGGCTGATGGGGGAGTGATTTTTTGAAAAGTTGCGGAATAATTAAAAAAACAGAAAAAACAAAACCAAAATAATATGTTTACCAAAGAGGAATTCAAGGTGCTGGTGATGCTCTATGCCGCCAATATCGACAGCAACATACACCAAAACGAAGTGGACCGGATACTCGAGAAAACCGATGCCGCCACTTATGAAAAAGTGAGAAAAATGTTCAATAAAATGAGCGACACCGAAATACTGTCGAGCATTCAAGACAATAAAGCCCAATACCTTGCCGACGCCACCGAGAAACAGCAACTGCTCGACGACGTGCATTCCATCATCGCCTCCGACGGCCGCCACTCCGCTATGGAGAACCACCTTACACGAGTGTTGAAAAAGGTGTTGGGTTAGTCTCTCCCATATACTTTTTTATACAAAACCCCCTTTATTTCCTCGTACTCCATATCGTTCAACGGATACCTCGACAGCAAAAGCATTGGCAGAAAGCCGTCGCCGGAATGGTAGGGCGGCTGCAGGTATTCGTAAATGTTGGCTATAAAGCCGTGTCGTCGGTAAAATTCTATCCGTCCCTGTGCCAAATGGTTGTCGGGCAGTTCCGCTTCCAAAACCATTTGCGTGTCGTTGGTTAACCCAGCAAGGAACACGTCCAACACCTCTCCTCCCAAGCCGTTGTTCCTCAAAGGTTCGCTGATGGCGAAATGCTCAACATAAACCGTTTTTCCGAAAGTCCAGTAGCCTAATACTCCCACGTTTTGGCCATCCTTATGCACCACACACAACCGGTACTCGTCGCCTCGCCGTTCCATTGCCTCGAAAGAGGGACGTTCCTCTGCCGGAAAGGCGCTCTCCAAAAGTCTTTTGGCAAAATCGCGGTCAGTTTCGGAAATAAAGGCGTTGGAAAAATCGAAGGGCATCACAGGTTGTTCAGAATAAAACGTAAGAACAAAGTGAACTGGGGTGCAAATTTGTCGTAGTTGGGCAGGTTTATCTTGTTGTAGTAGCAGTTCACTCCAAGGTCGGCGGCCATTGAGTGCGGGAGCATAAGCCGCAGGCACGGTGCCACAAACACCCCGTATCCGATGCCTGTCTGGTAATACTCGTATGTCTGCGAGTTCATCATCGGGTAATGTCCTCCCCACACATCGAGGATGCTGTAGGTGCTGCCACCAATTTCAACATCATTGCTCAGCACACGTATATGATTGATATTAAGGCCAATATCTGCTACAAAATGCAGCATTGGGTTCATCGGTATCGACTTTGAGAGCCCCAAATCTATGTAGGTGCGCGATTCGGTGCCCCAGATGTCGCAGGGGATGTATTGGTTCATATTGGACAATGTAGAAGTGCTGGCACCGCTGTAAAGGTTGAACGCTCCTTTTGCCGTAAGTTTGGAGTAGTTGAAACGTGCAAAAACTGCGGTGTTTCTGCCTTCGAAATCGTAACGGAAACCGATGCCAATCTGATAGGTGATGGCATAGTGCATGTCGGCATATTCGGCCACCTTCAGTTGATTGTATGTACCGATGGCAGAAGGGTTTATAAGTCCCTGGTCCGCTAGGTTGTTCCAGATGGAATTGCCATACGCCTCGCTGTGCAGTATGCGTTCGATGGTGTTGGTGTTTTCGGGAATGCCGTTGTAGAAATTGGAGTGGAACTTGCCTGCATAGGTGCCACCTGCGTCGATGGTTACGGAAAAACCTCTGAGCGGCGGCAGGTCGTTGTATAAATCGTCTTGTGCCAACAAAGGGGTAAAGGCTGCCAAGAGCACCGCCAAAGTAAGCATTGTGTGTAAATGGAATTTAGGCACGTGGAGTTTTTTAAATGTTCGACTCCTTGCCTTTCATCATCTGATATAGGAAATCGCGGGCGCGGAACAGCTGGGCTTTCACGGTACCAAGCGGCAGGTCCATCTCCTGTGCAATCTCCTCGTAGGAGTATTCCTTGAAATAGCGCAGCTCCACCAGTTTGCGGTAGCGCGGTTTGAGCAGCTGCACCACTTGACGCATCATCTCTATTTTCTGCTCCTTTATGATGGCCTCTTCGGGATTGTGGTCCTCGGAGGGTATGCTGTAGTCGGTAACCTCGTCGTCGCGATTGGTGCACATGCTGTTGAGCGATATGGTGCGCAGACGTTTTTTGCGGATAAAGTCGATGCAGTTGTTGGAGGCTATGGTGAAAAGCCATGTGCTGAAAGCGTGGGTTGGAGTGTAGAGATGCAGCGAGCGGAACGCCTTGCCGAAAGCCTCGATGGTGAGGTCGTCGGCCTCCACAGGGTCGTTGGTCATTTTCAAAAGCATAAGGTACAACGGTTCACGATAAATCTTGAGCAGGTCGGCGTAAGCCTTCTCGTCGCCTTTTTCGCGAGCCAAGCGCACAAGCTGGTAGTCCCTTTGCGCTTTATCCGTGGTTAGATTAGGAGTTGCTTCCATGGCCATTTTTACGCTTTAACGTTAATAGGAACAAAAAAGTATTTGCAAACAAAAAATAAATTTCAAAAAAAGGGGAAAGTGCTGCTATATAGCGTTTTATATTTAAACGCCGACAAAGTTGGTAATTGCACACAATCTGCCACGCTATTTTTGCCACAAGCACGCCCAGAAGTATGAAACCGAGTATGGGGAGCGGGTTGAGTACGTACAGCAAAATGCCGCAAAGGTAGAAAAGCGTTATCGCAAGGGTGCGCAGCAGCAGCATGGTTTTGTCGGAGGCTTTGTATTTTTTTATGGTGCTGTGCAGGCGTCGCCGTTGGTCTAACCATGCAGTGACGGTTTTTGGCGGTTTTGACACGACATAGGCATCTTTTTCCAAGCAGACTCCGGTGTTTGAGCTGTTGCCGTTCTTGTTCACAAACAAGTCGTCGTCGCCGTAGGGTATATTGTATTGTTTGATAAATCCTTTGTTGTCGAAGAAAAACTGACGGCGGTATGCCATATTGCGTCCCACACCGCAGTAGGGGCGGTGCATTAGGGCGGTGCCGAACATGACAGCGGAGTGCGACAGGTTTTCGTATTGTTCGAAAGCATTGAGCATACCTTTGCTTGATTCCAGGCCGTGGTAGCCCAGCACTATCTGTGTCTTCGGGTTGGCGAAAGGTGCCACTATTTTCTCCACCCAGTCGAAACTCTTCGGCACGCAGTCGTTTTCGGTAAGCAGTATTATGTCGTTCTTGGCCGACTGAATGCCGATGGAAAGGGGGAATTTCTTGCCTTTGTAGTTGTTCACATCTTTTTCCAGCCGAACAATTTTCAGTTTGTCGGGATAGTTGCTTTTGAACACCTGCAGCACGTACTGCGTGTTGTCGAACGAGTCGTAGTCAACCACCACCACCTCGAGTTTGGGGTAGTTCTGCTCGAGCAGGTAAGTGAGGTTGTCGGTCAAAAGTTTTTCACCATTTTTTGAAGTAAGCACAACAGAAACGGATGGTTGTGCGTTATTATTGGGCGTCGGTTTTGTTTTGGACGCATTGTAGCGGCTTACACGGAAATGGTTAAGGCCGTAGTACAACGCCAAAAACACGAAGGTTATTGCAAACAGCGCCATCAGAATCAGCGGAATGGTCTCAAAATATGTTCCAAAGAGTGTCATGATGAGTTTGATTTGGTCTGCAAAAATAGTTTTTTTTTGACTACCGTCCAAAACCCAACGCCCGATTTTATCAACTATTTACTAACAATGCCATAAAACGATGAAATTCACCCTCGAAGCCACCGACCCCCAGAGCAAGGCACGTGCCGGAGTCATCAGCACCGACCACGGCGACATACCTACCCCCATTTTTATGCCTGTTGGCACTGTGGGAAGCGTAAAAGCCGTTCATATACAAGAACTTATCGACCAAGTTGCGGCAAGGATAATACTCGGAAACACCTACCATCTGTACCTGCGACCGGGTGTAAAAGTGCTGGAGGCCGCCGGTGGACTGCACCGTTTCAACGGCTGGAAACGGCCGATACTCACCGACAGCGGCGGCTTTCAGGTGTATTCTCTTTCCGACAACCGCAAACTGAAGGAGGACGGTGTGGAGTTCCGCTCGCATATCGACGGTTCCAAACATTTCTTCACCCCCGAATTTGCCATCGACGTGCAGCGCAGCATAGGCGGCGACATCATTATGGCTTTTGACGAGTGCACCCCCTTCCCTTGCGAATACAACTACGCCAAACGCTCGATGCATCTCACACACGCATGGCTCGACCGCTGTGTGGAGCGGGTGCGCACCACCGAGCCGAAATACGGCTACAGCCAGTCGCTATTCCCCATAGTGCAGGGCAGCGTGTACCGCGACCTGCGCATACAGTCGGCGGAGAAGATAGCTTCGGCTGGCTGCGACGGCAACGCCATAGGTGGACTCTCGGTGGGCGAGCCGGTGGAGACGATGTACGAGCTTACCGAGTTGGTGTGCGGCATACTGCCCGCCGACAAACCGCGCTACCTGATGGGCGTGGGCACTCCGGCCAACATACTCGAAAGCATCGCTCTCGGCATCGACATGATGGACTGCGTGATGCCCACCCGCAACGGCCGCAACGGTCTGCTGTTTACCTCGCAGGGCACCATGAACATGAAAAACCAAAAATGGGAATACGATTTTTCGCCCCTCGACGAGGAGAGCACAGCGCTTGTTGACAAGGTGTACACCAAGGCTTACCTGCGACATCTGTTCAAGGCACAGGAAATTCTGGCCATGCAGATTGCCAGCATACACAACCTCAGTTTCTATCTGCGGCTGGTAACACAAGCTCGCGAACATATCATTGCCGGCGATTTCAGGGAATGGAAGGACAAAATGGTTCCGGTACTGTCGCAACGGCTGTAACGTTTTTTGAAACTATCATAATCTGTTGTAAATGATAGTAACGCCTTTTCTGCAGAGATAGTGGGATAACTACCTTTACAGATTCATATAATTTTCCACGTGGTATTTGAGAGTTTTTGACACTTATGCAGGGTGCTCCTGTTGTCGCAGACTTGCAATCCCACCTTCGTTTGAAGACAAATGCCTTTGACAACCTTGTGAACTTTTGCAGACAAGTAATAAATCGGCAACAACGGAAATGCTTGTGATGAAAGAAACATAAGATGAAATTCTAAAATCAGAGAGGTGTCATTACTTTTTCTGACACCTCTCTGAACCAAAAGATACAATTAACTACTATTCCCAGTAGAAGAACATAAAAACGCTCAATTATTCATCGTTATCGAATTAGTTATTGTATATTCAAATGGGTTATGATTGGAGGTGCCTCTTTCAACAGACCTAAAAGTCATTCTTATAGGAATCATGGTATCCTCTCTAGTTGCAAAAACATAACTATAGCATAGGACAACCTCCAAATCGTCTTTTTTATCCATTGAAACAAGTTCACAACGCTGGACAAAGCCACTACTTTGGTCAATTGTTACTCGAATAGTGTCTTCCGCATTTTTACCCGACCCCGTCCACATATAGTGAGCATAGGAAATATCGTTTTCTTTATCAATATTAACACCTGCAAAAAGCATTTCCCCTCCAAAAGCATCAAACACTCCTTTTCTATTAATGCAGGGATTATTTTCAAGTAGCGCTTTTACATTGTGTTTTTCAGAAAATGCCTTCTTCCCTTTTTGGTCGGTCTTTGAATTGGTTACAGCGTCTTTAACTGTAAACTTGACATTTGAGCCACTGCGTTTGTGTAGTTTTGATTGTTTTATTTCAAACTCTGTGTCTAATTTGGCCGTAGTGGATTCTTGCGTCTTTCCGTTAAAGTGTCTTTCTGAACTATAAAAAGCATCTGTCGGAATACCGAACTGTTGCACTTTCTGCATAGCATTATCCATAAAACCAGAAAAGGTTAACGGCGTTTTATTATCATTTGTAGATTGGGCATATGTCTCTACAAATGCCATCAATAAAGAAAAAATCAGTATGTTTTTAATCGCCTTCATAGTAAGCTCCTCCATGTTGTCTAATTATTGATGCGTGTTTTTGCGCTGAAGCGGAATACGCCGAGCAAGAACGGCTACTTTTCCCTTTTCGCCACCAACCTTTATGGTCAGCCCATCTAATTTGATTGTTTTCGCTAGTAGGAAGTTCTGGGCTCCTTGGATACTTTGGACAATTTCTTTTATCCATTGATGAAATGTTATACATAATCATCGGATATTCATATTTCCAAAACATACCACTATTGATAGCTACAGAAAAGCCAATTATATATGTTTTTTTCATTGTGTTTTATGTTTTTATTTTTATTACTTTTTTTCTTTTTCATCCGTGTTTGCCCCGCCAAAAGAAATCCCGTGGCAGGGCATGATTTGGCGAGGTAGTACCTCCTGCCGCGACGGCCGTTGGTTTGTACTTTGTTCGTCGTTCGAAATACTGTCCCGCAGGATTTCATTCCGTGTTTTGCAGTGGTTTCGCAAGACGATACTTTTTCAAAGAACCCGAAGAATATAGCGAAAAAACTTATTACCTGTCCTATATAGTATTTAATGAGGTTGCGGGAAAGAAAAATGCGTTTGCGTGTGGGCAAAACACTGACAATCAAGAATTTACACACCTTGCCCATGTGCACAAAAAACGCATCATCTTGATTACCAGTAATTTTCATATATCATTTATTTATTTCCCCGATTTGCGAAGTTACTTAAAATCTTCTATCTTTATGATGTCAAATATTGTCGGGTGTCATCATTTGGCGGGTTGCGGGACAAACCAAGAAAATTCGTCTATAGGTCAAATTGCAGGATAAAAACTTCATATTTGTAGGGAAGCACTACCTTTGCGAGATTTGAGGTAATGGACAAAATCAGGCTAATATCTTTGTAACACACATAATATTCAAACGATTACGGCGTTCAAATGTTATGAACAAAAAAAACTGCACACACTGTGGCAGCCCTCTTTTCATCGGTTTAATATCTCGTCGACTTATTCCCCGAAAGGTTGCTCCTCAGCAGAGCCTTTCTCCGCTTCATCGACGGTGCAAAATTACGAAATCAATTTGAAAAAGCAAAAAGTCGGCTGAAAAAACAGCCTAATTTTTGTCCATTACACCCAACTATATTTAAATTTAATTCAATTTATGTGCAAAAACGGTGTGTTTTTTGGCCGTTGCGACTTACAAATCCATGTAATTTTCGATGTGAATTTTCAACATTTCGGACAACCTTTTGGAACGTTCCACGTCGGGTTCGCCTTCCATCAGGTCGTAGAGCATCTGCAGCTTGTCGATATAACTGGCAATCTCGTCCTCGTAATGAAGCGGGTCGTCGGAGGAGAAGTAAAATCGCAGTTTGCTGTCCCAAATGGCAGTGAGTGGTTCCAAAAATGGGTTTAAACGGTCGAAAATGAGTTTAAACGGTATCTCCTGTTTGTGGTTTTTGGCAAGCATGGCCATGTGGAGCAAAGTTTCGGAGCACTGCTCTATGTCCGTTTCCACGTAATGCTGCACCTGCGGACTCATGGCAAAGAAATATCCCGTCTCTGTGGCCAGCTGGTCGGTTTTGCGTCGGGCAAAGGTGTTGATAGCGGTGTCGCCAGCCGCCCAATAGGCGTTGAGCATGGATAGCAGCACCTCGTCGCGGAGCATCTTTTCGGGCACGTAATTCAGCACGGTGTCCCAAAGTCGCATGGCGGTGGCGTAGTCGCGCTCCTCCACCAGTGTTTCCGACAGCTCTCCGATGTCCTCCAGCAGCATTTTGCAGAAATTGCGCGAGGTCTCGTCGAGGTAAACGCCGTGCAGGTCGTTCCACGAAAAATGGGTCAAAACATTGTCCAACATCAATTGGCTGTTCACCGCAATCTGCTCGGAGCTGGAACGTTCGGCATTGTCCAGTCCGAAAGGGGTAAGACGGTAGGCCATGCCTTCGAGCTGCAGGTATTTCTCCAACTCCGGTACGGCGGAGAGTGCGTATTTCGAGTAGTAAACAGGCCGTTGCCAGTCGTTGTGCAGAAGTATGTCGTAGTGCATAAGGTCGCTGCGGGTGAGCGTGCCGCTAAGCAGCACAAACAAACTGCGGGGTATGCGTTTGTACACAATGCCGGGAGTCTGGGCGGCAAACGCCTCGGTGTTTACCGGGATCTCAACCCTCGAGGTGGGTATGACGAAATAATCCACATCGTCCATATAATGTATGGCGCGACTGTCGTCTTTCACCAAGTCAATCATCTCTTCCAGCGAGAGGATTTTCTTGCCTTCGGTGTTCGAAAAAACGAGCTGTCGTTTGCGTCCGTGGTACTGACTTGCGTAGAAGGAGAGCTGCAGCGGCTGCGCTTCGTTCTGCGCTTGGCGCAACTGGTCGATATACCACGGGGTGCTGAGCAGGCTCAGGTTTACGATTCGCACGTCGGTGCGGATGCCCTCCACCTCCTGCAGGTACCACAGCGGGAAAGTGTCGTTGTCGCCGTGGGTGAACAGGATGGCGTTGCGCTGGCACGACATAAGCAGGTTGTAGGCCGAATCGCGTGCCATAAAACGGCCGGAACGGTTGTGGTCGTCGTAGTTCTGGGCGGCCATCAAGGCGGGCACAGCCATAAGAATCACAGCTACAACAATTTGCAGCACTTTGCCAAGCCAGCCTCTGATTTTTCCCGCAAGGGAGAGGAAAAGGCTTGCGCCAATGCCTATCCAAATGGCAAAGGCGTAGAACGAGGTAACATAAACGTAGTCGCGTTCGCGGGGCTCGTAGGGTGCGGAGTTGAGATAAACGACGAGTCCCACGCCGGTTATCAGAAACAGCAGTGCCACCACGCCGGCGCCACGGCTGTCGCGCTTTATGTGGTACAGCAGTCCTACGATGCCGAGCAACAGAGGTATGGCGTAGTATTCGTTGCGACCTTCGTTGCGCAGTGTGTCGGGGATGTCGCTCTCGGCGGTGCCGTTGAAAAGACGGTCGGCGGCGGGGATTCCGGTGGTTACCGCACCGTTGCGGATGGAGCCGTAGCCCTGACAGTCGTTGAAACGTCCGCAGTAGTTCCACATAAAGTAACGGAAATAGGAATGCACCAGCTGGAAAGTGACGAAAAACCGCAGGTTGTCGCCAAACGAAGGTCGGTATATTTTCTCGCCGTCGTAATCCACAAGGCTGCCGCTAAGTCCGCTCCAAGCGGGATAATAATGGTCTGCGTCGGCTTTCCACATACGTGGGAAAAAGGTGCAGAAAGCTTTGTTATATATGTATCCGCTGTTGCGGCCGCTGTCGGCAATTAGGTAGCGGGCCTCCACGGCAACATTTTTCAAATGGTTTTGCGATATAAAACGCTGTGCCTCACCATTGTCGGCGAACAACAGAACGGTGTCCTCGGTTTCAACGCGGTAAAACAGCTCGTAAACAGGGTCTTTTTGGCCGTAGTCCTCCACGGGAGCGGTGTAATACTGTCCGTAAACGAGCGGCGGCTGGGTGTATTGGTCGCGGCTCCAATAGGAATAGAACGACACCGGGTTGTCGGGACGGCCTTCGTTCAGCGGCAGGTGAGACTGCGAACGGAGTATTGTCACAAAATTTGGCGAAAGTCCCATCAAAAAAAGCATGACGGCAACGGTGGCAAGCTCCAATACACGTTTCCTTTTCAACAACGCCACCACAAGCACCGCCACACACACCAAAGCCACAATGCCGGCGGTGAGCAGCATGGCACCGTTCACCGAAAGGTGCATATTGTTGACAAACAAAATATTGCATTTGGCAAAAAGCAAGAAAAGCCCCGGAATTATAAGCTTGTAAACCACAAGCAAAGCCGCCAGCGAGGCCAAAAAGGCCAGCAGCGTTTTCCACCAGCGGGGATGGAAAGTATTGTAATACAACAACATCACGGCCGAAGGTATGACGAGCATCGAGAGGAAATGCACTCCCTCGGAGAGTCCGAGCAGCAAGGCCGCCAACAGCAGCCACCGCACGGAGCGGCGACGGTCGGTGGCAAACTCCGCCTCCCAGCGCAGCATGGCCCACAGCAGCACAGCCGTGAACAGCGACGAAAGAGTATAAACTTCGGCCTCCACCGCCGAAAACCAGAAACTGTCGGAGAAACAGAAAGCCATAGCCCCAACAAACGAGGCAGCGAGGGTGGCGAAAATGCCGAGTTTGCGGCTTTCTTCGTCGAAACGACGTATAAGGCGCGAGATGGTCCAGAAAAGGAACATCACCGTGGCTCCACTGGCCACTGCCGAGAGAATGTTCACCGCCCAAGCCACGCGCGCAACATCGCCAAAAGAGAGGAACGAAAACAGATGAGCCACAAGCATATACAAAGGCGCTCCCGGCGGATGCCCCACTTCCAGCTTGTATGATGTGGCAATCCACTCGCCACAGTCCCAGAAACTTACAGTAGGCTCGAGGGTGAGGGCGTAAACCGCAGTGGCAATCGCAAAAACCAGCCACCCGAAAAGGTTATTCCATTTAGCGAAATTCATCGGAAACTACCAGTTGACAACGGCTTTGTTAAAAATATCCTCGATTATCTCGTTAACAATCTCCTCCACCAGCGAGTTTTCCACTGCCGAGAAATTGAGCTGCGAGCTGAACTCCTTGTAGCGGTTGAAACTCTGCTCGAAATTGGCATTGGGGTCCTTGGAGTTGGTGAAAGTTACCTTCACGCCGATGGTCAGACGGTTCATGGCTGCCTGGTCGTTGCTGGTGATGGCTGTGGGCTGCACAGTGTAGGTAGTTATCTCGCCGCTTAGGTCGAGGTCGCCGCCCGACTCCGTAACCACGAGGTTGGTCTGCGACGAGAAGGTGTTGCGCAGGCCGTCGCTAAGGATCTGGCTCAGCTGCGGGTTCACCGTGGTGGCATAGTTGGGAAAATTGGCGATGGAAATAGTTTTGGCGTCGGCAGGGATAGAGGCACCCGTGAAAGAATAGCCGCCCACACAGCCACTAAAAAGCGACAACAACGCCAAACACACGCACAAAACCGCCTGCGATGTGCGTTTTGGCACTTTCCAAGCTACTCCAATTCTGTCTATTACCATAATATTCAATGCTTTACAACAAAAGTAAAGATGTTTTGACAGTGCAAATTTACGCTTTTTTATTGAATTAACTACCATCCACAAAAATAAAATGCCACGACAGAGGAAATAACCGTTTTCCATCCCGTTCCCCGCCCCTTTTTCGGACCTCGAACAAGAACTTAGGGTGCGGAAACATATAAATTCGGGACTGTTGCGCTATTTCCAATCACTTTACAAAGGCCTCATAAAATTCCTCCTGCCCCATTTTCGCCCATAAGCATAATAAAAACACTTTTGCGGTTACAAAAAAACAACGACTTTAAAATACGGGAAAACAAAAACACTCAAAAAAATCAATTATCACATTAAAAATCAACCAATTCCACAACAGTGCTATATAAAAAACAAAGTAAAGTTTGGAAAAATGCAATAAAATTCGTATTTTTGTCGCTAATTTCGATGTTTGCGATTTGGAACATCGGCAAAAGTAAAACAATTGAAATATAGACATTTAAAAAAATATCTGTTATGAAAAAGACTCTGAAAATTTCGGTGTTGCTTACACTTGGAGTGATGATTTGCTGTGCTTTCGGCTCCTGCAAGTCGTCGAAATCGGGTGAAGGTGTCATGTACAACCAAAAGCCGCGCAAAGGCTCTCAGGCCATCAAACAGAACTACCGTGTTGTGGGCGAGAACGTTATCGAATATTCCGAAACCGATGTAGTGCTACCGGCCATATAAAGGCATTTGCAGAACAGATTGACATATAAGTTTTTAAAACTCGAAGATTGCTTTGCTGAACAAGTAATGGCGATCTCCGATTTACGTTTTACAACAAGATGAAAAAAAGGTTATTTATCCTACTGCTTGCGGTGTTTTGCATAGGCGCCGCCCAATCGCAGGGCAAATACACAATAAAAGGCACTGTTGGCAAGACTCCCCTGAAAAGGGTTTTCCTCCAGCTGTACAGCGCCAAGGACTCAGTGGTGAGATACCAGGCACGCATCGAGCCCGACGGCTCTTTCGTGTTCACCGGTTCGTTGCCCGAACCGCGCTTGGCCGAGTTGCGCCTCGCCACCACATCGCGCGGATATTTCTTCTACCTCGAGAACAACCTCATCACCCTCAAGGTGGACCCCGACGACATCGAAAACACCCGCATCAACGGCTCGTTCAGCAACAGCCAATACAGGTACATCCTTGAGGATTGCGAAATGAAAGAGGATAGCGTGAACGTATGTCTGGAAAACTTTATCATCCAAAACCCCGAATCCATCTTTGCGCCGCACATCCTTGCCACCCAGCCTTATTTTGCACTGCTCAACTCGCGCGAACTCAACCGCTATGTGTCGAAATTTACCGGCGCCGCCACTCGCACCTACTACTACCGCTATCTACAAAAGAAAATACGCCAGCTCAGCCGCGTATCGGTAGGCGAAAAACTGCCCGACTTCGCCCTGCCCGACACTTCGAGCCGCGAAACCACCTGCTACCAAGCCCTCGAAGGCAACAAATACCTTGTGATAAACATCTGGTCGTCGAAAGACCTTACCGAAAACGACAAAGGAACACTGCGCACATTGTACCACAAATACAAAAACAAAGGCGTGGAATTTCTCTCTGTCTCTTTCGACGTGCACCGCGACACTTGGATAAAAACCATAGAGGAGAGCCGTTTCACATGGAAACACGCCTCCGACCTTCTAGGATGGGAAAGCGTTATTGCCAACACATTGTGCATACCTTACATTCCTTGCAACATAATCATCGACAGCGAAGGCACCATCATAGCCCGCGACGTGCCTAACGCACGGCTCGCCGATGAACTGCAGAACATGTTCAACAAAAAGAAACGCTAAACACTCCCTCCGCCCTCTAACATATCAAAACAACCAAAGATGCGCCGATTGCGATACATACTTGCCTTGTGTGTTGTGCTGTCGGCCACAATAGTATTGTTTGCCCAACAGCAGGAACTGCAACTGGCAAACCACTATTTCAACAACGGCGAATACGACAAAAGTGCCGAGATATACGAACAGCTGTTCGCCAAAGACCCCAACGATTTCAACTACCACCGGCTTACAGAGTGCCTTATACAGCAAAAACAGTTTTCCGAAGCCGAGAAAGTGGTGAAAAAACGCCTCAAACAACGTCCCGACGACGCATCGATATACGTGGACTGGGGCTGGATAGCCGAAAGCTACGGCAAACGCAAACAAGCCGAGAAACACTACTCCACCGCCATTGAAAAAGCCGGCTACAACAAAAGCACCATCGACAAAGTAGCCGAAGCATTCGAAAACATAGGCCATCCGCAACAAGCCATACAGACCTACCAAACCGCCGGCGAACGTCTGCGCAACCCCTACGCCTATACCTTCGAAATGGCCCAGCTGTACGAGAAAAACAGCGACTACCAGAAAATGATCGAACTCTATTTCGGCTACTTGGAGAAATACCCCTTTGCCAGCGGACAGATACAGCTGATGCTGCAACAGCAGGCACAGGGCGACAACGCCGAATTCGACCGCTGCCTGAAAAACACCATAGCACGACACATTGCCGACAATCCGCAAAACCAGACCTACCACGATATGATGATCTGGTTTTCGTTGCAGAAAAAGGATTTCGACTTTGCCATGAGTCAGGCCAAGGCCATCGACAAGCGGTTTGCCGACGACCACGGCACACAGGTGTTCCGGGTGTCGCAGATAGCCGCCTCCAACCAGGCCTTAACCACAGCCATCGAAGGGTATGACTACCTGCTGAAAAAAGGCACCGACGGCGACTACTATTTCGACAGCTACGTGGGACTGCTTTCGGCCAAATACGACCAAATAAGCACCCTGCACTCCCCTACCCAGCGACAAATCGACGCCCTTGTCTCGGACTACGAGACAGCCATAGCCAAATTAGGCAGCAACAGCCAAACCGTGCCACTGCTGCGCAACTACGCACAACTGCTGGCGATGTACAAAAACAACTCAGCCAAAGCCACCGATATCCTATACAACATACTCGACATGCCGTCGGTGGCGACGCACCAGAAAGCCGAAACCAAACTGCAACTGGGCGACCTGCTGCTTTTCTCCGGCTCTGTGTGGGAGGCATCGCTACTTTACATGCAGGTGGAGAAAGATTTCAAGAACGACATCATCGGCTCGCAGGCCAAATTCAGAAACGCACAGCTCTCGTACTACAACGCCGATTTCCAGTGGGCCAAGACGCAACTCGACGTGCTGCGCGCCTCCACCTCCAAACCCATCGCCAACGACGCCATGCAACTCTCGCTGCTTATAAGCGACAATATGGACGACGACAGCACATACACCATGCTCACCTACTTTGCCAAAGGCGACATGCTACTTTACCAAAAAAAATACGACGAGGCCTGCCAATACTACGACTCGGTGCAAATACTCAACCTATCGCACCCGCTGTTCGACGAGATACTGATGCGCCGGGCGCAGATTGCCCTGCAGCAAGGACAATATATCCAAGCCGACAGCCTGCTTACAGAACTCACACAGAAATATCCCTCCGACATACTTGCCGACGACGCCCTTTTCCTGCTCGCCTCCATCAACGAGGAGCAGCTGGGCAACCCCGCAAAAGCATCGGAATACTACGAAAAAATAATACTCGACTATCCGGCAAGCCTTTTCGTTGCCGAATCGCGAAAAAAATATAATATGTTGAAAAATAAAAACACAGAGACATGATAACATCGGAATTGCTATTTTTTGGAGGCTTTTTGTTGCTTGTAGCCTTTATGCTTTTTTTGGACTTGGGCGTTTTCCACAAAGACGACCATGTGATAACTTTCAAGGAGTCGGCCATCTGGACGGCGGTGTGGATAGGCGTTTCGCTGCTGTTCTGCCTTTTCATTTTCTTCAAGGCCGAATGGATACACGGCATAACCGACAACGCCGGACTGCAGAACTATTACGACAAGTATTACTACGGAAGACTGCATCAAGGCATTGACATGAACAACTCTTTCGAGGAAAACCTGAGCATCTATCGCAACACCCTCGGAATGGAGTACCTGACGGGTTATTTTATCGAAAAAGCCCTGTCTATCGACAACATTTTTGTGATGATACTGATATTTGTGAGCTTCGGCATCGACAAGAAATACTACCATCGCGTACTTTTCTGGGGCATACTGGGCGCAATAGTTCTGCGTTTCATTTTCATCTTCCTCAGTGCCGCCCTTATCACCAAATTTGCATGGGTGCTGGCTGTTTTCGGCGGCATTTTGGTAATTTCGGGTATCAGGATGTTTTTCAAGAAAGACGACGAAAAAATCGACACCGAACACCACCCCGTGGTGCGTTTCGCCTCCAAGCATTTCCGCGTGCTGCCGCAAGGCCACGGCCACGACTTTTTCACACGTGTGGACCATAAACTGTACATCACCCCGCTGTTTGTGGTACTTTTGGTGATAGAATTCTCCGACGTGCTTTTCGCCGTCGACTCCATCCCTGCCATCTTCTCCGTAACGCAAGACCCATTTATTGTGTTCTTTTCCAACATCTTCGCCATTTTGGGATTGCGGTCGCTGTTCTTTATGCTCAGCAGCGTGGTGGACAAATTCTGGCTGCTGAAATACGGATTGGGCGTGCTGCTCACCTTTATAGGTGTGAAAATGCTGCTCAACACCTTCTGGCACATAGAGATAGGCACCGTAATATCGCTCTTTGTGATACTCGGAATACTGACGCTGAGCATTGTGTTTTCGATGCTTATCCCCAAAAAGGAGACAGTGAAAGTGGAGAACCAATAACCTGCCGCTTATGCCCGAAATATACAGCAACGGCGTTTTCTACCGTCTTGTAAAACATACCGTAAACTTCGGCCTGCGGGCCTATTTCGGGAATATTGTGATAAATGGTCGCGAAAACCTGCCCTCCGACGGCAGCTACATCCTTGCGCCCAACCACCAGAACGCATTTGTGGACGCACTGATGATCCTACAGATAAACAAATTACGCCCGACGGTGTTCTTGGCACGCGCCGATATTTTTGGCAGTGCGCTGGCAGACAAAGTACTGCATTTTCTGAAGATAATGCCTGTATATCGCGCCCGCGACGGAAAAAACAGCCTTGCCCAAAACGACCTCATTTTCAAAAAATCGATGGAAGTGGTGCTTCACAGCACTCCTTTCTGTATGATGGCCGAAGGCACCCACAACGACCGCCGCCAGCTGCTGCCGCTGAAAAAAGGGATGTTCCGCATTGCCTTCGCAGCCCAACAGAAACTCGTCGACAAACCGCTATACATAGTGCCTGTGGGCATCGACTACGAAAGCTACGACACCCCCGGAAACCCCTCAATTATCAACATCGGGCAACCCATTGCAGTGAAAGACTACATAGAGTCGTACCAAGACAACAACGCTTTGGCAATCAATAAAATAAAAGAGAATTTGCGGGTGGCGATGACCGCACAGATGCACATCATACAATCCGCAGAACATTACGACGAGTTTTACCTTTTGTCGAAACTATATGCCGACGCCCGTGGCGAGGGATATGGCGGAAAAGCTACTTGGCGCAAGTTTGAGCTTCGGCGGCAGATGACGCAGAAATTGGACGATTTGGAAAAACATAATCCGCAAAACGCCGACGATATTGCCAAGGAAATTTCGGATACTGCCACTCTCTGCCGTGCCTACGGCGTGGATTCCATGCATCTGTTCGAGGCAAAAAGTGTGGTTGAAACTTTAGTCGGCACCATATTGCTTGTGGGTATCCCTATGACAATTGCGTTGCTGAATTGGCGATTGCTGGTCATGCTGCTTTTGCTTTGTCCGATACCCTTTTTGCCCACCCGTCTGCTGTTCCGCAACGTTGAAGACCGTCAGTTTGTCGGCTCATTGAATTTTGCCGTGCAGTTTGTGCTTGTTGTGCTGTATCTGCTGGCAATGACCATAGCCGTAGGACTGCTGCAGGGCTGGGGCTACGCCGCGGTGGCCTTGGTGGCCGGAATAGCGGTTTGGAAATCGGCCTACCGTTTAGGAAGTCTTGTAAAACGGCTGTTTATCGGTTGGAAAATGCTGTTTTTCAAACAGAAAACCGCAAAAATCATGAAAGATAAGTTTGAAGAGATTTTCAAAAAAGTTGTAACCGACTGAAACAGGTCGTTAAACGCACACCGGCGCTTTTCTTTTCCTTAGTTCCATCTCCTTTTCGAACAAAACATTACGAATTTCGTCCAACTGACGGATGTCGGTGCTCTCGAACGAAAAACCTTCGGGCAGCGGTATGCCGTTGACGGTGCAGAACTCCGCAAAATTGCCGTTGCTCGACCCATGTCGGTGCTCCGACTTGAGGAACTGCAAAATCCGCAGCCCGTCCACACGCTCGGTGCAGGCTTTTACAAACAGTTGCACGGTTTTGAAGTTCTTGCGTAGCGGTTGCCACACATCGTCGGTTTTCAGCTGTTTGCACAGAAATTCCGTCATCGGGGTGGGGATGTCCTTTTCGTAAAGGGCGGGAAACAGATTGTAGGTCTGCCGCACTTTTTGGAACGACGCCGTGGCGTAAAACGGGTACGAGGCATCCTGCTCCACCACGCTCTTGGCCACAGCCGGACCCGTGCCGAAAGGCACACGCTTCGACTCCCGTCCCTGCGGGAAAACCGTTGCGGTACTATACACCGACAACTCACCCGTTTTACACAGTTTCTGCAAAAGGTAGAAATCCTCGCCGCCCTGCAGGGGCGTTATGCCACCGCAACGCTTGTAAGCCCCCACCGTGAACGCCATTGCCGAGCCGAGAGCCGTAAAGGCGTAGGGGTTGCCAATCTGCAACATATTAATAAGGTAGTGCCGCATGTAAATCTCGTAGCGCAGCAGGCTGCGGTCGGTGGTTGCGTTGCCCGAAAGCGGGTGGTAGTACGGCACAGCGATAGCCGAAAGATGGGGATTGTGAGCAAACTGCCCGGCTATGGAGGCAAGATAGTCCTTGCCAAAGGCAGTGTCTCCGTCCAAGCTGACGATTATTTCATTGTCCGCTGCGGTTTTTAAAATTGTGTCGAACAGCTCCTTGCGGGCGTAGCCTACGCCGTGGCGCTTGGTAGGCCAGCCATGCCCACGTGAGCTACGGTCGATTATTTTAAGGGGAAATGTATCAACAGTTTGAAGAAATGCAATAGAATCCGCGTTGTTGGTGCAGATTTGTTGTTTTGTCTCATCCCCCCACCAGCTTTCCGGCTGGTTTACACACACATACACATCGAAATTGTGGAAAGTCTGTTTTTGCAGACATTCCACAAGTGCGGGCAGGTTTTCCAGCTCGTCCATCAGAGGGATGGCGATGTGTAGGTTGGGGGTATTTGACATAAAATAAAAACAAAAAATCCACCCCGATATTGTGTACGGGGCGGATTTTTGTTATCGTTACAAGATGTTAGTCTTTGATATTGGGTTCTTCCAGACCGAGATGTTTCTTTTTGTCCACAGCCTTAAGTGCGATACCCAACAAAAGGGCAGCCACGCCAAGACAAGCAAACATTGCAAGCGGAACGGTGTGGTTAAGAGCATCGGGAGCAGTACCAACAGGATTGGTTTTATCAAGCATCTTACCGTAAAGCATCGGGAATAGCCACAAACCAATGTTCTGTATCCAGAATATAAGTGCGTATGCCGAGCCGATGATTTTTTCGTCAACCAATTTAGGAACGCTGGGCCACAAAGCTGCAGGAACTAACGAGAACGAAGCTCCGAGTACGAGAATGGTTGCATAGGCTACGACAGTACCACCAATATCATTGCCCTTGAACATCGGAAGGATGAAAGCAAAAGTAAGATGGCAAAGTATAAGGAGCAACGAGCCTATCATAAGCATTGAAGCGGCCTTACCCTTGTGGTCCACATAGTTGCCAAGTATAGGAGTGATGGCCACGGCCAGCAGCGGGAATACGGCGAATATGGAACCAGGAGTGCCAATCATGTACCCCATCCAACAATAAACTATTAAAGCCACAACAGCACCTCCCATCAACACATATTTTAATACTTTATTCTTTGAGAAATTGCTTGTAAAGGAACAAACGGCTACCACTAACATTATTATGTATTGGATAATTGTAACCGCATCACCCGACCAAAAACCACCATGAGGATTGAGAGTAAGATTGCATTGCAACACATTCACAGCATATTTTTGGAAGGGGAAGATGGCGCTATAGTAGAGCACGCAGAGCAGAGCCACGAGCCAGAATCCAAGGCTGGATAAAATCTTGCCAATGTCTGAAATTTTGAATGGGTCGTCTTTCTCTTCGGCCTCGCCAGTCTGTTTGTCGAGTTTTCTGTCCATAAAGAAATAGACGATGAACATCATAAGGGCGATGCAGAGCAACACAACTCCAAATGCCACTGAACGGGAGACATCAACTTTTTCGCCTAAATTTGCAAAGTAGGGTGAGAAAATCATACAGGTGGCCACTCCCAGACGTGCCAGAGCCATTTCGGAGCCCATGGCCAAAGCTGTCTCGCGACCTTTGAACCATTTCACAATACCACGGCTAACGGTGATACCGGCCATTTCCACACCACAGCCGAAAAGCATAAATCCAACAGCTGCAACTTTAGCAGAAGCTGGCATAATAGAGCTTTTTGAAACAAATTCCATCGTAGATGCGTCAAATTTAACCGAATTAATGGTTTTTTCTACCCCATCCACTATTACATTCCAGTATTCACCATAGAACGGAGCCACTCCAATTTCATCAAATCCAGGAATATAGTTCAAATGATTTGTAAACCAAACCTCAATGCCACTTCCGATAAAAGATTCAGAAACAGCGTAATATTTGATAATACCTCCAATGAGCATAACAGCACCGGAAAGAAGAGCCGTAAAACGAACTCCCATCTTGTCAAGAATAATACCAGCAAAGATAAGGAAGAACACGAACACATTCAAGAAAGTCTCTGCACCTTGCATCGTGCCAAACGAGGAAGAATCCCATCCTCTGGTAGATTGCATCAAATCCTTAATTGGGGAAAGGATGTCCATAAATATATATGAACAAAACATGGCCAAAGCCAGTAACAACAGGGCTATCCATCTCATGGCAGCACTGTCTCTCAATGTTTTTAATTTTTCTGTCATAACGTTTGAAATTTTTACAATTAAGACTGCAAAAATACGATATTTTTGGCAAAAAAAGAAAGTTTAGGGGCCAAAAAAACGGCGGCGTTTGCCTATTTTGTTGATTAGTATTGCTTTATTTTACTTTTTATTTACCATAGCGGAGGGGTTTTTTCCGCACAAAACAGGTATCGCTCATTTTTTTTCCGACGTTTTGAAGCAAAAAATACATAATGTGAAGAATACTTTAATTTTTGTGTTTTTATTGTTCCTTGATATATAAGGATAAAATATGTTGAAATCGTCTCTTTCGAGAGCTATTTCGACACGTCAAAAAAAAATCGCACAACAACAATAATACATAAAAATTTGCGTATATTTGCAAAGCTTTGGAAAAGGCTGTGTATTTCGCAATTGTTTTATTGATAAAGTATTACCACATTCGCCAATGACGGACGCGTATTCCAACCGGAAACAAATTATAAAGATACTTATACTATCCATAGGTATTCTCTTTATCGTTCGGCTGATGTATCTGCAGATTTTCAACTCGGATTACAAAAAAGCCGCCGACGATAACGCCCTGCGCCATATAGTGCAGTATCCCGCCCGCGGCCTTGTGTACGACCGCAACGGCGAGCTGCTGGTATATAACGACGCCGTGTACGACATTATGGTGGTGCCTGCCCAGATGAAAAATGCCGAAGATTTCGACACAGCGATGTTCTGCCAAATACTCGACATCACCCGCGACGCTTTCGATTCGAATATGGCCAAAGCCTGCAAATATTCTATGCAGGCACCGTCGCCATTCATAAAACAAATTTCCAAGGAGACCTACGGGGCTTTGCAGTCGAACCTGTGGAAATTCAAAGGATTCTACGCCCAGCAGCGTACCTTGAGGCATTACCCAAAACCCATTGCCGCTCATCTGCTCGGCTACATAGGCGAAATAGACGAACGTGAGCTGAAAGACACCAATATCAACGGCGACAATTATTACCGTCAGGGCGACTATATAGGCAAAAGCGGACTGGAGAAGTCGTACGAAAGTGTGCTCCGTGGCAGGAAAGGCCAGAAGATAACCCTTGTCGATGTACACAACCGCGAGAAAGGTCGTTACGAGAACGGCCGTTTCGACACCGCCGCCATCGCCGGCAAGAACCTCTACACCTCCATCGATATAAAACTGCAGGAGTACGCCGAGAAACTGATGGCCAACAAACGTGGCTGCATCGTGGCCATAGAGCCCTCCACCGGCGAGATACTGACACTAGTATCCGCACCAAGCTACGACCCCAACCTGCTTGTGGGACGAGTGCGCGGCGAAAACTACAAAAAACTTCAGGACGACATTGCCAAGCCGTTGTTCAACAGGGCTTTGCAGGCCACCTATCCTCCCGGTTCCATTTTCAAGGTGGCACAAGCCATGATAGCCCTCGACGAAGGCGTGATAACCCCCAACACCGGTTTTCCGTGCGACAAATCGAAACTGGGCTGCCACAACCACCCCAGCGCGGGCTGCGTGCGCGATGCCATCAAAATGTCGTGCAACCCCTATTTCTACTTCACCTACCGGCGTATGATACAGCAGGGCAAGTACAGCAACGATGTGCGCGACAGCCACTACGGCTTGGCACTTTGGCGCGAACACATGCTCAAATTCGGTTTCGGACAGCGCTTGGGGCTGGACCTCCCCAACGTAGGAACGGGAAACATCCCCGACACAACTTTTTACGACAAGTGGTACAACGGCCGTTGGACATTCTCCACAATCTACTCCAACAGCATCGGACAGGGCGAGGTTACCATAATACCGTTGCAGATGGCCAACCTTGCGGCGATAGTGGCCAACCGCGGCTACTACTACACACCTCACATAGTGCGTTTCTACGGCGAGGACTCGGTGCGTCCGTCGGAATTCTACGAGAAGCACGAAACGGGCGTGGCCCCCGAATATTTCGAGATTGCCGCCAACGGCATGTACGATGTTATCCATGGAGCGGGGGGCACTGCACACCGTGCCAACATTCCGGGCATCGACATCTGCGGCAAGACGGGTACCGCCGAAAACATAGGCATCGACCACTCGGTGTTTATCTGTTTCGCACCCAAGGACAACCCTAAGATAGCCGTGTCGGTTTATGTGGAGAACTCGGGCGCCGGAGGCACTTGGGCCGCTCCGATAGCCAGCCTCGTGGTGGAGAAATATCTGAAAAAGAAAGTGGAGCGCACCGACGTGGAAAGGCAGTATATGGAAGCGCGTCCCTGCCAGAGCCTGCCGCTGAAACGAGTGTATAAAAAAATGAAAAAACGCCGTTAGATATGAGAGCACGAAACAACAGCATACTTAGCAGCGTGGACTGGGTGACAGTTCTTGTATATGTACTGATAGTCCTTTTCGGATGGGTGAACATCTATGCCGCCACCTACGATCACGACACGGCAAATGTCTTCAACATGAATTCGCAGCACGGCAAACAGCTGTTGTGGATAGGGCTGTCGTTTCTGCTCGCTTTGGTGATACTGCTTGCCGACGCCCACTTTTTCAGCACGGCGGCGTATGTGATATACGGTCTGGTGCTGGTGCTACTGCTGGTGGTGCTTTCGATGTCGGCGGTGAAAGGAGCCACCTCGTGGATTCCCATAGGACCGCTCAAGCTGCAGCCGTCGGAGTTCGCCAAATTCGCCACGGCATTGGCCATAGCCAAATATCTGGGTTCCATCGATATACATATACGCGATTTCAAGACCAAAATTATAACCTTCGGGTTGATTCTGATACCCGCCGCACTTATCTTGTTACAACACGACGCCGGCTCGGCTATTGTCTTCACCAGTTTCTGCGTGCCGCTGTACAGGATGGGACTTTCGGGCAAAGTGCTCATCTACGGAGTATTGGCCGTGCTTCTGTTTGTGCTTGCGTTGCTCATTGATAACAACTTCATCCTTATCGGGATAATAGTGGCCATAGCCCTTGCCTACCTCTTTTTGTGGCTCAACAAGCGGACAAGCAAAATAGTGATACGCACAATACTCATTGTGGCTGCCTGCTCGGCATTTGTGCTGTCCACAGGTTTTGTCTTCGACCACGTTCTTGAGCCTCACCAGAAAACACGTATCCTGCAGCTGCTCGGAAAAATCGACGACCCGCAGGGTATAGGATACAACGTACGTCAGTCGAAAATAGCCGTAGGCTCGGGAGGGCTTATCGGAAAAGGGTTCCTGAAAGGCACCCAGACCAAATTCCATTTCGTGCCCGAACAGGAGACCGACTTCATTTTCTGCACCGTGGGCGAGGAATGGGGATTCCTTGGTTCGGCAGTGCTTGTTATACTGTACGTGGTGCTGTTTATACGGCTTATCAACATAGCCGAACGGCAGTACTCCAAATTTGCGTTGGTTTACGGCTATTCCGTGGTGGGCATTCTGTTGTTCCATTTCATAATAAACTTGGGCATGGTGCTCGACCTTCTGCCCACCATCGGCGTTCCGCTGCCGTTTTTCAGCTACGGCGGCTCCTCGCTGTTGGCATTCACCGCACTGCTGTTTGTCTTCCTTCGACAGGACGCCTCACACAACATCATGATTTAAAACACATTACAAAACAAATTATATATGGCTAAAAAACAGGAAGTATGTTCCTTTTGCGGAAGAAGTGAGAAAGAGGCGGGACCTCTTTTGAACGGACTCAACGGTTTTATCTGTTACTCTTGCAGCAAGCGCGCCACCGAGATTTTCGAAATGGTGCGCCAAAACGAAAACAACTCCAAATATAAGCAGCCCAATCAGCTTGAGATAAAAACCCCGCAGGAAATAAAATCCTACCTCGACGACTATGTGATAGGCCAGGACGCCGCCAAGCGCGTGCTATCCGTGGCCGTGTACAACCACTACAAACGTCTGCTCTACCAAAGCGACAAAAAACGCTCCGCCAACGATGTGGAGATAGAAAAATCGAACATAATAATAGTTGGCGAAACGGGTACCGGAAAGACACTCCTGGCACGCACCATTGCCAAAATACTCAACGTGCCTTTCTGCATAGTGGACGCCACCACCCTTACCGAGGCAGGATATGTGGGCGAGGACGTGGAGAACATACTCACCCGACTTCTGCAGGAGGCCGACTACAACGTGGAAGCCGCCGAACGCGGCATAGTGTTCATCGATGAAATTGACAAGATTGCCCGCAAAAGCGACAACCCTTCCATAACCCGCGACGTGTCGGGCGAAGGTGTACAGCAGGCCATGCTCAAACTCCTCGAAGGCGCCGTGGTGAACGTACCTCCGCAAGGCGGACGCAAACACCCCGAACAGAAAATGATTGCCGTTAACACACAGAACATACTGTTTATCTCCGGCGGTGCTTTCGACGGCATCGAACGCCATATCGCCGCAAGGCTGAAAGCCCACGTAATAGGTTTCAAAGAGGCCACGGGACGTTCCAACAAAAAGGACGACAACCTGCTGAAATACGTGCAGCCGCAGGATTTGAAACGTTTCGGACTGATACCGGAGCTTGTGGGACGTTTTCCGGTGCTTGCCTCGCTCAACCCCCTCGACAGGGAGGCTCTGCAACGCATACTCTCCGAACCAAAAAACGCCATCACCAAACAATACAAAGCCCTGTTTGCCATGGACGGCGTTGAGCTGACCTACGACAAAGCCGCCCTCGAAATGGTGGTGGACAAGGCCATCGAGTTCAAACTCGGCGCCCGCGGACTGCGTTCGCTTATGGAAACGGTGATGACCGACATTATGTTCGACCTGCCGTCGAAAAAAGACACCACCAAAGTGCGTATCACCGCCAAGATGGTAGAAGAAAAAATCGACAAGAACAGAGACACATTGTCAATGAGTTAGCGTTTTTTTCAAAAAAAATTGCAACTCTACACAATAAAAAAAACGCAACTCCGTTTTTATGACGCATTTTGTTGCAGAAAGTTCTTACAAAAAAAACGACTTTAAGAGAAAGGTACGTGTATGGTTTTCCAAAAAAACAAAGCGTATCTTGATGTTTTCTTTTTCATAGTGTAATAGTTCATAACGTTATTGTTGAAAATGGCTATTTTCACACTGCAAAGGTATAACATTTTTTCCGATTATCAAAGTTTTTCTGTAAAAAAGTTCGGGTTGCAGTTCTAACCATCTGATACACGCTTCGATAGGTG
>JAFSOU010000091.1 GCA_017443265.1 Bacteroidales bacterium | reverse complement strand
TAGACACATTCCGCCGCGAAAACGAGAACACTCCCCTCCAGCAGAGCAGCAACCTGAGCCCACGCTACTACGATGCCATCAAAAAGCACTGCTTCGAGCACCACGACGTGGGTTTCTACGCCGGACTTTTCTGCCTTTCGCCAAAATATTTCAGCACCATAATACGGCAGGAGACGGGGCATACGGCAGGACACTGGCTCAAGCAGTACCTTGCCACGCAGTCGAAAATAATGCTTCGCACCGACAAAAGTGCACGTCTCAACGAGGTTGCCGAGGGTCTCGGTTTCCCCGACCTTGCCACCTTCAGCCGTTTCTTCTGCAAAGAGTTCGGCATGTCGCCTTCCGAATACCGACAGTGGCAACGAGCTAAATAGTTTTGGCAAGTCGTTGATAATAAAAACGATAGCGGAATTCAATCTCCATGTTGAATAATATGTTTGCACTACAGTTGCAAAAAAATGAAAATAATCGTATCTTTGCAATTCGGAAACATCCCGACAGCAAACGAACGTAGATTGTGTTCGGATTGTTTTGTTACTAATTTAACATCAATGTGATATGAAAGCCAATTGCATCGACATCAGCCATTATCAAGGCAAAGTGGATTTTAAAAAAGTTGCCGCCTCGGGCATCGAGTACCTTATTTTGAAATGCTCCGAAAGCACGGGCAAAGACTCCACTTTCGAGCGCAACTACACCGATTCCAAGGGTCTGTTCAAGGCCGTGGGGTGCTACATTTTCAACCGTGCCACCACTGTGGCCGCAGCCGAAAAGGAAGCAAATTTCGCTGTGAATTGTTTGAAAGATAAGGATCTTCCGCTTGGCGTGTGGCTCGATGTAGAGGCCACCTCACTTAGGGAGATTGGTAAAGCCGCCCTCAACAAAATCATCGACACCGAGGCCGCAATCCTGCAGAAGGCTGGCTTCAAAGTGGGTGTTTACACAGGATTTGCGTGGTATAAATCGGTTATCGATGTTAACCACCTGATTGCAAAATATCCCATCTGGCTGGCGCGCTACGCCAACGACGGCTATTACCACGAGTCGCTCTCCACCCGCCACCTCGACGGCGTGATGATGTGGCAGTACAGCGGCCACGGCAAGGTGGACGGCATCAAAGGCAACGTGGATATGGACGTAACTTATTGCAATCCCGACCTTTGGTGGGATATGCTGCCCTCTGCCGAGGGGTACGCCCTCAAGGATTTCGTGCTGGGACTCCGACGAGCGTTGGGACTTCCACTCTTGTGCGAAGCCGACGACGAACTGCTCGGCGCCACGATAACCGTTTCTAACACAATAAATTCCCGCTCGGCGGCGGTAAAATATCTGCAACGCTACCTCAATAGTCTCGGCTACAACTGTGGCGTGGTGGATGGCGTGGCCGGAAAGTCGTTCCAAAAAGCGGTAATGGACATCCAAAAAGATAAGAAACTCACTGCCGACGGCGAAATCACTGCCAAAGGCAACACTTGGAAAGCTCTGCTAGGAATGGATTACGAAAACTCCGCAGAAAATACTAATTGCGCCGACATAAATCTGTGTATCAAGAATATACAGAAAGCACTCGGAGTGGCAGGCACTACTATCGACACTCAAAAAATCCTTGCCAAGACTATCACCGTTTCCAAGACCAAAAACAACCGTTCCGCCGTGGTGAAACCCCTGCAGGAACTGCTTACGCTGCTGGGCTACGACTGCGGAAAGGCTGACGGTGTGGCAGGCAGCTCCTTCGACAAGGCGGTGCGTAAATACCAGAAAGACAACAGCCTTGTGTGCGACGGCGAAATTACTGCCCGTGGCAACACATGGAAAGCACTTCTTTCAGTTAAAAATTAAGAGTCGGTGATTAGTTGTTATATGCTGATAATTAACAAAATAATATAAAGCAATGAAAAAAGTAGTAGTTCTAACAGGTGCCGGCATCAGTGCCGAAAGCGGGATAAGCACTTTCCGCGACAGCGACGGGCTGTGGGAGCAGTACCGTGTTGAAGACGTGGCCACCCACGAGGCGTGGGAACGCAACCCCAAACTTGTCCTCGATTTCTACAACGCCCGCCGCAAGGACGTCATCAACGCACAGCCCAACGAGGCCCACAAGCAGCTTGTCCGCCTTGAGGAAAAATACGACGTACGTATCATAACCCAAAACATTGACAATCTGCACGAAAGGGCAGGCTCTACCAATGTGCTACACCTGCACGGCGATGTTACCAAATGCTGCAGCGACCGCAACCTCAACGTGCCGTACCCCATCGACGGCGACACTCTGCCTTACGGCGTAACCGCCCCCGACGGCGGCATGATGCGTCCGTTCATCGTGTTTTTCAACGAGCCCGTACCTATGATGGAACCCGCTATGGAACTCTGTTCCCAGGCCGATTATTTCCTTATCGTTGGCACCTCGCTCGTGGTTTATCCCGCCGCCGGACTCATCAACTTTGTGCCTAAATCGGTGCCTTGCTATCTGGTTGACCCAAAAGAGGTTAAGGTTAGCCGCAATATCAAAATTTTCACCGAAAAAGCCGGCACTGGCGTGAAAAAAGTCGTCGACGAACTTATGTCGCTGTAAATCACAGAAAAATGAAAATAACGAAAAATCAGTCCCTGCTCGGATACAACTCCTTTGGTATCAATGCGTTGGCCGATGAGTTTGTGGAGGTGGAACATTCCGAGGAAATAGCGCAACTTGTTGAAGACCATTTTTTTGAGAATCGCATGACGCTTTTTCTCGGCGGAGGAAACAATATCGTGTTTGTGGGCGATTTCCACGGCACGGTGGTACATTTGGCCAACAAGGGCATTGCCGTTGTTGACGAGGATTCCGACATCGTTACCGTCCGTGCCGAAGCCGGCGAGGTGTGGGACGATTTTGTGTGGCATTGTCTTGACAACCAGTGGTTTGGTTTGGAAAACCTTGTGGCGATACCAAGCAGCATTGGCGCCGCCGCAGTGCAAAATATCGGAGCGTATGGCGTCGAGGCCAAGGATTTTATCGTCGCCGTTGAGGCAATAGACACCGTTACAGGCGAAAAACGCCGTTTCTCCAACGCCGACTGCCGTTTCGGCTACCGCGACAGCGTTTTTAAACACTCTGAGACGCAGTGCGTTATAACCGCCGTTTCGTTCCGTTTGAGCAAAACTCCGCATCTGCGCTTGTCGTACAAGGCCATCACCGACTACCTCAGTGCCAACGCCATTGCCAACCCCACGCCCAAGCAGCTGGCGCAGTGCATCGCCGACATACGCTGGAGCAAACTCCCCAAGCCCGAAGTGCAGGGCAGCGTGGGCAGTTTTTTCAAAAATCCCGTGGTAACGGCCTCGCTTTATGAAGGTTTGAAAGAACGTTTCCCCGACATGGTGGCTTATCCCGCCGGCGACGGATACAAACTGGCCGCCGGATGGCTGATAGAAAAAAGCGGATGGAAAGGCCGCACCTTGGGCAGGGCAGGAGTGTACCCCAAACAGGCGTTGGTGCTGGTAAACTGTGGCGGCTGTGACGGAAACGATGTGGTACGTTTGGCCAACGCCGTCATCGCCGATGTGGAAGCGATGTTCGGTGTGCGCCTACAGCCCGAAGCGATAATAGTTGGCTGAAAAATAGGGGGGGGCGGTTGTGTGGCTTAGGTTTAATGCAACGAATTGGCAACAAAATAAAAAGTGAAAGCAAATCGATAAGATGGAGGAAAAAAGAGGACAAACAGGAAAATTGGAATATATGGAAACAATAAGAGTTTATCATTCCCTTTGGAAAAACGGGTTGCTCGTTGCTGTCTGTTTTGGTTTTACAGCCGTAGACATATTTCTCATTAATGCTGGCAAGAACGGTATTGTAGCATGGCTTGCCATTTTGGTTTTCGGCATTGGTGGCCTCTTTATGCTGTGGCTTATGTTGAAAGAAAGAATAACCCACACTCCATATTATATAATTACTGACGATTGCATCATCATGAACAGTGGTTTTAAGACTATTAAAGTTCACTTTGCTGATGTAGAACGCTTCTTTCTCACGAAAGTGGGAACAGTAGCAGGTGCAAAAACAAAGTTGATTGGCATACAATACAAAAAAAACGTGGAGTTGCAGAAATATAAAGATGCCCACATGGCTGGGCGTGCCGTTCGCCACTTCAACAAGCGTGTGGCTTGTTCACAAGAAGCTTTCCCCGCAGATGGCTTGACGATTAAACCGAAGGACTTGTGCAAAATTCTAAATGAGAAGGTAAAATCCAATATATCTGCTTGTTTGATGTAGTTTGGTTTAGCTTTCTTTATATATAAAGAAGTGTAAACTAAACCTACTTTCCCACTCGGAAATTCTACTTTCTAATTAAGCAGTTGATAATCAGTGTAAATGTCTTTTTTTGGGCGACTAAAGTGAATTCGAGGTACAGTGGAATGTACCCCAAACAGGCGTTGGTGCTGGTAAACTGTGGCGGCTGTGACGGAAACGACGTGGTGCGCTGCGTCTCAACAACACCGCCGCTAAATCCAAAACAATTAAATGATTCCGAAATCTGCGGTTTCCGCGATTTCTGCGAGAGATATACCAATATTCAACTTCCGACTCTCAACTCGTTCAGTCGCACAGCACGTACAAATCGTCGCGAGGGTTGAGGAAAAGGATGGGGATTTTGTATTCGTTGGCGATGGTGCGTTGCTCCTGCACTCCTATAAAATATTCGAACACATCCTTTTCGGCGGTGGTTGTGGAGATAAGCAGGCCTATTCCCAGCTGGCTAGCTGCCTGTAGCCCAACCACGTCGATAAACGACTTCGGTTTGCCGAGGTCGGCTTTTTCGTAGGTTACGCCGAGGTTGGCGTACATTTTGTCCATAAACTTGACGTTGCTGTACCATTTGGCACGCAGAAACTCGTCGGTGTAGTTGTACGAAAGCACGTATAGCTGGCTGCCGAAGAAACGCGGGAAATAGCTGGCCCAAATCAGCTTGTCCTTGCTCTCTTTCTTGAAATCGAGGCTGAAAGCCACCTTGCCCACCACGGCGCCATAGCTCTTTGGAGGCTCCTGCGCCAGCAGGTACGCCACCTTGCATTTGCCGAAATCGCGGAGCAGGTTTTTGGGATGGCAGGCCGATTTTTTGTCGCTCTTGTCCACGGCACCTGCAATGGCCACGGCGTTGAAAGCCTTGGGCAGCAGCTCGATAACGTTGGCGGTCTTGCCTTTCAGCACTATGTATGTGGAAAAAACGTTGTCGGGCAGACGTTGTCGCAGAGCTTTGATTTTTTCCTCGGCTTCGTCGGTGGTTTCGCTGGTGTAGCGAGGGTCGCATATGCGCAGCAGTATTATGCCTTTGTGCAGGTATCGCGAAAGCATTACACTGTACGACAGCACTGTTTCGGTGTTGTTGTAGTCGGCAATATAAGCGACGATGTATTGGTCTTTTTTCTCGGCCATAGGGGCGTGAAGGTTAAAAACGGTAGCTCATGCCCACGCTTGCCCCAAAGGGCGCATACAGCACCTGCGGACCGTCGTCGTCGTCGGGGAATATGCTCATGCTAACTCTGATTACGAATTTCAGATGCTCGCCTCCGACACGGAAAAAGAGCTGAGGCTCGAAAAGGAAACTCTCTTTTGTGATGTATTTGACATCGGGATGGGATGTCCATCTGTCGGTGATGTCGGGGATGAAGTAGCCCGTTTTTATTCCACCGCCAAGGTCGATGTGTCCTTTGGCCAGATCCACCCAGCCGAAGTTCAGTTGCGCGTATGGCAGCTGGTAATTGCCGAAGAATTCTTTCGGGTTGGGCACGGTGTCGTCCTTGCAGTAGTACTTATAGCCGTAGCCGTAGCCCAAATAACCTTCGATAACGAATTTGTCTATAGGGACATAACCGCCCACGCCGGCTTGCAGGTAGTAGCCTCGGTTCAAGTCCCAGTTGGCATGCAGTTGGGCAGCACCCCAATTATTAAAACCGTAGGACGAGGTTACGTTAACGGTGGGAAACAGTCCAACAAGATAACCAACGTTTACCGAACCGTCTATACGTAGGTCGTTCTGGTGGTTTATCAAGGGTATGTCCACAG
>JAFSOU010000090.1 GCA_017443265.1 Bacteroidales bacterium | reverse complement strand
TGAAAATAGTGCGAAGACACGTGATACGGATTTATATAAACAGCAGACCCACTCTGTGTTTGGCAATACAGCTTACATGGCTATTATCACACGTTTAAATCGAAGGCCTACCAAAGCCTACTATCTAAACAATGATATTTATGACGATGATAGTTATGAAAATACTAGCCAAGATGCTTACCCAGATAAAAAATATCCTTATGCTTCGGAATTCGTTTTCCCCATTCGTGCTTTGCCTCGTAATGAGCAACCCAATCAAAAAGTGATTCCAAGTGATATAACTGGTTTCTTTTGTGTTGATTGTGAATCTAAAAACAAATTCCATGATGATAAGTATTCGGTTGGTTTAATGAAAATAATAGCAGATAGTCTTTTTAGAATAGTACAACCCAGTTAAAATCAACTTTGTATGAAAAACATCAGATTATTTATATCACGAGAAAGAAAACCTGACGACAATGTGATAGTAGTGAGGACACTTTCTTTAAGGAGTGAAATTGGTTCAGAGAGAAGTGTTCGTATCCATTGTTTTACTGAACGTCAGCTCTCAAAAATAATGGAAAAGAATGTTAATACGACAAAAAAAAACAAAAAAGAAACTAATTCTTTAGATGAACGTGAGTTGGTATTTTTATACAACAGAGATTTGAATTTACATAAAGTTCGAAATATAATAAAATAATACATTTTCAGCTCATTGCGATAGGTAATTCGCAAATAATTGCGTTCAAAAGTATTTAAAAGAGTCTTTTAACTATTTGAACCTTAATAAATATGAAAAATTTTGCAATAATAGGTGTTGGCGGATACATAGCCCCGCGCCACCTGAAAGCAATTAAAGATACGGGCAACAACCTGCTCTCGGCCTACGACCGTTTCGACAGCGTGGGCATTATGGACAGCTATTTCCCCGATGCCTCGTTCTTCACCGAACAGGAACTCTTCGACCGCCACAATGCCAAGCTGCAGCGCACCGAGAATCGGCTGGACTACGTAACTGTCTGCACCCCCAACTACCTGCACGACTCGCATACCCGTTACGGCCTGCGTCTGGGCTGCGACGTTATCTGCGAAAAACCCATGGTGCTTAACCCGTGGAACATCGACGCACTCGAGAAAATGGAGCAGGAAACTGGGCACAACGTATATACCATACTCCAGCTGCGTTTGCACGACTCCATAGTGGCGCTGAAAAAGAAGATTGACGAAGGTCCTAAGGACAAGGTTTACGATGTGGACCTCACATATATCACCTCGCGCGGACTGTGGTACTACACCTCGTGGAAAGGCGATGTGCACAAAAGCGGCGGCGTGGCAACCAACATCGGAGTGCATTTCTACGACATGCTTTCGTGGATTTTCGGGCCGGTGCAGGAAAACATTGTTCACGTGGCCAGTCACGACCGTGTGGCGGGTTTCCTGCGACTGAGAAACGCCCGTGTGCGTTATTTCTTGAGTATCAACGCCGAACACTTGCCGCCCAACGCCGTGCAGGGCGAGAAACGCACCTACCGCACCATTATGATAGACGGCGAGGAATTTGAGTTCAGCCAAGGGTTCACCGAGCTGCACACCAAAAGCTACCAGAAAATCCTTGCCGGCGAAGGCTTCCGCGTAAGTGAGGCTCGCAACTGCATCAACATCGTGCATACCATACGCAACGCCGCTCCTGTAGGACTTAAAGGCGATTACCACCCGATGGCCAAATATCCCTTGTCGAAACACCCGTTCGGGTGGTAGTAATTAATAATATAATAAAAGGCAATGAAAAAAACTATATTTTTTGTATTATCTTTGGTAGTTTTTGTCGCTTTGCAGGCAAAAACCATAGATGTGAATACCGCAAGAACAGTTGCGGAGAAATATTACTGTAATTTTGTTGTAAAAACAACAGTCAATAGTGCCGCTGTTTTGGCGTATGCCCAAAAAGTTACTTTATCGGGCGAAAAAGCTGCAACTCCTTGTTTCTATGTGTTTAACATCGACAAAGGTTTTGTTATCGTAAGTGCAGACGACAGGGTGACTCCTATTTTGGGATATTCCACCGAAAGCAATTTCGACGGACCGAACATCCCCGAAAATGTCAGGTTTTTCCTCAACGGATACAGGCAGGAGATACGCTCAATCCTTGCAATGGAGGACTTGGAAGCCAATCCCGATTGGGAGAAGCTGGAAAACAGCCAATTATCCCGCAACAAGGATGCTACCGTGGTTGTAGGTCCGCTGGTGAGAACCAAATGGCATCAGGAAAATATTTACAACAGCAAATGTCCAGCTGATACGCTGGGTCCCGGCGGCCATGCATACGTAGGTTGTGGTGCAATTGTGATGGGACAGCTGATGCGTTATTGGAAATATCCAGTGCATGGAATAGGCAGCCATTCGTACACGTGCAACCTCGCAAGTTATGGCAACGGATATGGCAATTATGGAAGACTTTCGGCAAACTTTGCCGACGCGACATACCTTTACGACAGTATGCCTTACGAATTGACCGGCTCATCAACACAGACACAGATTGACGCGGTGGCAACTCTCCTTTCACATTGTGGCATAGCAGTGAATATGAATTACGGAAGCCGCGGAAGTTCAATAAGTCCCGACAGGATAGTAGCTGGAATAACAACTTATTTCGGGTATCCGGCCTCCACACGATACATTACACGGTCCAATTTGGGCGAGTCGGCATGGCTTGCCACCATTAAAGCAGAGTTGGACAGTCTGGCACCTTTTTTCTACGGCGGACAGAGCCAGACCTACGGCGGACATGTATGGATTTGCGACGGTTACCGCGATGATAATTTTTTTCACATGAACTGGGGATGGGGCGGACTGTACGATGGATATTTCAATCTCGGTTCGTTGAGCCGGTACGCTTTCAACTACAACCAAGCTGCCATTGTGGGTCTGCGCGGTCCGCAGCTGCCCGACCCGGAGCCCGATGTTTCGTGCATTACTGCCGATAATCCTGAACTGAAGATTTATCCCAATCCTTCGGCCGGCAGATTCATTGTCGAGTTTAACGAAACGGCCGAGCATTCGGTGAAAGTGTTCGACATTTGTGGAAAGGAAATCATAAATATCAGTACCAAAGGCACAAACGCAGTTCTTGACCTGAAAGACAGTCCTGCTGGTGTCTATGTAGTTCGTGTTATTTGCAACGGCAACAAGGTTGTTATAAAAAGCATTATAAAAAAATAGCTGTAAATGAACAAAATAAAGATGGTCGACCTGAAAGGTCAGTACCAGAAAATAAAACCCGAAGTCGATGCCGCAATACAGTCGGTGATAGACAGCACATCGTTTATCAACGGACAGCCTGTTAAGGACTTTGCGGCCAATTTGGAGAAATATCTCGGTGTGAAACACGTGATACCCTGTGGCAACGGCACCGACGCCCTTCAGATAGCCATGATGGCACTGAAATTGAAGCCTGGCGACGAGGTCATCGTTCCGGCTTTCACCTACGTGGCCACCGCCGAAGTGATTGGCTTGCTTGGGCTTACCCCGGTTATGGTGGATGTAAATCCCAAGACTTTCACCGTGGAGCGTCAAAACATAGTGAAAGCCATTACCGCCAACACCAAGGCCATTGTTCCGGTGCATCTGTTCGGACAGAGCTGCGACATGGAGCCGATACTGAAACTGGCCAAAGAGCAAGGCTTGTATGTGATAGAAGACAACGCACAGGCCATCGGTGCGGAATACACTTTCAGCGACGGGCACAAAGCCAAGACAGGCACAATGGGAACGATAGGCTGTACCTCGTTCTTCCCATCCAAAAACCTCGGCTGCTACGGCGACGGCGGCGCCATCTTCACCAACGATGACGACATAGCCACGCGCCTCCGCGGCATCGCCAACCACGGCTCTTTCGTGAAGTACCAT
>JAFSOU010000089.1 GCA_017443265.1 Bacteroidales bacterium | reverse complement strand
GTCCATGTAATAATCACGAAGAGCGGAAGTTAGCGAACGACGTGTTCCAATTTCGGGTACACCTCTGATTAGTATTACGATTTCAATATCTGGATTTGCAATTTTAAAGTCTTTGCAATAAGCCGCAAGTGTGTTCATACAACCGTGGCAGATATAGGTGTCGAAACAGATGGCCAAAGTTTTGGCTGAGGTTTGTACTGGCTCGCCTTTGATATTGTACAAATGCCTTTCGGTCTGTGCGTTGCACAGCGTTGAGATGATTATCAGAATGGTTGCGAGAGTTCTTTTCATTGTTTTATTTTGTCAAAGTGTGCGAGAATATGGTTATCTGAAGGAAAGGCTCGTTGTTCTGCCAGCCATCCCATTCTTTCTGATAATACTCTTGTGCAGGCATACCTATAGGATATTCTGTTACTTGTCCGTTTCTTGACAATTTCACAATTTTGTTGTTGCTCGTAAAATATACTTCGGGGTTGGACAAAAAGTCGATGGCGAATGAATTTCGCTGTATAGTGTCCGACTTTATGGCAAAGTCGTCTATTTCTGGTTGGGTTAATTGCCATTTTTCGTTTATTTTTGTCCAAATATCGATAAATGGATACGGCAGAATACCTTCATTTCTTGGTTTTGAATGGATTAGGGCTATGTTGTTTTCGTCGATTATATATGCCCATCGCAGTTGGTCTATGTCAAAATACTCTTTTTCGATGACAGCTATTCTGTCTGCGGCATCGTATTTGCCTAGTTTCAGAGCTTTTTTTATTGTTTTTGCTGAAAGAGTTTCCCATTTTTTAATTGGGTTGTAAACACTGTCTTGGAGCTTAAGATCGCTGTCGAAAACAAGGAAAGAGTACTCCGCGCGGTTGGCCCAAAGTATGGAGTTTCCCTTAATATCGAAGCTTTTGTATGGATCGAAGTGTGACAGTAACAGTGAGTTGTAGTGGGGGAAAATGTCTTTTTCAACGGAAAGTGTGTTGATATTGAACAGTGTAATATATGTTGGAGGAGTGTGTGAATAATAGATGTTTGACATGACCAGAATGCTGTCGTTCAGAAAACGCATATCTTGGATTGATTCTTTTATTTTGAATTCTTTAGATAAGGTATATTGTTTATTTAACCTATTGTAAATATGTAACCGGGAAGCATAGTGGAGAACTAAATAGTTGTCGTTGAATGCGATATTGGATATTTGATTGTTTTGGTTTTGTCTTATTGTTTTGCGCAAGTTTTCTATATAAATATGTATAGTATCAACGCCGAGGGTTTCAGCGTTGATACTATACAATCTTACAGTGTCGGATTTGCAGTTGGTGGTGAAAGTGGTGAACATAACCATGTTTTCCCATTGGTTGCTGATAAGACCCCGCAGGTCGGTTTCGGATGGGAAGGAGAGAATTGTGTCTACAGCAAGATAATTGCTGATACTGTTTTTCAGTTCGGGGAGGTTATTCGCTTTTTTAGTAGAAATATCTCCTGTAACATCTTGGGCTGAAATAGTTACAGACACTAAAACACTTAAAATTAGTAAGATTGTTTTTTTCATTCTTGTTTAGTTTTATCTGAACGACTGCATATCTACCAACTTTTTGTAAAGTCCGTTTTGTGCCATAAGCTGTTGATGGTTGCCCGTTTCCACTATTTTTCCTTTTTCAAGAACTACTATTTTGTCGGCCCCGGCAATGGTTGAGAGGCGATGGGCTATCACAATGGCGGTGCGGTTTGTGAGCACGCGGTTGAGGGCGTCCTGCACAAGGCGTTCCGACTCGGTGTCGAGGGCGGAGGTGGCCTCGTCGAGGATGAGGATGTCGGGATTCGAAAGAATGGCGCGTGCTATACAGATACGTTGTTTCTGACCTCCCGAGAGGCGGTCGCCGCAGTCGCCGATGTTGGTCTGATAACCGTTGTCGAGCTGCATAATAAAGTCGTGGGCGTTGGCAATTTTGGCAGCCTCCTCCACCTGTTGCTGTGTGGCTGTGTCGCAGCCGAAGGCTATGTTGTTGAAAATGGTGTCGTTGAACAAAATGGTGTCCTGCGAAACTATGCCGATATGGCTTCGCAGCTGCGGGATGGAGTACTCCCGTATGTCGGTGCCGTCGATAAGCAGCTGTCCGGCGGTGCAGTCGTGGAAACGCGGCACGAGGTCGGCGAGGGTGGACTTGCCGGAGCCCGAAGGTCCCACAATGGCCACTGTTTCACCCTTGTTTATGGTAAGGTCGATGTTCGACAGGACTTCGGTTCCGGCGTTGTATTCAAACGACAAGTTGTTGAAAACGATGCTGTTGTGCAGTTGGTCGAAAGGCTTGGGATTTTCCTGTTCTACGATTGTGTCGGGGATTTCCATAAAATCGGACAGACGTTGTGTGCAGGCTGTGCCTTTTTTCATCTGCGAAATGGCTGTGGCAAAGTCCTTGGCGGGATTTATCATCAGCACAAAGAGCATGATGTAGGTGATGAAAAGTTCGGGTGTTAGTCCCGCGTCGTGGTTGAACACAAGGTAGGCACCGAAAACGAGAATAACTATCACCATGCTGTTGCCGAGGAAATCGCTCACGGGCGAGGCCAGGTCGATGCGGCGATAGACTTTGTTGCGCAGGCGGGTATAAGATTTGTTGAACCGCTGGAAACGCTCGTTGGAGAAGTCGATGGCGGTGAAGGATTTGATGATACGCACTCCCGAAATCGTCTCCTCGGTGAGGGATGTGAGGTAGGATGTCTTTTCCTGAAGGGTTTGCGAGTTGCGGCGCAGATGACGCGTTATCCTCGAAATCACGAAACCGATAATTGGCAGCAGAAGCAGGGCAAAAACGGTTAGTTTTATATTAATGTAGAATAGAAGTATGAGGTATAACAATATGGTAATAACTGCGATAACGAGCTGCTGGATGGAAAGAAGCACGTTTTGGTCGAACTCGGTGATATCGTTGCTGAAACGCGATATTACATCGCCTTTGCGCGAGCTGGAGAAATAGGAGAGGGGCAGGGTGGTGATTTTGGAGTAAAGGCGGTTGCGGATGTCGCGTATGGCATAGTTGCGTATGTTGCAGATGCGCACTATGGCGAAATAGGTGAATATGTTTTTCAGCAGGTATTGCGAGCAGAGTATCAGTGCGAAAAGTAACACGGCTTTGTGTTGTCCGAAACCAATCATCCAGCTGTAGAGCTGGTTTAGCAACTGGTTTAGCTGGTTGGGGTCGTTGTCGGGCTGGGTACCGCTGTCGGGCGGGAATAGGATTTTCAGGAAGTCGGTGATGGAGAGTATCGTGGTTAGGGTGAACACCACTGAAAAAACCACCAGCACAAAATATAGCAGCATCTGGCCGCGATAGGGGCGCAGCACTTTTTGCAAAAAGGTGTTGGTGGCATTTTTATGCATAGATGCCGCTGGTTTGGGTTATTTTAATTTCAGTCCCACGTAGTTGTGCGGGGTTATCTGGCGTATGCGTTCCTTCACGGTTTCGTCCACGTCGAGGGTTTCAACGAAATCGGCAATGGTTTGTGCATTGACTTTGGTGTTGGTGCGGGTGAGCTGTTTCAGTGTTTCGTATGGGTTGGGGTAGCCAATGCTGCGCAGGATGGTTTGTATGGCTTCGGCCACCACGGCCCAGTTGTTTTCGAGGTCGTTGTACAGCTGTTGCTCGTTGAGGATGAGTTTGCCCAGACCTTTTTCGAGGGAGTTGAGAGCTATCAGTGTGTGTGCTATGGGCACTCCTATGTTGCGGCTCACGGTGGAGTCGGTAAGGTCGCGTTGCAGGCGTGAGATGGGCAGTTTGTGCGACAGGTGCTCGAAAATGGCGTTGGCCAGCCCGAGGTTGCCTTCGGCGTTTTCGAAGTCGATGGGGTTTACCTTGTGCGGCATTGCCGACGAACCCACTTCGCCCTCTTTTATCTTCTGTTTGAAGTATTCCATCGAGATATATGTCCAGATGTCGCGGCATAAGTCGATGATTATTACGTTGATACGTTTGCAGGCGTCGAAGTAGGCGGCCATGTTGTCGTAGTTCTCTATCTGTGTGGTGTATTGCAGACGTTGCAGGTGCAGGTGGTTGGCAACGAAATTGTTGGCAAACAATTCCCAGTCGATGTCGGGATAAGCCACATAGTGTGCGTTGAGGTTGCCGGTGGCACCGCCGAACTTGGCGTTGAAGGGTATGGTGGCGAAATGTGCCATCTGTTGCCGCAGACGGTAGGCGAACACTTTGAACTCTTTGCCGAGGGTAGTGGGTGATGCGGGCTGGCCGTGGGTGTGAGCCAGCATTGGAATGTCTTTCCATTCGTCGGCTCTGGCGTCGAGCAGGTCGGCGATATGGGCGATGGCCGGCATCAGCACCTCGTCGTGGCAGTTTTTGAGCATCATCGGCATGGAGGTGTTGTTGATGTCCTGCGAGGTGAGGCCGAAGTGTATAAACTCCTTGTACTGCGACAGTTGCAGTTCGTCGAAACGGCGTTTGATGAAATATTCCACGGCTTTGACGTCGTGGTTGGTAGTTTTTTCTATTTCCTTTACTTCAAGGGCGTTGTCCTCGTTGAAATTTTGATATATAGTCCTGAGTTTGGGGTAGTTGGCTTTGTCGAAGGATTTGAGTTGCGGCAGCGGTAGGTCGCACAGTGCTATGAAATATTCTATCTCCACTGCTACGCGATAGCGTATCAGGGCTTGTTCGGAGAAATATCCGGCAAGGGGTTCTACTTTGTTGCGGTAGCGTCCGTCGATGGGACTGATGGCTTGTAGTGTGTTCATGGTTTATATGGTGTTGTTAAGGAAACTGTGTGTGTCGAGCATTTTGCGGAATTTCTTGTCCTTGCAGGTATCCACAAGGGCTTCGAGATACAGGTGGTTGTGGATGTCGGTGCCGAGGAAGTCGGTCCAGCCGTTGTCGATGTATTTGTAACTTTCTTTGAGTGTTCTTTTTCCGTAGAAACCGCCGAAGGAATTGATGTTGGATTGGAAGAAAACGCCTTGGTCTTTGAGGCTTTTGGGGATTTCGGGATGTTCGTGGAAGTAGATATAGCGTTCGGGGTGTGCCAGAATTACCTCGTGTCCAAGATTTTGCAGTTCGAATACCAGCTCGTTGACACCGAGTATGGCTTGGTTGAACGAGAATTCTATAAGCAGGTATTGGTTGTTCATCTTTAGGAACTTGTTGGTTTCCATGCGGTTGCGGAAACCGCTATCGACAAGGTATTCGCCGCCTACGGTAAGTTCCATTTCTATTTTGTTATCAGCAATTACTTGCCGCAATTCCTCGGCGCGTTTTAGGATGTCGTCCTCGTCGTTTTTGAATTTGTGTGTCTGGAAGTGTGGTGTGAGGCAAATTTTGGTGTATCCCAGATTTGCCATCTCGTATATGCAGTCGATGGAGGTGTTGTAGCTTTGCGAGCCGTCATCGACACCGGGTATAAGGTGCGAATGGATGTCGGTCTGCAGCATTGCAAGAGTGCCGTCGGAGTTGATTTTGTTGAATAGTTTGTCGAAAATCACTGTATAATGTATTTAATCGATGCGAATAATTTCGGCGCCGATGTCGCGCAGGCGCTTGTCGATGTTTTGGTAGCCGCGGTCTATCTGTTCGATGTTGTCGATGCGGCTTTTGCCTGTGGCCGAGAGTGCGGCGATGAGCAGTGCCACTCCGGCGCGTATGTCGGGGGAGCTCATGCGTATTCCGCGCAGGTTATGTTCGCGGTTGAGGCCTATCACCGTGGCTCGGTGAGGGTCGCAAAGTATTATCTGTGCGCCCATGTCTATCAGTTTATCCACGAAGAACAGACGGCTTTCGAACATTTTCTGGTGTATCAGAACGCTGCCGTTGGCTTGAATGGCCACCACAAGGGCTATGCTTATAAGGTCGGGGGTGAAGCCGGGCCACGGGGCGTCGGAGATGGTCATTATGGAGCCGTCCATAAAGCGCTCTACAGTGTAGTGTTCCTGCGACGGTATTATCAGGTCGTCGTCTTTTTGGAAAATACTTACTCCCAGACGGCGGAACACGTTGGGAATAAGTCCCAGATGTTCCATGCCCACGTTTTTCAGCGTTATCTCCGACTGTGTCATGGCTGCAAGGCCGATAAAGCTGCCTACCTCGATCATATCGGGCAGCAGGCGGTGGGTGCATCCTTTGAGAGAGGTTACTCCGTTGATAGTTAGCAGGTTGGAGCCGACGCCGGAAATCTGCGCTCCCATATTGTTGAGCATCTTGCACAGCTGGTAAACGTATGGTTCGCAGGCGGCGTTCATTATTGTGGTGGTGCCTTTGGCAAGAATGGAGGCCATTATTATGTTGGCGGTGCCGGTTACGGAGGCTTCGTCGAGTAGCATGTAGCAACCGTTGAGCTGGTTTGCGGTGATGGTGTAGTAGCGGTAGTTGTAGTCGATTGTGGCGCCGAGTTTTTCAAACCCGATGAAGTGTGTGTCGAGGCGTCGGCGTCCTATTTTGTCGCCTCCCGGTTGTGGGAATGTTGCTTTGCCGAACCGCGACAGCAGCGGTCCTGCCAGCATTATGGAGCCGCGCAGCTTGGATGCCGAGTCGCAGAATTCGTCGCTTTCGAGTTTGTTCAGGTCGATGTTGTCGGCTTGGAAGGAATAGGTGTCGGAACTGAGCCGCTCCACTTTTACGTCGATAAGGCGCAGTATGTCGATGAGTTTGTTCACATCGCGTATGTCGGGTATGTTTTCAATAACCACCTTGTCGGAGGTGAGCACAGTGGCGCATATCACCTGCAGTGCTTCGTTTTTGGCACCTTGCGGTATTATCTCGCCCGATAGCCTTTTGCCGCCTATTATCTCGAAAGAACTCATAAGTGTCGGAGTGTAAAATTGTTGTTATTTGTTGTTGGATTTATTGTTTTGGAAGTTTTTGTTTTTTTTGTTGGCTTTCACTTTTACCGAGTTGGCCTGATGTTTCTGTCCCTGTTTTTTCTTGATGCGGTTGGGGTTTTGGTTTTTGTTGTTGCTGGAAGATGAGCCGTCTTCGTATTCCTTGTTTGCAAGTAGTTGGAAGTCGTCGCGGAGTTTCAGTTTTCCGGTGCTCAGGCGGTCGAACTGCTCAAAAATGATGTCGTCGCTCACGGTGTTGCGGTTCCATGTGAGGTATGAGCGTTTCATCTGGTGAGCGATAAGCTCGATGAGTACGTCTTTTTCCTCGCCTTCGGGGTAGGAGGCCACTTTTTCGATAAGGTCTTCGAGTACTTTTCCGTAGTGGCGGTAGTTGATATGGTTAGTTTTGTATTTCAGCGGCTTAGGCTCGAAAGTGATGTTGTTCTCGTGCGAAACGGGGTAGGGGCTGTCCACATCGAGTTCGAAATTGGACATCAGCAGCAGGTGATCCCATAGTTTGTGTTTGTAGTCGGTTTCTTCCTTCACTTTGGGGTTCACTTGCGCCATCACGTTTACTATGCAGGCTGCCACGGCGTTGCGTTTGTCGCGGTCTTCGATGGTTTTGGCGTAGTCTATCAGTTTGTAGATGTTGCGTCCGTAGTCGGTAATCTGCAGTTTTGGTCTTTTGGTGTTGTATTCCATTTTTTTTTGTTAGTGTGATGTTCTATTAAAAATGCAAAGATACGATTTTTTTACGATTTTTCGTTTGTTGTTATGTTGTTCGGGTTGTTATTCGTTGTCGCCCGGGTCCTCTTCTTCCTCGTATAGGTCGTCGCTGCCGTCGTCCTCGAAAGTCTCCATTTTCTTGGTGAATTTGGACACTTCGGAGGCGTTGGTAACGAGGCGGTAGCGGTATGTTCCGTCGGAGGTCTTTACTTCGCGGTCCTTGGCTCCGCGAATCAGGTCGTCGAATTCAACAAAGCTCGATTTGATGAGCATTACGTGTTTGGTCATGTCGTAGTTGAAATAGTACCAGTGGTCCTTGGCTATTTGCAGGTATATGGTCAGGTAGGTGCCCGATTTGCGTTTTACATACTGCATTTTGGTGCGTACCTTTTTGTGTATCTGTATTTTGCCCACGCTTGCGAGGTTGGCCGGGCCGTTGCAGTAGTATCCGAACCCTTGCAGGTATTTCCATTTGATGTTGCTGAAGAACAGTGTGTATTTGAACGCATCGGGTATTTTGCTGAAATCGCCGGAGCCCACGAAGTCGCTGTAGGTCTCATCGCCTTTTTCGTCGCCCATGGCTGTCATCAGAGCTTTACGCATCATGGGGTTTTCGCGGTCGGCGGGGGCAAGGCCCAGGTCGTCGGCTATGTACTGTCCCATCATGTTCAGTGCCTCTTCGGCAATCGGGAATTCGAATCCGAACAGCATGCTGATGTCGCAATCGTCTTTCTTGTCGTCAACAGTTATGCTGCCGTATGAGTAGGTTTTTACGAAGTTTTGTTTGATGCCGAAATTGAGCTGACCTTCGCCTCCCACCTCGCAGGTCTCTGTCTTAAGCGACAGGTAGTTGCCCGGTACCTCGGCTATGTTTTCGAGTTTTTCGTGGCTGGCAATACGGTACTCTTTGCGTATTTTGTCATATGAGAGGAATCCTGCGGCGCCCAGAATTTCGTTGTCGGCGGCCTTGTCCTTGGTAAGGAAGGCGCTGTAGGCTTTCAGGTCGTCGGTGTTGAAGAGTATGGAGGCGGTCATGCGGTTGTTCTTGCTGTCGGTAGGTATCTCATCCACGGGTATTTCGATGTGTTGCGGGTCGATATTGCCTTTGAAGCGCAGGAAACCGAGTTCCTCGCCCTCTTTCACGCAGTTGTGCACAAGTTGCACTCCACCGGTGAAAAGGTAGTCTTTGTCCTGAGCGTTGACGGCCACTTCGCCCATATAGCGGAAGGCCGGGCTGAGCTTGAAGTCGTCGTTTTCGTTGATGATGCCTTTGCCGTTGGTGATGCCTTGGTTGTTTGGCATAACGGTGGTGAGGGGTATTTTCTGCACTTTCTTGTTTTCGTCGATGTAGTCGATTATTGCCGAGGCTGTGTACATCGTTCTCGACGCTATGTCGCATGAGGCGTCGTACATCAGGTGGTATTTGTTTTCGGTGTCGGCCAGTATGCGAGCTTTCTCCAGTTTCTCCATCTTGCCTTTGGCCAGTATTTGCAGCGAGTCGCCGTTGGGGGCTATGGCGGCGTCGGCCACGTAAACAAGGAACACGTTTTTGGCAGTCATACGTGCCTGATTGTAGCGGAACACTCCTTCGGTGGAATAGAAGTTGAGGCTGTCGAGCGAAGGCGAGGTGCCAACAAACAGGGCTCCGGGCATGCCTTTGTGTACACGTTGGCGTATGTCGAGTTTCTCCATTCCGCCGGTGTTTTCCGATTTGCTGTTTTTAAGCGAGAGTTCTTGTTTGTCCATGGCCCAAGTGGCTTTGTCGATATAGGCTGCGTAGTTCATCATGGGCAGGGTTACGCGGTTTATCTCCTCGTTGCTCACAATGTCGCCCTTGCGGTTTTTGTAGTCGATACTGGAGCGTACGTTGTTGGCGCAGAAGGCCCAGTTGTCGAACAGCTCGGATTTGACCTTGAAGGTGGAGTGTTTGGAGTCCATCGTTGTGCGGCGCATGTTGAAAGTGTCGGAGGTGATTTCGGCGTCGAGCAATGTTGCTACTCCGGAGCCGATGAGTCCGGATGGACGCAGGGTGAGCTGTCCGGCGAGCTGTGTCTCTTTGTGGTACATGCTGAACGGTTCTCTTTTGCTGCGTTGGGCTATGATCATCTCGTCGCGGTAGGGGTACCAGCGTTCATTGGCTTTGCCAATCTGTGCGTCGGGGAAGTCGGTGCCGCCGGCCAGCTGTTCGGTTATGTAGAAAGTGTCGGTGGTGGCGTACATAGAGTCGGGCAGGAACACTATGTCGTTGCTTTTGGTTACGGAGCTGAGGTAGGCTATCTCGCCCTGGCCGAGGAATCCTTTGTAGCTCAGGTCGATGGTTTTGTTGTAGTGTCCTTTGCCGCCGTAGAGCGGGAGACCGTTTTTGGGGGTGTTCATCACAAAGCCGAGCGAGTAGTCGGGTTGGACGCGCAGAGGCTCGTTGAGTTCGGGGAATATGCCTGCCGAGTTGAGGGTTCCGGCAAACACAAGGCTGTCGGTCTCGAATTTGAGCATCTTTTTGATGGTGAACGGCTTGAGGGTGTAGAAGAAACGTTTGCGGTCGTAGCCTTTGATACGTGTGGCCTTGTTGTCGTAGTACACGTAGCTGTTTTGTTTGCTGTTGAAAATGGGGTAGTCTTTGGTGCGTTTGAGGCTGGAGTGGTTGTCGGGGGCGTCGATGAGTATCTCGCCTACAAGCTGGTTGATAGGAGATTTGACGCGTTCCCACTTGGGCGGGTTGGTGAACGAGGTTACGGAGAACCACATCGAGTCGATTTGCGGCAGGTCGAGTTTGAATTGGTCGTAGCTGAAAGTGCTGTTCGAAACAATCATTTCGAACTTGCCAGCGTTTATGTATCCGTCGAACAGTATGTCGCGGTTTTTCTTCACCACAATTTTCTGGTCTTTGGGGTAGATTGCCACTTTCTGCGAGTCGCTCACAATAAATTTCTCCACGCCTTCCATTTTCAGGTCGTTCGATTTCAGGTCGAGAATGGCGTTGGAGGTGTTTTTTGTGGCCGACACAAGGTTGATGGCGTCGTAGTCGATGTCCTTGGCTTTGGCGTAGGCCTTCACGTAGTCGTAGAGTTTGTCTTTTACGGTAACGCGCCCGCTTCCTTCATCGAAAGTAACGAGACCGGCTTTAGCCAGATTGTGAATCATCTGCTTGGCCTGTATCAGGTCCATCCTGATGTAGATGGAGAATTCGTCGATGAAAAATTCGTTCTGACCTTCTTTCTTGCAGTAGAGGTAAACCCTTTGCAGCGGGCTTATCTGGTCGATGCCCTGTATGTTCATATATTTGTCGAGGGAGTAGTAGTTGCTCGACTCGAAGGATGAGAACGACTGTGCTCCCTGCTGGCGCAGCATCGATATGTCGAGTATGTCGTCGTCGAGTTTCCAGATGATGGACTCGCAGTACATGTCGAGAGCGTGGTAGGTGTTGTTGTATGGGCTGTAGTAGTTGCGTTTGCGGTCGTTGATAATCATCACCTGCTTGTTGGCGGGTATGTAGCGCACCGACACGCCCGAGTTTGTTATGGAGTCTTGGTCGATGTAGATGGTGATGTTGGCTTTTTCGGAGTAAATCTGCTCGGGGGCGATGGTGAATTTGTACGAGTTGACGATGAGGAACCGTTTGCCGTTGCGGTAGAAAATGAGGTTTGCCGACGAGGTGGCGTCGGAGGTTAGGAACTTGTTGCCGTTCATCATAAAGCTGCCGCTGTAGTCCACGTTTTTCACAATGTCCTTGAGCATGAAGTTTTTGGTGTACGATTTGAATTTAGGGAAAGTGTATTTGTCTTTGTCCATCGGCATGGTAACATGTTCGTCGAGGTGCCCGAGGATGGGTTCTTTGAAATATTTGGTGTTGACGAACTCCACCGAGTCGGCGCTGAATTTTGGGAATTTGGTGTTGGCCTCGTATCTTTTCAGTTTGGCGTAGCATTCGTTCACCGAAAGGCCTGTGCGGCTCCAGTCCACGCGGCCGCCGCGTCCCAGCCATTTGTTGGTGTTGTAGTAGTAAACGCCGGTGGTGCCGTAGAGCGAGCACATCTCCTTGTCGGAGCCGTAGTGCAGTTCGAACGATTTGTCGAAAACAATGGTGGGCTGGCCGTTGTCGAGTTTGAATTTGAAGGTGCTGCCGGGCTGGTATTCCCATTTGGAGCTTTTGGAGGCGAAGATGGTGTTTTTCTCGATAAGTGTGGTGGTGTATTCGAACCACTCGCCCAAGTCCTTGAGTTTCTTCATCTTTTCGGTGCATTGCAGCCATCCGTCGAAGTTGCCGCCTTTGTAAACCACTTTCTGCACGGCGACAAAATCGGACATGTCGGAGGGTTTGCATTTGAGTTTCACCATCTGGTTGGAGATTCCAACCACTTTGGTCTTCATGTCGGGAGTTAGTTCGCTCCAAACGCCGAGGTATTCGGACACCATTTTGGCGTATGCTTGCTGCTGCGCTTTGTCGGCGCTTTTGTCCTGGTCGAAAAAGGCTCTCAGTTCATCGGTATATTTGCCTGTGGTAAAGGTGAATGTGTTTTTGCCTTTCTGTTGCGCGAGAGCGGTTGCCGTTACGCACAACACAATCAAAATAGTGGCTAATTTTTTCATTATCAATATTTTGTTTGATTATTTCCTGTGTTCTTTTTTATAAATGCGTTTGCAAAGATACAAATACGCTTTCGATATTTGCCCTTGTCGGGAAATAAGTTATTAAAACAACGTTGGTGATAAGTCGCAAATAGTGTTACGTCGTTTTATGGGGCTTTCTGTCGGGTGTTCAGAAATTGCCTTTGGCTATGTCGTTGCGTATTTTGGCCCATTGTTTGTCGGTCAGTCGCACGCCCACCACCGACACTATGTTCCCCGACAGCAGTTTGCCGATGTTGGCAGCGGTGCATACGTCGTGTCCTGCGGCTATGCCGTAGAGGAAGCCTGCGGCGTAGAAGTCGCCCGCGCCTGTGGAGTCCACTGTTTTGTGTTCCGAAATGCCAATCTCCCACACTTTGCCGTTGCTTTTCACGAAAGAGCCTTTGCGACCCACTTTCACTATGGCGGTGTGGCACATGGAGGCAATCTCGTCGAGGGCCTCTGATGGGGCTTTTCCGGTGAAAGCTCTGGCCTCCTCCTCGTTGGCAAACAATATGTCGACAAAGTTGGGGATTGCATCGTGCAGAAAGTCGAGGTTTTCCAGTACTATGTTGTACGACGCGAGGTCCATCGAAACGCTCATCCCGTTTTCTTTGGCAAGGGCAAGGGCTTTGCTTACAAGTTTGTGGTTCTGAAGCAGGTAGCCTTCTATGTGGAGTATGTCGTAGCCTTTGAAGGTCTTTTTGGTGAGGTGCCGTGCGCTCATCTCCAGAGCTGCGCCGAGACAGGTGGCGAAGGTTCGTTCGCTGTCGGGCGTGATGAAGGTGAGTGCTGTTCCGCTGGGAGTGTCGCTGTGCATCAGCAGGGGAGTGGTGCAGCTCTGCCGCATCTCGTCCTCGAACAGTGCCCCGATGTCGTCGTTTCCCACCATCCCCACAAACGAGGCGTCGCCGCCCAGATGCGAAATGCCGCGGCAAGTGTTGCTTGCCGAACCGCCGGGCAGTATCTTCTTTTTCAGCCCGCGTATGTCTTTCTTTATCGAAAGGTAACGCTCTGCGCTGATAATCTGCATACTGCCTTTCGGCAGCCCGAGGTTGTCGAGCATCTCGTCGGAGGGGAGCATCACCAGCTCGTCGGTAAGTGCGTTGCCTAAGCCAATAATTCTTTTCATTGCGGAAGGTTTGTTATTGGTTTACAGTATGTTGCCAAGCTGTTCCTTGATTTTTTCGAGTTCGTCTTTCATCACCACCACAAGTTTCTGTATTTCGGTGTGGTTGGCTTTGGAGCCCATGGTGTTTATCTCGCGTCCCATCTCCTGAGCTATGAAACCGAGTTTCTTTCCGGTGCTCTCGGCTTGTTCCATTGTTTCCACAAAGTAGTCGATATGCTTTTGCAGACGCACTTTTTCCTCGGTGATGTCGAGTTTTTCGAGGTAATAGATGAGCTCTTGCTCAAAACGGTTTTCGTCGGCGGTGGTGTCCAGTTCGGCGAGGCTTTTGCGCAGGCGTTCTTTCTGTTGCTCGATGCGCTGGGTCTCGTACTGCGGCACATGGTTTAGTTTCTGCTGTATGAGGTCGATGTGCTTGTAGAAATCGGCTTTCAGTATCTCGCCTTCGTGCAGGCGGGTTTCGTCCACCACTTTAATTGTGTTTTTGATGTGTTCGGCAATGGAGTTCCATGTGCTGTCGTCGATGGAGGTGTCGTCGGTGGTTTCCCACACGTCGGGGCGGCGCAGTACGCTTTCCATCAGTCCTTCGGTGCTCTGCCCCAGTTCGTTGTATAGGGTGGTCAGTTCGTCGAAATAGGCTTTGGCCACAGCGTGGTTGATGGTTGCGGCGGGGGTGTCGCCGCCTTCGCAGGTTAGCACGAAATCTATTTTGCCGCGCTCGAGGGCGTTGAGCATGGCGCGAATCTCCAGCTCTTTGCTGCGTAGCTCGGCGGGGATTTTCACCGTGGCGTCCATCTGCTTGCTGTTCAGGGTTTTGATTTCTACTGTATATACAGCCGTGCCACATTGTTGCTGTGTTTTGGCAAAGCCGGTCATTGATTTCATAAGCGGGTGTGTTTTATTGTGTTACGATGTTTTTCTTGAATTCTTCGGTGGCGAAGGTCTTGTATTCGCCGTTTTCGTTGTAAATAAAGTACGCCGATTTTATCTCGTCGTTGTTTTCGATGTATTGCAGGGCTTTTTCCATGCCCATTGCCATAAAAGCAGTGGCAAAGGCGTCGGCTTTCCAAGCGCTGTCGGCTATTACGGAAACGCTTAGTAGCGAGTGGTTTACGGGGTATCCCGTGTGCGGGTCGATGGTGTGGGAGTATTTCACACCGTCTTTCTCGTAAAATTTGCGGTAGTTGCCCGATGTTACTATGGATTGGTCGGCAATCGAAACTTTGATGTCCATCTGCCTTTCGGCGAATTGGCTCTCGGCCGGGCGCTCCACGCCCACCGTCCATCGGCTTCCGTCGGGTTTGTTGCCGCGGGCTATCACCTCGCCCCCGATGTCGATGATAAAGTCCTGTATTCCTTTCGATTGCAGAAAATCGGCTACAATGTCCACCGAGTAGCCCTGCGCTATGGCGTTAAAATCGAGTTCCGTTTCGGGACGCGCCTTGCGGAGAATTTTGTTGCCGTCGCGGTTGATTATCTCCAGCGGCAGTCCGGTGTATTGCCGCAGGCTGTCCACAGTGGGGCTGTCCAAGTCCTGTCCCTGCTTGAAACCGAAGCCCCATGCGTTCACCAGCTTGCCCACGGTGCAGTCGAAATATCCGTCCGAAAGACGGTTCACCCGTAGCGACTTGTCGAGCAGGTCGCAGAAAAGCTCGTTGAGAACCGAGTCGGAGTTGCCGTTTATGCGGCGAATCAGCGAGTTGCCCACCCACAGCGAGGCTGTTTGGTCGAAATCGGCGAGTATGGAGTCGATGGCCGTGCTAAGGTCGCGGTTCTGCGTGTCGTAGTAGGTTATGGCGTAGTAGGTGCCTTGTGCCTCGCCGTTGATAATTTTTTTTTCCGCAGGGCGTACACAAGCGGCAAAAAAAGCCAGAGAAATGGCCGAAACGACTGCAAAACAGTATCTTTTGAACGGAGTCATTTGCGCTTATTTTTTTGCAAAAATACATTTTTTTTACGAAAATTCTCGAAAATTTACCATTATTTTATTCGGGCGGGGGCGTTGTGTTCGTGCCGTAGAGACGCACGGCCGTGCGTCTCTACAAATCCACACGCATATCCGTGTTTTTTTACGAAAATTACCATGTAATTATTCATTAATTTATTTATGGTCAATTTATGGCAATTCGTGTTCAAATTCCCGCCCGCAACGCATTGCAACAAAATTCGTGTAAATCCGTGCTATCCGTGGTCAAAATTGAAAAAAGGACGCAAAATTTTGCGTCCCTACATTCCCACACGCATATCCGTGTTTTTTACGAAAATTACCATGTAATTATTCATTAATTTATTTATGGTCAATTTATGGCAATTCGTGTTCAAATTCCCGCCCGCAACGCATTACAACAAAATTCGTGTAAATCCGTGCTATCCGTGGTCAAAATTGAAAAAAGGACGCAAAATTTTGCGTCCCTACATTCCCACACGCATATCCGTGTTTTTTTACGAAAATTACCATGTAATTATCCATTAATTTATTTGTGGATAATTTACGGACATTTGTGTTTAAAAATATATTCAGACGCACGGCCGTGCGTCTCTACAATAAATTCGTGTAAATTCGTGCTATTCGTGTTCAAAAAAATGTATTCGGACGCACGCAGTGTGTCCCCCACAAAATTTCATTTCTCAACTGCAAAATAATGGTTGAAAATTGCCATATTTTTATCTTTTATTTGTGGTTTTTGTGCCATGTGTGAAAAAATGTCTTCAAATTAAAATATTTATATACAATAATTTAATTTGTATTTATTAAAAATAATTTGCCAATATAAAAAAAAGTTGTAATTTTGCAGCCGATTTCGAAAGAAGAAATCACGAAGCGTTATGCTTTTCTTGGATGTGAAAACGTGAGAAATTTTCTACAAGGCTCAAGAAAGTATATAGGACGTACGCACACCTATGCGTGGACTGTTCTACTTTTCTCCTAGCCTTATGGTATTTTCTCACGCCTTCACACGAAGAGAGGGTTGTCAGTGCCACGCTCCGTTTTGTATTGTTTATTTCCAATGGGCACTGTTGGACATTAACCCGACAGGGATAGGGTGAGAAAAACAGATGAGAAAAACAATTAGTGCTGTATATCATAATTGTTTTCGTTTCTTGAACAAGAAAAATGGTGTTTCGCCACAAGGCGGAGCCCCACTCACTACTTCTTTTTCTGTAAAACAAAGGCCTGATTGTTTGCATCTATCAGTTCTATCATATACCTTTATTAGGCATTCCCTCATTGAGGGATTGCCTTTTTGTGCACAAAAGGGAAAGACAGGCTCTTTTTACACTAATTCGATATTTATGGTGTCGTTGAGGTGCGCTTTTGTTTGTTCGTGCGCCTCAATCGCATTTTTTTTGGGCAAGCACGATCCATGGGTTTGCCTTTTTTCTGGCATCAATTCAAACACATATAATAATATTGAATTTTTTGGTGGTACAGAGGCGTGTTTTGATCGTCTTTACGCCTCTGTTTCATTTTGGGCAGTCCCGCGGTTGGTGGGATTGCCTTTTTGTGCAAATAATATAATGTATATATAATGATTTACCCCTTCAAATTTCCTACAAACGATGAAAAACGGATTTAAAACTATCGGCAGCCTCGTTGCAATTAGTGCAATGATTGTTATGGCCGCCTCGTGTAGCAAAGAAGAACTGACGTTAGAAAATTCGGGCACGCACACCGGTGTGGTCCGCCACATCGAAGCCACTGCCGGCATGCCCAACAGCAACGTTGACAAGGCTTTCCTTGACATATATGACAACAACAAAGTCATATGGGAATACAACGACCTGCTGAACATCAACGGTTCCAACATTAGAACCTACGACGTGAACGGCACCTCAGCCAGATTCAGGGGCGAGGTTAGGGCACTGCAAAATACCCAGGGCGACAAGGACATATACTGGGCCGTATATCCCTCCACCTTGGCCGAGAACAACACCTCGCTGGTGCCGGCCAATTTCCAGTTGGACGGACTTACCGTGACTTTGCCTGCCACACAGAACTATAGCACGGTGGACGAAAAAACTCTCATCAGCCAGTACAACTATATGGTGGCCTACAGCCAAGTCGATGCTGGCGAGGAGAATATCGATTTCCAGATGCGCAACCTCGGTGCGGTGCTGGCAGTAACCATTGCCCCTCAATCGGGAACCACGCTGACCAACAGCCATATAAATAAAGTTGTGTTCATCAGCGACAATGCACCCTTGTCTGGCACGTTCACCGTAAGCGCCAACAGCCTCAACCCGACAATTGCAGGTGTGTCCGACGCTACTTCAGACAAGGTTACCATCAATGTCAGCGACGGCCAGAACAACTATGTGGATATCTCCACACAGCCGGCCGTTGTTTATGCCGTTCTGCCTCCTATGGCAAGCAAGAACCTCACAATGAGAATCTACAACACCGACGGATATTTCTTTGAGAAAACCACCAACTCGGCCACCCTCGCCCGCACACACATCTACAACACCTCCATCGCCATCAACGAAATAAAAAAATACGACATCTACTACTCCGTGTCGCCCACCAAGAAAGTGGTGTTCTCGCCCGGCAACCTGCAATGGAGCGCCACAGGCGGCGGCACAACCCGTACAACACACGTTACCGCTCTCGGCACAGCTCCTGGCACTTGGCGTTTCGCCGAGCATCAGTGGAGTTTTGTGGGAGGATATAACTACAGTTCTGCACAATATGGCGGCACCACAACAGATTATGGCAATGTTTACGCCAACGGCGTGAAATGTCACGACAGCCTTATTGCAGAAGACTATACCGGATGGATAGATATGTTCGGTTGGGCCACAAGCGGCTGGGACAACACAGCTGTGGATCGCACCTCGATACATTTCCATCCTTGGGATACTGCCACATCATATACCGTGGTGGATATCGATTACAACACCAACGGCTACGGACCCGCAATCAACAATCCCAATCCAAATATAACAGGTACTTATTACGACTGGGGTGAATTCAATGCCATCTACAATCCCGCTACGGGTAAGACAGATGCCCCCGGAACATGGTACACCATCACATACAACGAATGGCTTTATTTGGTAGGACAGCGTGCCAATGCCTCTGATAAGTATGGCTGGGCCACTGTAAACGGAGTTAGAGGTCTTGTTATGATTCCCGACCTGTGGATACAACCTGAAGGTGTGTCTTTCTACCACAGTGCACCTGTTGTTAACGAAGACTGCTATGAACGCAACAAATACAATTCCACCCAATGGCAGAAGATGGAAGATGCCGGTGCTACTTTCTTACCTGCAGCAGGATACAGAAGCCGCACAAGAATGATATCCATCGGTGATTTTGGCGATTATCATTCGAGCACTGCTATTAACAGCTATGAAAATTATATCCCATACTTCACAACATGGTCATTCAACGAGAGCTACAGCTTATCACCCGCAGCGGGAAGCCGTTGGTACGGTAGAGCAGTGCGCTTGATAAAAGAGTTTGAGGAATAATAGCCGAAACTTTTTATATCGAAAATTACTTGTTATTATGGTCGGGCACATGGTGCCCGACCATAATAATTGAAAAAATGTTTCTTGTAAAAAAATAACCGAAATAACATAAAATGCTTGTTTATAAGAGGATAGAGAGATGAGACACGTTTTTTTGACAATAGGCAGCCTTGTGGCAATGAGCGCGATAATGATGATGACTGCCTCGTGTAGTAAGGAAGAGCTCACTTTAAACACTTCGGGCACCCATACGGGTGTGGTGCGTTACATCGAAGCCACAGCCGGTATGCCCAACAACCACGTAAACAAGGCTTTCCTTGACATATATGACAACAACAACGTCATATGGGAAAACGACGACGTGCTCAACATAAACGGCACCAACATTGCGGCCTACGAAGTCAACGGCACCTCAGCCAGATTCAGGGGCGAGGTTAGGGCTCTGCAAAATACCCAGGGCGACAAGGACATATACTGGGCCGTATATCCCTCCACATTGGCCGAGAACAACACCTCGCTGGTGCCGGCCAATTTCCAGTTGGACGGACTTACCGTGACTTTGCCTGCCACACAGAACTATAGCACGGTGGACGAAAAAACTCTCATCGGACAGTACAACTATATGGCGGCCTACAGCCAAGTGGATGCCGGCGAGCAGAACGTCGATTTCCAGATGCGCAATCTCGGCGCGGTGCTGGCAGTAACCATTGCCCCGCAATCGGGAACCACGCTAACCAACAGCCACATAAATAAAGTTGTGTTCAGCAGCGAAAACGCTCCCATGTCGGGCACCTTCACCGTTAGCGCCAACAGCCTCAACCCCACAATTACAGGTGTGTCCGACGCTACTTCAGACAATGTTGCCATCAATGTCAGCGACGGCCAGAACAACTATGTGGATATCTCCACACAGCCAGCCGTTGTATATGCCGTTCTGCCTCCTTTGGCAAGCAAGAACCTCACAATGAGAATCTACAACACCGACGGATACTTCTTTGAAAAGTCCACAAACACAGCCACACTCGCACGCAATCATATCTACACCACTTCCGTTGCTATCAACGAAATAAAAAAATACGACATCTACTACTCCGTGTCGCCCACCAAAAAAGTGCTGTTTGCCCCCGGCAACCTGCAGTGGAGCGCCACAGGCGGCGGCACAACCCCCACCACACACACCACTGCCACAGGCACTGCCGCCGGCACTTGGCGTTTCGCCGAGCACCAGTGGGACTTTGTGGGAGGTGTTAACAAAGATGTAAAACAATTTGCAGATGCAACAACCGACTACGGCACCGTTTATGCCAACGGCGTTAAATGCAACAACAAGCTCAAATCCTCGTCCTACGCCGGTTGGATAGACCTTTTCGGTTGGGGGACAAGCGGCTGGGACAACCGGGCCAACGACCCCAATTCGGTAAATTTCCAACCATGGGAAACTACAGAAACTATTGTCGATGCCACATACAACTATTATGGCTACGGCCCTTCGACAAACAACAGCAATCCCGACCTTACCGGCACCTATTACGACTGGGGGTTGTTCAACGACATTTATAACCCCAAAACCGGCAACATCGACCCACACGGCACTTGGTACACTTTCACCTACGAAGAATGGAATTATTTTATGTACTTGCGCGAAGATGCCGTAAACAAACGTGCCCACGCCACAGTAAACGGTGTGTATGGCATGGTTATTCTGCCCGACCTGTGGCTTAAACCCAACGGCATAGTGCTCAACCCCGACCCCTACGTGTTTGTGGAAGGTGTCAACTATTACCTTGATAATGTGTTCACCGAATCACAATGGGCCATTATGGAAGAGGCAGGCGCCACATTCCTGCCCGCAGCCGGATATCTGAGTACCGCAGTGGAACTTTATTCCGTAATGGAATTCGGCGATTATCACTCGGGCTCTCATTATATAGGCAACGCATCCTCTATTATTCATTCTTCGGGCGAATGCTATATCCCTTATTTTACCTCGTGGAGCACCAACGATAATTATAGTTTGGACTTTGGTACCGGCCGCCGATGGATGGGCAGGGCCGTGCGTCTTATCAAAGACTTTGTGGAATGACAAATGACAACACCATGGCGGATGTAGCTTGCATCTGCCACGAATTTTATAAATAATAAAACGATATGAAACAAATGAAAACAAAAATGAAAGAAATAAAAAGACTGCTTATTATTGGCATATTGGCGATACTTGCCTCGGCTTGCACAGAAGATATGTTCAATAATAGAGACCTCCTGCTGTTTACACCCGGAGAGAAACACACCATAATAGCCGAAGCCTCGCTGCCCACTGCCGACAAGGCTTATCTAAGCGGCAACGATGTGCTGTGGGAAGTTGGCGACTCCATAAGCATCAACGGCAAACATTTCACCACTTACGAGGGAGGCGGCACAACCGCTGTGTTCTACGGAGATGCCTTTGCCATGCTGGCTACAGGTGCGCCATCGGGCAGCGAACATGCTTTCTGGGCCGTATATCCCACAAATCTGGCTCCCGATTATACTTCCGGCATACCGCGGAGCTACTCCGTGTCGAGGCTTATTGTGGAGATGCCCGCCGTTCAGACTTTCGACATAAATAAAAACGCTCTGAAAGGCTACAACTATATGGTGGGATATGCGCAAGTGCCTGCCGACCACCTGCGTGTGCCCTTCCAGATGCGCAACCTGTGCGCAGTGCTGAAAGTGCACATCAACGCTGCTCCGGGTGTTACGATAAATAAAATGACTTTCCGTAGCGACAACAGCAAGGTCGCCGGTACGTTAAAGATAGAGCACGATGCCGTAAACGACACCATAAGAATTTTAGACACCGCCACAGCCAGCGACGAGGACAAGCTTGTTGTGAACCTGAAAAACGGCAACACCGACGGCATCGACATTTCGAGCGGCGCCGATATTTATGTGCTTCTGCCTCCCATGGCAAACAAAAGCCTGAAAATGCGGGTGTTTCGCACCGACGGCTACTACCACGAGGTGAACAAAGCCAATACGACACTGTTGCGAAACCATATCTACACCACCACACTGACAGGGAATTTCGACAACCACGCTATGGCTTTTTACACACCGTACGGTGTTCTCGAGTTTGCCCCTGCCAACCTTCAGTTCAACGCTGTTCAGGGTAGCCACCAGGTGGCAAGCGGCGGCACAAAGACAGGCACATGGCGTTTCGCGCCAAACCAATGGGATATAATCGGTTCCAACAACGATAATATAGCATCAAACTACAATGGCTGGATAGACCTTTTTGGCTGGGCTACAAGCGGCTGGGACAACACTGCCAACGATTCATACTCAACAAAGTTTGAGCCTTGGTCAGCAGGTAGTAGTAATGACGGTTACGGTCCTGATCCAAACGGCTCTAATAGAGATATTAACGGCACTTGGTATGATTGGGGTGAGTATAACGAAATATACAACCCGAAAACAGGACAGAACGACCCCCCGGGAACATGGCGCACACCAACCAATGACGAAATGATGTATTTGTGGTTTGATAGGCCAAATGCAGCAAATTTGAGAGGCCATGCCACGGTGAATGGTATAGAAGGTTTTATTATTTTGCACGAATCTTTTGTATTGCCATCTGGCCTGTCATTTACTCCTGATCCCACGCCTGCTCCACGGTCGGCTGCGCATTGGTACGAGTACGGAACTCTTGTCAATGATGTAGTGTCCTGTAGTACAAATTATTACAATCTTAATACCTATAACACATCTCAATGGACAAGTATGGAAAAAGCAGGAGCTTTCTTCTTGCCGGCTTCAGGCATTAGAGCTGCATCAGGAACAGGTACAACCACACATTATTCGGGTGATGTAAGATATAATACTAGTTTCGCGGAATTGCATACTGCCACCCATTATGAAGACGCTAATGTTACTGTCCCGTCTTGTTATATACCCTATATTGCAAAAGATGCTGTTAACAATGGTTATGGCCATAAAGTACCTACTGGCTTTGGTCAAGGTTCCCGCAATTATGGCCGTGCAGTAAGGCTGGTGAGAATTTTCCAATATTAGGATACAACAGATTTTTTGTTACTTGGGGCACTATCAATGCTCCTAGTCCGTGGGGCACGAGATGCACCTCTGCCGGATGGGCCACTCTTGAGGCAGCCGGTTGTGTATTCCTGCCTGCCGTTACAGGCAACCGCAATGGAACTTCGCTCACCGATGTCGGTTCCTACGGCTGGTACTGGTCTTCCACGCACTTCAATAGCGAAAATTCCTACGCCGTGGTGTTAGGTAGCTCGCATATTACTCCGATGAGTTCCAGCAACTACCGCAGAAACGGGAGGTCTGTGCGTCTTGTAAAAAACTTGTAATTAATTCGGAATTAGGATTTCGGATTTTGGAATAAAAAAAACGTGGCAACGCCACGTTTTTTTGTGTTTTGCATACAATGGGCAGGGGCTTACGCCGCCTGCCTGTATTGTTTCACCCCCGTTGGGGGTTCCGTGTGTCACAAGTCCGTAGGACTGGCATATCACAGGCAGGGGTGTTAACCCCTGCGAAATGGTATATCACAGGCAGGGGTGTTAACCCCTGCAAATTTGTAAAACACCAGCATGGGTGTAAACCCCTGCTGATGAAAACGCCGGATACATATGAACCCCTGCAGGGGGTGGCATAACATAAAAAAAATCCGTGTTTATCCGTGCAATTATTCACAAATTTATTTATTTTAGCGGTGTTCATCAACACTTCGTGTGTCGTGGTCATTTTTTTTACGAAAATTACCATATAATTATCCATTAATTAATTTATGGAATATTTGTGGCAATTATTCACAAATTTATTTATTTTACTGGTGTTCATCAACACTTCGTGTGTTATGTTTAAAATGTTGCGGTGTATTAATCGGACGCACGCAGTGCGTCCCTACAAAAAAAACCGTCTAAATTCGTGCTATCCGTGTTCAAAAAAATATATTCGGACGTATGCGGTGTGTCCCAACAACTATCAATTATAAATTGTAAACTATAAACTATCAATCAGTTCCAAGTTTCAAGTTCCGAATTCCGATTTTTTTTCGTACTTTTGCAGCCTCAAAATAACGAGAATACGATGATGAAAATTGGTTTTGACGCAAAACGTGCATTCAAGAACCGCACAGGGCTGGGCAACTACAGCCGTAATCTTATTGGCGGCATAGCCGAATCGGGCGAAGATATCTCGGCCGTCCTCTACACTCCCGACAACGATGGCCCTTACTCCAACTATTTCAGTATGTACAGGAAATTCCGTGTTATAATGCCCAAAGGGATTTCCCGTTTCTTCCCGCATTTCTGGCGTTCCTGCGGCGTCTCCTTCCGCCTTCGCTCCGATAGAGTCAGTATCTACCACGGCCTCAGCAACGAGCTGCCCTATTGTGTACCAAAAAATGTGAAACAGGTCGTTACCGTTCACGATCTTATCGACTGGCGTTACCCCGAGCTTTACAACAAAACCGATCGTCATATCTACCACAAAAAGCTGCAGCACGCATGCAAAAATGCCGACATCGTTGTTGCCGCAAGCCAGCAGACAAAACGCGACCTGATGGAATTTCTCCAATTGCCCGAAGAGAAAATAAGGGTGATATACCAGACCTGCGACCCGATGTTCTGGCATTCCGAAATTGACGAGGTGAGGGACGATGTGCGGAAACGTTACAAACTGCCGCAAAAATACATTATATGCGTTGGTACAATAGAGAAACGAAAAAATCAGCTGGCAGCAGTGGAAACTCTCTCCAATCTTCCTGAAGATATTCATTTGGTGATAGTTGGCGGACACCGCACCGATTATTACGACACTCTTATGGACAACATTAGCATGTTGCGGCTTACCGACCGCGTGCATATCTTGGAAAATGCCCTGTTTGACGACTTCCCCGCTCTCTACGCCAACGCCTTGATGTCGATGTATGTGTCGGAGTTCGAGGGGTTCGGCATACCAGTGTTGGAATCGATGTGCTGCGACACGCCTGTCATCACCTCCAACGTGTCGTCGATGCCCGAAGTGGCTGGCGATGCTGCATTGTACGTCAATCCAACCGACATAGCCGATATCACAACCAAGGCGCTGAAGCTTTGCAACGACGAAAACCTTCGTCGGCAGCTTGTGGAGAAAGGCAGGGCGCAGCGCGAGAAATTCACCTCCGAGGTTGTTTCGCGCCAAATGGTGGAACTATACAAAGAAATTGCTGGATAGTAAACCTGTAACACCACTTTTTTTCTTTTTTTCAGCAAATAAATTGCAAAGAAACTTCAAATATCAAAAAAAAATAGTATCTTTGCAGGGTCATTTTTTCAGCGGGTGTTCTTGCCAACACCCTGAGGCTGAAATGATTAAGTAATTTAAGTTTAACCCGACCGGGCAAGAGGTCACAAAAAAACAAAAAAAAGATGGATTTAAAAAACATCCAACCCCTTGAAGATTTCGATTGGAATGCAATCGGAAAGAAAAAAAGCAAATACTCCGCCGAAGAAGAGGCAAAACTCAACGAAGCTTACGAAAAAACTTTCAACCAAATCACCGAACAAGAAATTGTTGAAGGAACTATCGTTGCAATAACCGACCGCGAAGTTGTGGTTAACATCGGCTTCAAATCCGACGGCGTTATACCCGCATCCGAAATCCGCTACAACCCCGATATCAAAGTGGGCGACAAAATCGAAGTTTACGTAGAAAGTCAGGAAGACTCCAACGGTCAGCTCATTCTTTCGCACAAAAAAGCACGCATCCTCAAATCGTGGGAACGCGTAAACCAAGCCTACGAATCGCAGGAAGTCATCACCGGCTACGTGAAAAGCCGCACCAAAGGCGGTCTTATCGTTACCGTTTTCGACAACATCGAAGCCTTCCTTCCCGGTTCGCAGATCGATGTGAAACCCATCCGCGACTACGATGTGTTTGTTGACAAACCCATGGAATTCAAAGTGGTGAAAATCAACCACGAATACAAAAACGTTGTCGTTTCGCACAAAGCCCTTATCGAAGACGAAATCGAAGCCCAGAAAGCTGAAATCATCGCCAAACTCGAAAAAGGACAGGTTCTCGAAGGCACCGTTAAGAACATCGTTTCCTACGGCGTATTCGTCGACCTCGGCGGCGTTGACGGTCTCATCCACATCACCGACCTTTCGTGGGGCCGCATAAGCCATCCCGAAGAAATCGTTCACCTCGACGAAAAAATCAACGTGGTAATCCTCGATTTCGACGAAAAGGCCAACCGCATCGCCCTAGGTCTGAAACAGCTCACACCTCATCCTTGGAACGCTCTCGACCCCAACCTCAAAGTTGGCGACAAAGTGAAAGGTAAAGTCGTTGTTGTGGCCGACTACGGCGCTTTTGTAGAGATAATGCCCGGCGTTGAAGGCCTCATCCACGTTTCCGAAATGTCGTGGTCGCAGCACCTGCGCACAGCCCACGATTTCCTCAAAGTCGGCGACGAAGTGGAATCCGTTATCCTCACCCTCGACCGCGAAGAACGCAAGATGTCCCTCGGCATCAAACAGCTCATGCCCGATCCTTGGCTGTCCATCCTCGACAAATATCCTGTGGGTTCCAAACACACAGCCACCGTCCGCAACTTTGTCAACTTCGGTATTTTTGTTGAGATGGAAGAAGGCGTCGACGGCCTCATACACATCTCCGACCTCTCGTGGTCCAAAAAAATCAAACATCCTGCCGAATTCACCAAAATCGGTGAAAAAATCGACGTGGTTGTTCTCGAAGTCGATGTTGAAAACCGTCGCCTGAGCCTCGGTCACAAACAACTCGAGGAAAATCCTTGGGATGTGTTCGAAAGCATCTTCACAATCAACTCGATACACAAAGGCACTGTGATGAGCGTAAACGACAAAGGCGCTGTTATAGCTCTGCCTTACGGCGTTGAAGGCTTCGCTCCCGCTCGTCATCTCGAAAAAGAGGACAAAACCAAGGCCAAAGTGGACGAAACCCTCGATTTCAAAGTTATCGAATTCTCCAAAGAGAACAAGAAAATCATCGTTTCGCACAGCCGCATAGCTCAGGATTTGGTTGAAAAGGAGAAAGCTCAGAACGAAGAAGCCGAAAACAAAGAGAAAGTCAGCACAGCTAAAGCCACCAAGAAACTGGCCGACAAGCTGGAGAAGACCACTCTCGGCGACATCGACGCTCTTGCCAACCTCAAAGAAGAAATGGAGAAAAACGAAAAGTAACCCACACTTTTTATTTCATTCATAATTCATTTTTAATTGATTGGCCCCCCTCCCCGGGGGGCTTTTTTTCTATCAAAGAGCAACATTTTCGCACTTCGGGTGTCTATATATAGATAAACAAAACAACAACCGCAATGAGTTTATTGAAAAAAATATTATTCGTTATGCTGTTTGTCGCTGTAGCACAGTCTGTTTCGGCACAATCGGCCTGCCAAGGTCTGAAAAACCCCATAGCTTTTTCGATATATCAGAACTATTCGGGGCAGACAGGCGGTGATGCTGCCGGAAGGACATCGGGCTCAAGCACATATCAGCGCGACTATATGGTGATGAACTCCGCCATAATACCCAACACCAATCTTGCGAATATTGTTACTTCAAACTGCGGCAGCAACGAGGGGAAGGCCGGCAACAACGATGCCAACCGCTTTAAGATAATGAGCAATGGTTCCGACCCAAACACCCGCAACCAGATGTCGTATCTGCCCACCAACTTGGACCCCACAATAGTAAGCTCCATACGTCTGGGCAACACCTACGGCTGCCACGAGGCCGAAGCGCTCTATTACCAGTTTCAGGTAACGGCAAGCAACGTGCTGGTGTTTATCTACTACGCCATAGTCCTGGAAAATGCTTTCCATACTGCTGTCGACAATCCCGAATGCATCATCCGTGTGAAAAAACTCGACAACGGCGTTTTCCGCGACATCGGCGACAGCCTTTGTTACATAATACAAAGTCCGCCCAGCAGCAGCGCCGTGGGGACTGGCGCCTACGCCAGCTGGCGTCTGTCGGGCACTACAAGCACCGACGCCGCCTACAAGCCATGGTCGAAAGTGGCCATAAACCTCAACAGCTTTCAGGGCGAGACAGTGCGTATAGAGATAAAAACCGGCGACTGCTCCATGACACAGCATTACGGCTACTGCTATATCTCCGGCGACTGCCAGCCTATGCGTCTTGTGGCCAGCGGATGCTCCCCCGGAGCCTCCAACGAGGTGGCCACCATCACAGCACCGTCGGGTCTGTCGTCTTACCAATGGTACCGCAGCCGCTACGGCGAACTGGGCAGCAACCAAATCACCAACCCTGCCAACTATGAACT
>JAFSOU010000088.1 GCA_017443265.1 Bacteroidales bacterium | reverse complement strand
GATAGATACCCAGCTCGGAGATCTTACGGCTAAGCACCGTTTGGGCGTCCAAGTGAGCGAAGGTGGTAGCGGGAGCGGGGTCGGTCAAGTCGTCGGCAGGCACATACACAGCCTGTACGGAGGTGATGGAACCGCGTTTGGTGGAGGTGATACGTTCCTGCATCAGACCCATTTCGGTGGCCAGTGTAGGCTGATAACCCACGGCCGAAGGCATACGTCCCAGCAGAGCCGAAACTTCGGAGCCTGCCTGTGTGAAACGGAAGATGTTGTCGATAAAGAGCAGGATGTCGCGTCCGCCGGTTTTCTCGTCGCCGTCGCGGTAGTATTCGGCGAGGGTAAGTCCCGAAAGGGCCACACGTGCACGTGCGCCGGGAGTTTCGTTCATCTGGCCGAACACCATGGTGCATTTGGAGTCCTTAACGGCTTCGGGGTCAATTTTGCTGAGGTCCCAGCCGCCTTCTTCCATACTCTTGGCAAATTCGTCGCCGTATTTTATAACGTTAGCCTCGATCATTTCGCGGAGCAGGTCGTTACCTTCACGGGTACGTTCGCCCACGCCGGTGAACACCGACATACCGCTGTATTTCTTGGCGATGTTGTTGATAAGCTCTTGGATAAGCACTGTCTTACCTACGCCGGCGCCGCCGAACAGACCGATTTTACCGCCCTTGAGGAAGGGTTGGATAAGGTCGATAACCTTGATACCGGTGTAGAGGATTTCCTGACTTGTGGAGAGGTTTTCGAATTTTGGGGGCTCGCGGTGGATGCCGTAGCGTTTCTCGTGCTGGGGTTCGGGCATACCGTCGATGGTGTTGCCTATAACGTTGAACAGACGGCCGTTGATGTTTTCGCCCACGGGCATTGAGATGGGGCCGCCGAGCGACTCAACTTCCATGCCGCGTTGCAGACCGTCGGTGGTGTCCATGGCTATGCAGCGCATGGTGCTCTCTCCGATGTCGTGCTGGCATTCCAGAATAACTTCGGCTCCGTTGTTCTTTTTTACCTTAAGTGCGTCGTAAATATTGGGGAGTTGAACTCCGTCTTCGAAAGTCACATCTACCACAGCTCCAATGATTTGTGATATTTTTCCTTTGCTGGTTGTATCCATATTAACAGTGTTTTTTATTCTCTGATTAGATTTGCGAAATTACGAATTTTTTTTCAATTTTCGTGCATTTTTGCGAAAAAAATATTTCAACAGCTTTCAATATTTTGATTTACACCAATTTATATATTTTTCCAGGAAGGAACTTGCATACGTTTTTCAGTTCGAGGGAGAGCAGATTTTTGGCAATTTTGGGCAAAGACAGGTCGCAAAGCGAACTAATTTCGTCGATGGTGAGTTCCTTGTGCTGGAGCAGAAGGTCGTAGATAATCTTTTCCTCGCCCTCAAATTCCTGAAACATTGTCTGTTGCACGGTTTTCTGATTTTTTTTGCGTTTCCATCCGGTGATGTAGAAAATGTCGTCGGCGGAGGTGAGCAGGTTGGCTTTGTTGGAGCGTATGAGCATGTTGCAGCCTTCGGAGTAGGTGTCGGTGGTGCGTCCCGGCAGGGCGAACACGTCGCGGTTGTAGCTGTTGGCTATTTCGGCGGTGATGAGCGCTCCGCCTTTCTTTGCCGATTCCATCACCAGAACCACGTCGGAGAGGGCGGCGATGATGCGGTTGCGGGCGGGGAAAAGTCCCGGGTCGAGCTTGGTGTTGGAAGCGAACTCGGTGAGCAGTCCGCCGTTGGCAAGCATATCCTTGGCAAGGTTGCGGTGGGCGGCGGGGTAGATGAGGTTGAGTCCGTGTCCCAGCACGCCCACGGTAGGCAAACCGTTGGCAAGGGCCGCCTGATGCGACGCTCCGTCGATGCCGTAGGCCAGCCCGCTGACAATAAGCACGTTCTCCGAAGCCAGTTCCTTCACTATCTGCTCGGTGACTGTACGTCCGTAGTCGGTGGCCTTGCGCGAGCCAACGATGCTTACTGTCTTGCTGCAGTTGAGGTCGGCGGTACCTTTATAATATAATAATACGGGGGTGTCGTCGCAGTCGGGGCGTTTCAGGCGCTGCGGGTAATCGGGGTCGTCGACAAACAGCAGCTTGATGTCGTTTTTCGTTACGAACTCCATCTCCTTTTCGGCGGCGGCAAGAATAGATTTGTCGAGGATGTTGTCCACGATAGCTCGTTTGCCGAAGGCGGTTTCGAGGGCTTTGCGGCTTTCCTTGAACAGCTCCTCGGGATCGGGGTACACCTCCAGAATCTGGCGGGCGGTCTTGCCTCCCACCTGAGGTATCATAGTAAGTGCAATTTGGTACAGTCGGTTCATATAGTGTCACGTTTTTTTAATACTTCGCCAAGATAACTAAGTGAGGAATAGCTGGTTGCAAGGTTTTTGTACATCTGTTCCCTGGTCACCCAAACGGCCTTTTCGATGCCTTCCTCGGTTTGCGGGGTGAGCACGGTGGAGAACGTAATCATGTCGTACCACGCAGTCTGTTTCAGAATCCAGCGGCCGTCCATATAATATATATGGTATGTTTTGGCGATACATCTGTCGGCGGCAAGATTTTTCGCACCCGTTTCCTCCTCCACTTCGCGCATAGCGGCCCACACTATTGTCTCGCCTTTTTCCACATGCCCTTTCGGGAGGTCCCACCTGCCATTGCGGAAAATCATCAGCCTTTCGTCGTCGGGATTGGACACCACCCCGCCAGCTGCCTTGCGGAACTCGAAGGTGTCGAGCAGGTAGCGCAAGACCTTTGTCAAAGGACGTTTGCACACCACAACAATGTTTATTGGTGCGGCATCGGAAAGGAACTCCGAAAAAATTTCGGGAAAATTTTCGTCGGTGCGAAAAAAATATTTTTTGTCGCGGGCAAAAAAAGGAATTTTTTGCTCCGAAACGACAAAAGTTATAAAATTGAACCTATAAAAAACGGTAAAATTATCCACTTTTTTTTACTTTTGACCATTAGCTACAAACTGTAAATCAGATATGTTGAAAAAAAGTCAACATTTTTTTTCCGATTTATGATTTGAGTATTGCAAAAATACGTATTTTTGCAATATGAAACAAATTGAAGAAATAGCACAAACCACAGCGAAGTTTTTACTTCAGGTAAAAGCCATAAAACTGAACAACAACGAACCGTTCACATGGGCTTCGGGACGTAAATCCCCTATATATTGCGACAACCGCGTTACCCTTTCGTACCCCGAAATACGCACCTACATACGTCAGCGTTTGGTTGATGTGATCACCGAAAAATTCGGCGATTTCGACGTCATTGCAGGCGTGGCCACCGGCGGCATACCTCAAGGCGTGCTTGTTGCCCAGGACTTAGGCAAACCCTTTGTTTACGTGCGTCCCGAGGAGAAAAAACACGGCCTCACCAACCAGATAGAAGGCTACATCCGCGAGGGGCAGACAGTGGTTGTCATAGAGGACCTTGTATCTACTGGCAAGAGCAGCCTTGTGGCCGTTAAAGCCCTGCGCGAACACGGTTGCCGCGTAAAAGGCATGGTGGCCATTTTCACCTACGGGCTGAAAGTGAGCGAGGAGGCCTTTGCAACGGAGAACGTGGATCTTACAACCCTCACCAACTACGACACACTGATACAGGTGGCCACCGACGAGGAATACATCTCCGAAGACGACCAGCTGTCGCTCAAGAAATGGCGCAAAGACCCCGAAAAATGGTCGGAAGAACACATGAACCTGTAGGCCATGACCATAGAAAGCAAGAAAACCGCCATAAACGCTCCGGCTGAAAAAATTTTCAACTTTGTGAGCGATTTCAACAATTTCAGCAACATGATGCCTCCGCAGGTGGAGGGCTGGCAAACCGACGGCAACACCTGCTCGTTCAAGGTCAGCGGATTTATGCAGATAACCCTCGAGATGGTGGAACGCACACCTTTCTCCAAAGTGGTGGTGGCCCCCGCCGCCGACTCCGGCAGCCCGATGCCTTTCAAAATGGTTATCGAAATGAAAGAGAAAGGCAGTGAAACCGACACACGCATAGCTTTCGACATCGACGCCAACCCCATGATGGTGATGATGATAAAAGGCAAGGCCAAAGACGCTCTCGACATGATGGCCGACAGGCTGAAATACTATATCGAAAACCAATAACACCATGAAAGTCCTCGACAAGAACTTCAAGCCCTATATGTCGCGAAAAGAGATTGACAACATAGTATCCGACGTTGCCAAACGGTTGAGCGACGACCTGCGCGACAAAGACCCGCTATTTCTGGGCGTTTTGAACGGATGTTTCATCTTTGCCTCCGACCTGCTACGCGCCCTCGACTTCGACGCACAGATTTCTTTCATAAAAATGACATCGTACAGCGGCACCGACACCACAGGCTCGGTAAAACAGCTGATAGGCATCAATGAAGACCTTACCGGACGCACAGTGGTGATAGTGGAGGACGTGATAGACACTGGCATATCCATGGAAAACCTTTTGGCCTTGCTGAAAGAGAAAAATCCTGCCGAAATACGTATCTGCACACTGTTTTTCAAACCAGGCAAATTCCAGAAAAGCTACAAAATAGACTACATAGGCAAAAACATAGGCGACGACTTCATTGTTGGCTACGGTTTCGACTACAACGGCTACGGCCGCAACCTCGACCAAATTTATGTAATTGACAATCAGTAATTACTATACTAAAACCAATTATCATGAAATCACATTTGAAAAGAAACGCATTTTTCACAATTATCGGTTTTACCCTGCTCATCCTGGCCATGATGCTGTTGTACGTAATCGGTTCCAACAATTTTCATCTGGATGTGATGTACGTTATCACACATGTCCTGATTTTCGTATTCCTGTTGTTTATCAACTATCAGGCTTTCAGGATGTGGCAATACGAGGAGGCTCCCAAAAAAGACGACGTGGAGCTTGAAATAAAAGACACTACAAACGAGTAACGTCCTCTGTTTTAGATGAAAAAAGCGGACATTATACTAATTTTGTGCGTTGCCGCAGTGCTGGCACCGTTTTTCATTCCCGCCACGGGTTTTTACGACAAGTTTGTTGAACTCACCGCCGGGCATCCGTTTTTGATGAGTTTCGCAAAATTCGCCATACTCTCCACCCTTGGCGAGATGATTGGCCTGCGCATAAGCAAAGGCACGTACTATGCCAAAGGTTTCGGCATACTGCCGCGCATGATAGTGTGGGGCATCCTGGGCATGGGCATCTGCATGGCGATGATAATTTTCAAGACCGGCGTACCGGCATTCCTCGACACTGTGGGCGGCTGCGACAAAGGCACCATGGCGGCGCTGCTGGCCGGCGATTTCTCGTGGGGTAAGGTGGGAGTGGCTTTCGCCGTAAGCGTACTTATGAACTCCATTTTCGCACCTGTCTTTATGACCCTGCACAAAATCACCGACACCCACATACTAAGCAACGGCGGCACGCTGGGCGGTTTCTTCCGTCCTATCAAGATGAGGGAGATTATTACCCACCTCAACTGGGACGTGCAGTGGAATTTCGTTTTCAAGAAAACCATACCGCTGTTCTGGTTCCCGGCACACACCATCACTTTCCTGCTGCCCAGCCAGTTCCAAGTGCTGTTTGCTGCACTGCTCGGCGTGGCTTTGGGAGTGATTCTGGCAATAGCCAACAACAAAAAATAGCAATCCCGTTGCGGCCACCAGCACGAGGCGATGCCGCACAGCATGGCAATATTCGTTATTTATGAAAAAAGTTCTTTTGATACTCGCAACCGCAGCACTTTTCGCCACAGCGCAAAGCTCCGAAAAGGATACCATCGCCACCGCCAAGAAATGGGGCTATAAGTTATCCGGATTTGTAAGTCCTCAGCTGTTTTACGACTCGAGGCAGGTGGTGAGCGGCCGCGAGGATATGATGCTTTTCTACCCCAAGCCCATCGAAAACGACGTTAACGGCAACGACCTCAACGCCGTGCCCAACCTCAACATGCTGGCCATCTCCACCCGTCTGGCACTCAGTTTCTGGGGTCCCGATGTGCTTGGAGCCAAGACTTCGGCCTACATCGAAGGCGATTTCACCGGCGCCACCGACGCAAGTATCAACCTGTTCCGCCTGCGTCACGGCTATATTGATATGAAGTGGCGCAGCACCGAACTGCTGATGGGACAGTTCTGGCACCCGATGGTGATACACGAGGTGATGCCCGGCACCCGTCCGCTGAACATGGGCGCACCCTTCCACCCCTACGCAAGGTTTGTGCAGACACGTCTTTCGCAACGCATCGGGCCGATGGAGCTACTGGGCGTAGCCGCCTTCCAATTGGACAACAAAAGCGCCGGTCCCGACGGGGGCAGCACCAAATACCTGAAAGCCACCACCATACCCGAGCTCAACTTGCAGCTGCGCTACCGCGGCGAACGTCTGTTTTTGGGTGCCGCCTACCATCTGCTGGTGATACAACCCCGCCTTTCGGCAACAGATTCGGCAGGTCATATATTCAAAACCGGAACAAAAGTGCCGTCGCACAGCCTTACGGTGTTCGGAAAATACGAGTTCCCGCATTTCAGCCTGCGCTCGCAGGTGGTGTGGGGCAACAACCTCAGCTCCATATCCATGATGGGCGGATATATCGAAAATCCCTTCGACGAAACTACGAAAAGCTATTCGTACCAGCCTTTCGGATGCACCACGGCGTGGGTGGATTTCGGCATGAGCAAAGGCAAGTGGCGTCCCGGCATTTTCGCCGGCTACGGCAAGAACAACGCATTTGGTGCAAGACTGGAGAACGGCAGCACTGTTTACGGCCGCGGTTTCGAGATAGAGAGCCTGTGGCGCGTGCAGCCGCGTATAGCCTTCTATCCCAGCGAGAAACTCGGACTCTTTTTCGAAGTGGAATACACACGTGCCTATTACGGTGAGGAAGACCTTCTTACCGGACCTTTATGTTATAAGCCGGGCTACCCCGTGAGCAACACAAGGTTCATACTTCAGGCAGTTTACAATTTCTGATGTTCAAAACTTTCGTAAAACCCACTTTTTCATAACAGAAAAAAACGTATTTTTGCAAATTCGATATTAAATAAAGAATAATACAAACAAAATATGAAAACGACACTTATTAATAAAGTTTTGCCGCTGGTGGCGGTGGCTTTTATAGGAATATTTTTCGCAATTTCTTGCGAGAAAGAGGAAAATGCCCCCGAACCTATAATAATTGATTATTTCAACAATTCCGATTCCTTGTTGTATAAAGATGTTGCCCCTCTTTTTTTTCGAGCATGCCGGACGGATACAAATGTTATTTGGCGAGCTTGGACTTGGACCGCAGATTCCTTGTATGTTATCAACACAATGTCAGATTTCAACAATCTGTTGCCATCCTTCTCTTTGCCCGATTTTGATGTGACCAAAAACACTTTATTTGCGCTCTATGGAACAGAACCGACTCTCGTTGATTCTATGGCAATGAGAATTATAGATTCAAACATGACATATAAATTTATTTTTGACATTATATCATCACAGTGCGATTCACCTTACACTTGGCTTTTTTTGTTCTACACCAACAGGAAAATATATCCAAACCAGGTAGATACTATAATAATAAACGGTCATTACCAATGGCAATAGTTCTAGAAATGAATGAATATTTATGTCGCATTTATCCAAGACGTATGGATGGTCATTTATTGTCATGACAAAAACATTTATATAAATAAACAATGCTAAGCAGACATTTTCTACGCTCAAAAGTGCTTCAAACGCTGTATTCGTGCAACGTTTCCGACGGCAACGACATCGACGTTGTGCAGAAGAACTTCATGCACAATATCGAAAGCTTCAACCGATTGGAAATTAACCAGATATACACCTTGGTACACCTGCGGAATTTCGCCGCCAACTTTATCGAAGAGGGCAAGCAGAAATTCATCCCCACCGAGGCCGACAAAAACCCCAACATGCGGTTTGTGGACAACGCTTTCATTCGCCAGATTGCCGAAAACCACAGTTTCTGCCTGCTGTGCAACGATATGAAAGCCGACCTTGTGAGCGAGGACGCCATTTTCCGCAAGCTGCACAGCACCCTTCGCGAAAACCTCAAATACAAGGAATACATGTCGGCGCCCGAAACAGACTACGCCACCGACAAGGCCTTTGCCATCGAGGTATTCAAATATGTGGTGAACGAGCAGAACATCATCGACTATTTCAACGACGAGTCGATTTTCTGGGAGTCGGACTACATGCAGACCGCCCAGCTTACGCTGAACATACTCAAGAAAATGGACGAGAGCTTTACGGCCGAAGAGACCTTCCCCCTTATCTACGACAGCACCTCGCAGAAAGAGGCCGACGATGTGGATTTTGCCAAAGAACTGCTAAACCGCACCCTGCTCTCATGGGACGAACATGTGGACATCATCACCAAAAACCTTAACGGATGGGAATACGACCGAGTGCCCGTTATCGACATCATTCTTATCAAAATGGCAATAACCGAGTTCATCAACTGTCCCTCCATACCCGAGCCTGTAACCATCGACGAATACATCGAACTTTCCAAGGAATTCAGCACCGACCGCAGCAAGCTGTTCATCAACGGCATACTGGACCGCATACAGATAGAGCTCCGCGCCAAAGGCAAGATACAGAAAAGCGGCCGCGGACTGTACCAACCCAACAACGAAGAATAAAACCATCTATCATGACAAAAACATTTACCAAAACATTGCTTACCGCTCTGGCAGCCACGGCATTGCTGCTGTTTGCCGCCTGCGGTTCGGGCAACAACGACGTGGACACCAGCCTGATAAACAACCCCAACACCGCATCGGGCGTGGACAAAGACGCCAAGATGCCCATCATCAAATTCGAAAAGGAACAGCACGACTTCGGACGGCTGTCGAAAGGCGAAGTGGTGAGCTACAGTTTCAAGTTCACCAACACCGGCAACGCCGACCTCATTGTGAAGGAGTGCAACGCCACCTGCGGCTGCACCGTGGCCGACTACCCCAAAAACAACATCAAACCCGGCGAAGAAGGATACATCACCGTTACCTTCAACTCGGCCAACAAACACGGGCAGCAGATACAGACCGTAACAGTGGGCACCAACGCACAGCCGGCACGATATATCCTCAAAATATTAGCTCAAGTAGAACACTGAAATAAATAAATAAATTATTAACGATAAAAACTTTTTACAATGGAATTTTTAAGCATTTTTTTACAACAAGCAGCGCCTCAGGCAAAAGGTGGCGGAATGGGCTTTTGGATTATGATGATTTTGTTCATCGCAATCTTCTATCTGTTTTTGATACGTCCGCAGCAAAAACGCCAGAAAAAAGAACGTGAGTTCCGCGAAAAACTCCAAAAAGGCGACCGCGTGGTAACCAGCGGCGGCATACACGGCAAAGTGCACGAGATTAACGACAACACCATCGTTATCGAAATTTCCAACCAAGTGTACATCACTGTGGAGAAATCATTCATCCAACCCTACGTTGAACCAAAGGCTGTAGAAGAAAAGAAATAACCCAAAGACACATACACCTTCGACGGTGTGTTTTTTTTCGACAAAAACTCGTCCCGTTTATGACCAAGAAAACCAAACGCACGATAATCGACTTTTTCAGCAACCACAACCTGCGGTCGTTCATAGTATGCCTGCTGATAACTGTTGTGGTGTGGACACTTATGTCGCTGTCGGAGAGTAAGAGCGTGCGCCACACACACCAGCTGCATTTTACGGGATACGACAAAAACAAATACGCCATCACTGCCGACAACGCCATCACAATGGAGATAAACGGCAGCGGTTTCGAGCTGCTTAAGACCGCCTTTTGGAAAAAAGTGCCGGAAATAACCATCAACCTGAGAGGCAGGCGTCTAGGCCACCGCAACAGCATAGCCTGCGCCGACCTTGAGAAAGAGTTCCTGTCGCAGCTGAAGCTCTACGAAAACCAGACCATTCACTTTGGCGAGGACTCCGTGGTGTTTTATCTCAACGAACGCAACTCGAAAAAAGTGAAAGTGGATATCTCCGGCATCGACTTCGAATTTGCTCCGCAGTACGGCATCTACGGCAACCCCACCGTAACCCCCGACTCTGTAACCATCTACGGCGACAGCACATCGCTTGCCACAATAACAGAAATCGGAGTGGCGAAATCAAAACTGCGCAACATCGACGCCGACAGCACCTACATATTCGATTTACAGCCAGTTTGGAAACAATTCAGCGATGTGTACCCTAGTGTAAAAAAGGTGAAAATACACCTTTCGGTGGAACGCTACACCGAGGCAAGCTACACAGTGCCAATCGATTTCGTTTTCCGCGACACATCGGTTCACGCCAAAGTATATCCGCCCTCGGCGGAGATAACCTGCAAGGTGGCACTGAAGGACTACAAGAAAATCACTCCGGAGATGTTCCGCGCCAATGTATTTTGTGAAAACCTGCACCGTCAGGACACACTGCCCATCACCGTCTCGCAATTTCCGAAACAGGTGCGTATTTCCAAAATAAAACCTGAATATGTACAGTACGTCATCATCAGGTAAACGCCCCCTGATTGTGGGCATAACAGGAGGCATGGGCAGCGGCAAAAGCACCGTGGCCCAGTGTTTCGAAGCGTTGGGCGTGCCCTGTTTCTGCGCCGACAAAGAGGCTGCAACCCTCTACGAAGATGCCTTGTTTCTGAAAGCGTTGCGCAAAGCGTTGGGCAACAAGGCTTTCGACAAGAACGGCAGAGCCGACAAAAAGACCATCGCCAACATCGTCTTCAACGACAAGGGAAAGCTTCAAGAACTGAACAACATCGTTCACCCACGAGTGATGCAGATGTTCGAAAAATGGGTGGAGCAAAGGCTGCTTGAGCCTTACGTGCTTTTCGAAAGCGCCGTAATTTTCGAGAGCGGCCTGCAAGGGCATTTCGACAAGATTATCAGCGTTTACGCACCCATCGACATCAGGATACGGCGCATAGTAACTCGCGACAAAACCACAGCAGAACTCGCAATGGAACGCATCGGAAACCAGATGGACGACGAAAAAAAGGCACATCTAGCCGACTACGTGGTGCGCAACTACTATGGCCCGAAACACCGCCAACACATTGTGCAAAGCATACACAACAAAATATTGAAACACACAACCAAACAATGAAAAACCACTTTCTCTCACTATGCCTCGCCCTCGCGATTCTTTTCGCCGGCTCTGTTTCACAGGCTCAAAAAGCCAACGAGCAGTCGGCCTGCGACAAATGGGTTAACAACACTATGAACAAACTCACGCTGGAAGAGAAAATCGGCCAGCTGATAGTGGCACGCGTGCCAACCAACAAAGCTACAAAAAAACAGAAGAAAGAATTTCGCGAATGCATTACCAAATACAAAGTGGGAGGACTGTGTTTCTTTGCCGGCAAATGCAACGAACAACTTGCACAAACCAAAGAGTACCAACAGCTTTCGCAAACTCCGCTTCTTATCTGCGTCGATGCCGAATGGGGCTTGGGCATGCGCCTGAGCGACGCCTACTCCTTCCCACGCCAGATGATGATGGGTGCCATAAGCAACGACAGCCTTATTTACAAAATGGCCGAAGCCATTGCCACACAGTGCAAGAAAATGGGCATACACGTGAACTTCGCCCCTTGCGTTGACGTGAACTCCAACCCCAAAAACCCCGTTATCGGCGCACGTTCCTTCGGCGAAAAACCCGAAATAGTGGCACAGAAAAGCCTGCAATACGTTAAAGGTATGCAAAACAACGGCGTGATAGCTGTGGCCAAACATTTCCCTGGACACGGCAACACCGATGTGGACAGCCATCTGGACCTGCCCGTGCTGAAACAAAGCAAAAAAGAACTCGCCTCCTGCGACCTGCTCCCCTACAAAACCATGATAACCGGCGGTGTGAAAGGCATTATGGCGGCACATCTGCAGGTGGAAGCCTACGAACAAATGGAAAACTGCCCATCGTCGCTTTCCAAAAACATAGTCACCAACCTGCTTCGCAACGAGCTGAAATACAACGGATTGATTTTCAGCGACGGACTCGATATGAAAGCCGTAACCAAACACTACAAAAACGGCGACGCCGAACTTACCGCACTGCAGGCCGGCGTTGACGTGCTGTTGCTCCCCGACAACGTGGCCAAAACAATAGAACGGATAAAAACAGCCGCCGAAAACGACAACGACCTGCAAACGCTGATAGACGCCAAATGCCGTAAGATGCTGCGCGCCAAGTATCAGTGCGGAGCCGCAAGCGCCAAGTCGGCAAAACTGTCGGCACCCACCAAAACCGACTGGCAAAACTGCGAAGAAATAACTCGACAGATAGTACGCGAGGCCATCACCCTTATAAAAAACGACGACGACATAGTGCCTTTGCGCAACCTTGGCGGAAAACGCCTTGTGTCGGTGAATATCGGATGCCCCGAAGGTACCACGGCAACGACTTTCACCAACAACGTGGACCGTTTCGCCATCTGCGAACATTTCTTTTTCGACAACACCACCTGCCTCGACAGCATCTCAGTATCCGACTCCATCGGCAAATGCGACATAGCCATAGTAACCGTCCACGCCTACGCCAACCTTACAGCAGGCAAAAACTACGGCATCACAAAAGAAGTGTCGGCAATAATCGATTCGGTTATCGGACTTTCCGACAAAGTGATAGTTAATGTGTTAGGCTCGCCATACACAATAAACCATTTCAAATCGGAGAAAATCCCCGACGCCGTTCTGATCGACTACCAAAATCTCGCCATAACACAGAAATCCTCGGCCGAAGCCATTTTCGGTGCAATCCCGATAAAGGGACACCTGCCTGTTACGGCAAAAGTTTTCAAAGAAGGCTCAGGAACAACCACAAACAAAGTGCGGATGGACGAAATACCGCTGGCAAAAACACCCTACAACAACAGCCATTTCCGAAAGGTGGACTCCCTTGCCCTCGACGGGATAAGACAGAAAGCATACCCCGGCTGCCAAATCCTCGTGGCCAAGGACGGCGACATCATTTTCAACAAATCATACGGCAATCTCACCTACGACCCCAAATCGCCGAAAGTAAGCAACAGCACAATGTACGACCTTGCTTCGCTGACAAAGGTAACAGCCACCACAATTGCCATGATGAAACTGGTGGATGCCGGCAAAGTGAAACTCAACGACAAGATGTCGCGTTACCTGCCATACCTCAAAAACACCGACAAAGAGGACATCACCATACTCGAAGCGATGTGCCATACCGCTGGTTTCCAAGCTTTTATCCCTTTCTGGAAAGATGTGGTGATAAACGGCGCCCTCGACTCAACAGTATTTGAACGCAACCCCGACAACATCAACGACTTCTACCCTTTTGTGGATGACATCTACGTTTGCAAGAAACATCGCGATGAAGTATTGCACAAAATAGCCAGAAGCAAACTCCTGCCCGAAAAGAAATACCTCTACAGCGATTTCGGATTCATACTTCTGTCCGATTTGGTGGAACGCGTCAGCGGACAGTCGCTCGACATTTTTATGTACCAACATTTCTACAAACCGCTCGGTATGAGCCGCACCGCTTTCAACCCCCTCACCAACGGCTTCGACAAAGCCGACATCGCACCCACAGAAAAAGACACCCGTTTCCGTAAAACGCAGATACAAGGCACCGTGCACGACGAAAACGCCGCTCTGATGGGCGGAGTGTCGGGACACGCCGGACTCTTCTCCAACGCCACTGACATAGCAAAACTGTACCAAATGATACTGAACAACGGCACCTACGCCGGAGAGGAATACCTCTCGAAAGATGTGATACAGTTATTCAACTACCGTCATTTTGCAAAACAGAACAACCGCAGAGCTGTGGGATTCGACAAACCGGCAATAACGGGCAAGTCGTCGCCCTGCGCCCCCGAAGCCTCGCAGAAAAGTATTGGACACTCAGGATTCACAGGCACCTTCGTATGGGTGGACCCCGAATACAACCTCACCTACATTTTCCTCTCCAACCGCGCCTACCCCGACGTTTCCACCAACAAACTCGCCAAACTTAACATCCGGACAAACATTCAATCGGAAATATACAAAGCCATCAAAAACAAAAAATAATACAACCATGGGAGCACTGAAATGGATTGGCGCCGGACTCGGCTGGGCTATCGGTGGACCGATCGGAATCCTGGTAGGATTGGCGATAGGCTCGTTTGCCGAAGCATTGACGTCGGCGGACGATAATACAAAAAAGGCGAAAATAGGCGGTAACACCTCCTCCAGCCGAACACGAACCACACCCAACGACATCACCGTGTCGCTTTTGGTGCTTACTGCAGCCATAATGAAAGCCGACGGCAAAGTACTGAAATCGGAACTCAACTACGTGAAAGCCTTTTTGGTGGACACTTATGGAGAATCCAAAGCCGCCGACTTGCTTACTCTGCTGCGCGACATTCTGCAAAAAGACATCGACCTGCGCGGCGTATGCAATCAGATTCGAACCAACACTAAGTTCGACACACGTGTAAACATCATCGACTTCCTTTTTGGCGTGGCCCACGCCGACGGCTACTGCTCACCCGAAGAGGAGATGCAACTCAACCGCATTGCCCGACTGCTGTATGTGAGCGAGTTCTACCTCAGCTCCATACGCGCACGCCACTCCGGCAGCGGCTACAGCCGAAACAGCTCAAGCCACAACACTTTCACCAAAAACCCCTACACCGTGCTAGGAATCGACAAATCGGCCACCGACGACGAAGTGAAAAAAGCCTACCGCAAACTGGCAATGAAATACCACCCCGACCGAGTGGAGACAATGGGCGAAGAGATAAAGAAAAACGCCGAAAAACAGTTCAAGGAAATCAACGAAGCCTACGAAACCATCAAGGCGGAAAGAGGCATGGTGTGACAATCTTAAAAAATCGGACTGAAAACACAATAAATTGCGAAAAAATACGTAACTTTGCAAACCGAAAATAAACACATAATAATATGAACGAACTTTCAAAAAATTGCCTCGACGAAGCCCGCAACAATATGCAGGGCGCAATCAACCATCTTGAGAAAGAACTCACAAAAATCCGTGCCGGCAAAGCCAACCCCGCTATGCTCGACGGTATAAAAGTGGACTACTACGGCACTCCCACCCTCATCAGCCAAGTGGCCAACATCGTAACCCCCGACCCGCGCAACATCACCGTGCAGCCGTGGGAGAAAACCATGCTCGGCCCCATCAGCAAAGCCATACAGGCCGCCAACCTCGGCTTCAACCCCCAACAGGAAGCCGACATGCTGCGCATCATCATTCCCCCGCTGACCGAGGAACGTCGTAAAGAGCTGGTGAAAACCGCAAAAGCTGAAAGCGAAAACGGCAAAGTGAACGTGCGTAACGTGCGCCGCAACGTGATGGACAAGGTGAAAAAACTGAAAGACAAAGGCGTGCCCGAAGACGAAGTAAAACAGGTGGAAAAAGAACTGCAGGACATCACCGACAAGTTCATCGCCGACATCGACAAAATTTTCGACAACAAACAAAAAGAAATAATGGCAGTCTGACAAACGGACTTGCCCGAAACTACGAATGGAGGCCGCACAGCCCCCATTCGTGGTTTTTTATGCAAACAGGTAAAAACAGCACCGTGAGCCAAACACCGAACAACCCTCAGCCGCTTCGTTTCGACATTCTCGCCTTCGACAGCCTCGCCTCAACCAACCTCTATTTTATGGAAAACGAGACGATGCACAACCTGCCCGAAGGTACCGTGGTTTTGGCAAAACACCAAACCAACGGCATCGGCCAGAGCGGCAACAGCTGGAGCTCGGAGGAAGGCAAAAACCTCACCTTCAGCGTGATGTTGCGACCGACCTTCCTGCCCGTAGCGGCACAGTTCGAGCTGCACAAAGTGTTGTCGGTGGCGGTGTGTACGACACTGCAACAAATCCTGCCCGAACGCGACGACATCCGCATCAAATGGCCCAACGACATCTACGTGGGCAACTGTAAAATATGCGGAATGCTGGTGAACAACAAAATTTCGGGCAACCTTTACACTTTCGCCATAGCCGGCATCGGCCTCAACGTCAACCAAACAGCTTTCGACCCCTCGCTGCCCAACCCCACCTCGCTGAAAACCGTTACCGGAAAGGATTTCGAGACTTTCGACGTTCTACAGGCCCTGCTCCGCGAAATAGGCATTTGGTACCAAAAACTGAAACTCGGCGAAACATCGGAAATAAACCAAAACTACATGAAAAACATGCTTAACCTCGGCCAACAAAAGAGCTACCACTACCACAACGATACCATCGGAGCCACCATCACCGGAATCGACAAATTTGGTCACCTGCAACTGCAAACTACTGACAACAAAGCAATTACCTGTGATATAAAAGAAATACAATACATTTTTTAACCACATTTTATCATGTCTGAACTTGGAAACAACGAAATACTGTCAATCGCAATCTACGTGCTTGCCGCCGTACTTACCGTTCTGATTTTCAGAGGTTGGAAACAGAAACGCACCGACACCAAGCACATCGCACGTGTGCTGCTGTGGATTTTGGTGGGCTTTGTGGTGCTTGTGGCTGCGGGCTGCGTGGCCATCTTCTGTATCGAAGCCGACAATGAATTCAATTTCAATAACTTACTCCAAGCCATATACCGTGTAATCCAACTGCCGATGTTCTCGTTCGCGTATTTCATGTGGTTTATCGGCATAATATGGCTGTTGCGCGAACGTCGGCGCAAAAAGCTGAAAACCACTTCCGAAGGCAAAACCAAAAACAAAAAACACTGACGCGATGCGCAAAAAACTTCTGTCGGGCATACTTTTTTTCCTCGTCCTGAACCTTGTCGTAAAGCCGTTCTGGATACTGGGAATCGACGTGCAGGTGCAGAACCGCGTGGGGGCGGCCGAATATGGTCTGTATTTCGCCATACTCAGTTTCGCCTACATGTTCAACATACTGCTCGACTTGGGAGTTACCAACTTCAACAGTCGTAACATTGCGCAGCACAGCCATTTACTAAAAAAACACCTGCCGGTGATTCTCAACATCAAACTGGCGATGTTCGTACTTTTCCTCGTAGCCACTTTCGGTGTGGGGCTGATAATAGGCTACAACTCGCGGCAGTTCGTGCTTCTGGCGTGGGTGTCGCTCATTCAGTTCCTCAACTCGCTGGTGCTCTACCTGCGGTCCAATTTCTCAGGACTTTTCCTTTTCAAGACCGACAGCCTGCTCTCCGTTATGGACAAGGTGCTGATGATAATCTTCTGTGCCATAATGCTTTGGGGAGGTGTATTGAAAAACGGTTTCCATATCGAACATTTCATCTACGCACAGGTGCTAGCCTACGCCATTACCGCCGCCACAGCCCTCATAATACTGATACACAAGACAGGAATGCGCCGCCTGCGTTGGGACATGCCCGTTTCGTGGATGATAATAAAGAAAAGTCTGCCCTTCGCCCTGCTCGCCCTGCTGATGTCGTTCTACAGCCGTTTGGACCCCGTTATGCTGGAACGCATGCTCCCCGAAGGCACCGGAGCCACACAGTCGGGTATCTATGCCGGAGCTTTCCGCCTGCTCGACGCCATTGTGATGATAGTCTATCTCGTCTCCGTACCCCTGCTGCCCGTCTATTCCAAAATGACCAAAGATGGCGAGGATGTGTCGCAGATAACGAAACTCGTATTTACGCTGGTTTTCTGTGCCTCGTCGGCAATGGCCATCACCCTCTCGTTCACCGCCGACGGAGTGATAGCACTTTTCTACGACAACAACACCGCCGAAATGACGCAGGTGTTTAAAATACTGATATTCTGTTTGATACCCATTTCGAGCATTTACGTTTTCGGCACCTTGCTCACCGCCAACGGCAATCTTAAGTTGCTCAATATCATAGCACTTGCATCGCTCATCACCAACTTTGCCGTAAACATGCTTGTGATACCTCGGCTGATGGCTCACGGCTCGGCATTTGCGGCTCTCGCCACCCAGATGGTGTCGGCTGTGGCACAGGTGGTTATAGCCATACGCATTTTCCATCTGCACATCTCGGCCCGTTATCTGCTGCAGATGCTCGGATTCTTCGCCGCGGTGGTGCTAGCCAACATCGGCGGACTCAGCCTCGGCCTGACGTGGTGGGTGGTGGTGATAGGTGCGGGAGTAATCTCCATTGCCGTGCTGTTCGGCCTGCGCCTCGCCAGCCTCAAAGAACTGGTGGCCATACTGCGAAGCAAAGAGGAATAGAGGATTGGGATGATTTTTACCTTTTCAGTGCTTTATTTTCTCTCTGCAAGGAAATCGTGATATAAGGTATTGATGCCCAACCACCAATATTTTGTCTTTTCTTGTTCCAGTTTTGTATATACTTCCGAATTATATACCATATCCAAGGCCGTTGGCAAGTCTTTGGCCAAACCGTCTTGCAAAATACGGTTTGCCAGCTGTGCCACTTTGTTGGGCAATAACAGGTGAACATTATCCTGCGTTATTTCCACTTTTTTCATATTTTGACCTCCTTATATCCCACAAATTTGATTGTCGACAGCGACTGTGGCGTGTGAAAAAGAAACTGATCCACCAACTTATAAGTTTTAAGTCGCGCTATCAGTTCGGCTTTGGAAATAATCCCCGACTCGTACAAATTGAAGCTCAAATACACATTGTCGTTTGCAACAGGTCCCTTAACTATGTCATAATCATGATTGAAATCGGGTATGGAACGGTTTGAATGAACGAAATCCACCCATGCCGAGTTTGCCGAGTCAAAGACAATCATCTTAAAGTCATTGTCCTCGGTAAATTCATACTGACTTACAAACCCTTTTTCGGCACCCTGCTGACCGGTACGCAATTTAACCCACTTTCGAGCCTGTTGCATGCTCGAAGTGGTATAAAAGCCGCTTCCGAAATCCAACGGTCGGTTGGGTTCAAGTATTTTAGGACTTTCCACTATTGCCAAACTGCCGTGATAAAGTATCATACACAATGATTATTAAGATATTGCACCATTTCTTTCTCTATATTGGCGGCACTTTGGGTGTGAAGCACGTCGTAATGTGCCAAAAGGAAATCCAGCAAACCGCAACGTTTGAACAGCTGTTCCGTGTTGCCTCCATCCATACCGTTAGCTCGCTTGTGCTGCTCAATGCAGAAAGCTACAAATTCCAGTTTAGCCAATTGTTTCTTTTCCGACATTTTTTCTAATTTTTAATCTGCCACGAACAAAATTATTTGTCTTTGGCATAAAAAACGGCAGGCAATAACTGTACCGTACACCGTGCAAAATTACATTTTTTTTACGACATACAAAAATATTTTTCAAACAATGAGTTTTTTTTCGTAACTTTGCATTTGGATTTCAAATAGAAATCCGCGAAGCGTTATGCCTCAACCGAGAATAGAAATGTAGGAAACTTCTAATCTTTGGAATGCGTTGGGAAATAACGGTTCACGCGTTTTGCGTGGGCTGTGTGCATTTCTTTCATTCCAAGGGTTTTTCCTACAACCTCTATTCGAATAAGTGGTGTATCAGTGCCACGCTTCTTATTATTATGTTTTACACTTCCTACGGTACTGAAGGGAGAAAAACAAAAAAATAAAAATATGGAATGGTTATGGATTTTTGGGATTATTGTACTTATCCTGATTTGTTCAATGTTTGTAAATAACGATGACAAAGTAACTCAAAACGTCATTTTATCCCCTGGGATTATCCGTTTAGATGACATTCAAGTTGAACCTATGAACAAAGAATTATTAGACGAATTAAAAGACGCTATTAAGAGCTATAAAAACACTACGGACGTTGGATCTAGCTTATGGGGCAAGATAAAATCAGTAACAAACCCAAGTGATTCTCAAATTCTCAACGAGTTATACTCACCTCTAATGCTTCGTAATTCATACTCGAATCTACAACAACAAAAAGATATTTTATCAAAATATGAAAACGAGTTGAATCTACAAAGTGATGAGTATATACTATACAGATATAAATCAGCAGCATTATTCACAGTTCAAAAAATTTTCACCGAAATAACTTATACTGGTGGCAGGGTATCGCAAGGAGTTTTTCGGGCAGGTTCTGCAACAATCAATTCCAGAAATGTCGAAGGACTTAAACTAAAACAAAATGGCTTTATTTATATAACAAACAAACGTATCATTTTTATAGGAAATGACAATTCCACCAACGTTATCAATATTGATAAAATCATTGCTATCGCTCTATTTGAAGAAAATGGTATTATTTTTAAAATATCCAACTCAAATCCTTTTGTGATTTCTTTCAATGGTAATTTCACATACGACACAACATCAGGCTATTTTGATGATAGTAAATTACAAGCTTTTACTGTATTGGATTGCATATTAGGTAGCTGAAAACAATAACAATAGAAAAAACGGCTCGCAAAACGAGCCGTTTTTTTCTATCTCACAGTCCCAACATCTGTGAGTAATTGCGTAACTAAATCATGCTATTTTGCTACTTCTTAGATGATTGACAAAATCATTGTTTTTTCGTCAAAACAATAATATATTCCCCTTTGGCGTTACATATTTATATAACGTCTTAAATCGAGCATCCCATGAAAAAACTGGTATTAGCTGTGTTTTTTGCTCTGCCGTTCGCGCTTTTCGCACAGAGCACTGTGGAATTGGTGTATCCCGAATCAGACACCAACTACCTGGCGCAGGCAAGCACTTCGCAAGCCATTAACTCGGATTCGCCCGTAACAAAAGATTGCAAATGCCAAGGCAAAGTCCTTAAAGGTAAAGTAAAGATTGTCAACTCCTTTCCCGATTTCAAGGTGAAAGTTGTTAGCGCTTTCGAGGATTTGAAAGTAAAAAACGTTTCTTCATTCCCCGACGACTGCGGCGAGTGGCAGTTTGTCGATTCCTTCCCCGATTTCACCATACAGTTTGTAGAATCTTTCCCAGACTTCACCATCAAATTTGTCGATGCCTTTCCGGGTGTGAATTGAGAGACACAAGCCTAAAAACGAACAAAAGCCATAGAACAATCAACTAAATATCAACACATTACCATCTATCAACCTCTTCCAAAAACTCTTTCACTTCTTCCGGCGTTATGGACTGCATGCAGCGACACTGCATAGTATGGCGGCAGTCGGAGCACTCTTTTTCTGCAACAAACACCTTCACTTTTTTTCCGAGCGGGCGCCAGCGGCCGGGATGTATGGGGCGCATAGGCGGATAGATGCCTATGGCGTTTGTGCCCGACACTGCTGCAATGTGCAAAGGTCCCGTGCTGGCGGCAACGAGTGCGTCGCAACGGGCGATGAAAGCCGTGAAATCAGCCAAACTCATTTTTCCTGTAATGTCGGTTATTCGGTCTTGGTAAGGTTCTGTCAACGAGTGTCTTACAAGGTCGCCCTCGGCTTGAGTGCCGCTTATGAAAATCTGAAAACGCTCTTCGGGAAGCAACTCTATAAGCCGTGCGAAATTCTCCACACCCCACTCCCTTGCGCTGCCTTTCGACTTGGGGTGAAGTATCAAACTAAACCTTTGAGTATCTATCATTTGAGCGAGTTCGGGAGAAAGCTGCGGTGCGGTGAAATGTAGTTTTTCGGCTGTTTGGGCAAGTGTAGGGTTAAGGCTGTCGATGAAGGGCTTGAGCAGCATCAGGTTGAGCTGACTTTCGTGAAGGTCGGAGTTTTTGCGGGAGAAATTCACCAGCCGGTTGCAGGTGGTCCAATGGAAAATGCGGTGCGAGGTGCCGACTCTGTTGGCAATGCCCGCTTTCTTGGCTATCCGCGCCACGGCCTTGTTTGGGAAAACATGCAAAATGGTGTCTGCGTTCAGGTCCTTGAAAACCCTAATTTGTTCGTCCAACGATTTGTCTTTAAGCGCAGTCCAACTCAAAAACTGGTCCACATCCGGGCAACAGTCCACTATGGAGTGGGTGTATTCGGCACCGAGAAAAACTATGCGGCTTTGCGGCCAGTGCTGTTTGATAAACCCAGCCACGGGCAGCGTAAGCACCACATCGCCAATGCTGTCGGTACGGCTTATTATAACGGTTTTTCCTATCTCCATAGCTTTATTTGTTGTTGCGCACGGCGTTGTTTCGATATATCACAATTTCCTCGTTTACAATATGTCGCGGGTTCATGCGGTGCAGCAGTTTGTCGATGAAACTGGGTTTGACATCGGCCTCGAAAGCAATGTCGGGATACACGGTCTTAATTTCGGCTATGCGTTGGTCGAGGTTTTTGGTTCCGTCGAAAAAGATGAAATCCACTGGCGGCACTCCATCTTTCGCCGCAGCGTAGAACGACGCCTTGTTGTCGGCAGTCAGAGGAATATCCGAAAAGTTGTAGCCCGAATAGGTCTTGGGGAACATCTTGTAGCTGTCGTTGTTGGTGTTTTCAACCAAAATCGATTTAACATCCTGAAAATGCGATATATACACCATCGACTCCACCCTTGCCCGCTTTGAGTAATGCACCGTTACAGGGATAAGTAGTATCAAATTGATTACCAATGAGATAATTCCGACAATCTTGAAGGTTTTCAGTAACTTGGTGCCGTGTTTTTCCTTGTATTTTTGATAAAAATCGTAGCACCCAACAAAACCCAGAACTATCACCGAAGGTATGATTGGGAAGATGAAACGTTCCTGTTTGTTTGGAAAAAGGCTGTGGAAAAGCAGGAAACAGAAGGCCGGCAGGAAAAGGAACAGCCGCCGGAAGCCGTAGAAAAATCCGAACAGCAGCAGCACGCTCAGCGGCGGTGCCAAAAGTCCCAACAATACGCCGAAATATTTGAAAAACGACCCCGAAAGATAATCGCCGGAATGGAAGAAATTGTAGTTGACGTACTCGCGCAGCTCCACAAAAGGCTCTCCCCACACAAAGAGGTCGCTGATTTGGGTGAGACACACGGCCACAATCACCGCCAACGACCAAAGCACGGCATCGCGCCAACGCTTGTAAATCAGCATCGCCAGCCCGAAACCGCCGATGAAAAATATCACCTGAAAACGCACCGAAAAAGCGCATCCCATCAGCAGTCCCGACACGATGACATCGCCTATGGAAGGTGTCTCCGTTTTTCGCACGTAAAACCATGTGGAGCCGAGCAGGAACGGTATGCAGAAAATCTCCACCAAATTGCGCACCGAAAGCCACGGCAGGCACCACAGAATGGCGGTGGTCCAGCCAACAAGGTTGGCGGTTTTGCGGTTGCCGCTTGCGCGGAAGGTGAGTTTATAGGCGAAAAACACCGTTAGCAGCGAAAAAAGTGCATGCAATATCCTGATAATGTACATCTTGGCATCGAGGGAGGCGATACCCATCTTGTCGAAGGCGGAGAAGGTGAGAAAATGCAGGGCTGGATAGAAAAAGGAGTGTCCCGAAGGCTGAGGGATTGAACCGTCGTCGGAAGGCAGCCAATGGTTATAGTCGTAGCCTTTCACCCACGAGTACGACGATTCTATCACCAGAAAATGATCGTCGTGCATGCCGTAGCCTTTGGCGAAAAATGCCGACACAAGACGCAGTATCAAGGCGGTCAATATTATGTATTTCAGCGGATTGGCTAAGTATGACTGTTTAAATTTATCAATATTCATTTGATTTTTTCGTTCTGGTGTAACATTCGTAACTTGCTGTATTTCATAAATGTGGCAAAGGCAGAGATTTTGCACACTTGGTAGCCGGCATAGCCGTCCAAAAAGCCGCCTTTTATCACAAAATCCTTGAAAAATTTCCATTTCGGCTTGAACCAGATAGCCGCCGCCGAAGCCTTGCGGCCTTTGCGGAAAGCCTCTTTGGCGGTGAGGGTGGAGAATTTGTCGGCCTGACGGATGTGGTCCTCCACGCTGTAGTAGGAGTAGTGCAGCAGGTCGCCGGCGAGGAGTGTTTCGGCTGTTGCCGTGGCGGTGTCGGCCAGCGTTTCGTGTATGGTGCCGGTCCAGCGTTTGGCGTTGCGGTTGAAAAGACGTATTTTTCTGTCGGGATACCAGCCGCAATGGTGTATCCAATGGCCACAATAGTTGGTGAGTCGGTTCACCAAAAACACATCGGTGTCGGATATTTCGTTGTGTTTCAGAGCGATAATCGAGTTGCGGAGGGTGTCGGAGAGTGCTTCGTCGGCATCGATGGAGAAAATCCAGTCGTTGGTGGCGAGGCTGTCGGCGAAGTTCTTCTGTTCGGAATAGCCTTCCCACGGGTGCTTTTCGAAACGCACATCGTATTTTCGGCACAGCTCCTCGGTTTTATCAGTAGAACCGCTGTCAACCACAACCACCTCATCTGCAATGCTTTGCAGCGAGTCGAGGCATCGCACGATGTTGCGTTCTTCGTTATGCGTTATTATTACGGCTGATAACTTCATACAAATCGGTATTTCAAAAACTTAGGGGTTTTGCACGTTTGGAAATGCTTATCGTAAACGAAAGGCTGGTGTTGACTTGTATTTTGGAATATTCCAATCGTGCAGCGAGTCGTCCTGCCTTGGGCGACGAAATGTCAATGTCGGCCAGTGTGGGCAATGTAACTCTGCCAAACGATTGAAAATTGGAGTAATCCGCCGTTACATTCTGCGATGGATTATTGGAAACCATGCTGTGGCTCAACACTTTGAACGAGCGGTTGTCGATTTTCATCGTATGCTTTATGGCTATGGACTGTTTGGCACTTTTGCGCTCAACAAAAGAGATGGCGGTGGTGCTGTTTGCCATTTCGTAATTGGCACCCGTTTTCTGATAGCCTGCAATATCGTTGCCTATGAGCAGTGCCTGCATTATGTCATAGTTTATGGCAATGCCGAATTCTTTCTGAAACTGTGCGTAAGTGCCTTGAAAGGCCTGATTTTTCACTTTCACCGAAGCGTAAACCGAGTCGGTGGTCATTTTTACACGTGCCAGCTCGATAATTTTGGAGATACTCACCCAAATCACTTTGTCCTTTTGCATGCGCACCTGCCCCGACACGCCTACTCCATCTATCTCTGTTCTGAAATTCATCGAAAGTGTGGAAAAATCAGCATTTCTTACATCATTCACTGTCAAGTGGTTGACTGCGGGAGGCGGAGGAGGTGTCTCGGGAGTTTGGGTAACATCCTTGGTCGATTTACAGGCAGTCATCGCTGTCATCAACACGGCAACAGCAATGAGCAATATGTGTATCGTTCTGTTTTTCATTTAATTTATTTATTTTTGGTTAAGGTATTTGTTAGTAACTGTTTCGGCTTCATTCTTTTTGCCTTGTGCGTTCAGTATCTCAACGTAATGCTCGTAACAGGTGCGTTTATCGTCTTTTTCAGAATATTTTATTGCCAGAAGTATGTAACGTTCGGCCTCTTTGTAATTGCCCATTTTGTACAAAACCCACGCGTATGTGTCCAAGTAATAGGCGTTTTTTGGTTCTTTTTCGATTGTTGTCCTTGACATCTTGTGGGCTTTGTCGAGATTCACCCCGCGACCGGCAAGGGAATAAGCGTAGTTGTTCATCACACTTATGTCGTCGGGCACCATTTTCAGCACTTTCTCGTAGTAGGCGTCGCTTTCGGCGTCGTTGCCTTTCTGGTGGTGCAGTTCGGCAAGCATCTGATAGAAATCGGCCTCCAGATAAACGTTGGTGAAACCGTTTTTGGAGCCTTTTTCGAGAACGGCTATAGCTTCGTCGGTGCGTTCCAAGCGGTGCAGACTGATGCCCTGCATATAGTAGAAAATGGGTTCGGTGGGGAAAATGTTGCTTGCGCGCCGGGCGTCGCTAATTACAAGGCTGTCCTTGTCGGTGGAGAAATCGCACTGTATCAGCGCTGTCCAAATATCCACCTCGCTGCTGTCGCGTCTAAGGTAGTTGCGGAGGTAGTTGGCGGCTCGGTCGTATTTTTTCTGACGCATCAGAATGTCGCCATAGAAAAGCGAATACGAGGCGGAGTCGGGGTCCTGTTGCACAAGAGTTTCGGCAAGGTCGAAAGCATATTTCGACTGCGTTGTGTAAAACTCGTCGTTGGTGTAAAACGAGCCCAGTATCTGCCGCTTGGAGCGGATGTCGAGTTTGGGGTTGAGGAAGGCTTTTTTCAGTTCCTGATATGCGTTTTCCGAATCGCCGACTTTTTTATAGTATTCGGCCAGCGAAACATGTATATACTCGTCGTCGGGATTGTCTGCGGCAATACGTTTATAGTATTTTAGGGCCTCTGGGTAGTTGCGACGCTCCATGTTCATATTGGCAAGTATGGCGTTGTATTTCTGCTCATCGGGATTGGCTTTGGCCAAGGCTTCGATCTCTCTCAGGGCTTTGGCGGAGTCGCCCACGGCATACCACAATTTCTGTTTCTGCATCGAAACCGGCTCGGTTATCCCTATGATTTTCTCCACACGGTTGAACACCGAAATGGCCTCTTTGTACTTTCCGTCGGCTGTGTAGGCGTTTGCAAGTTCGTATTGGAATTCTATCTTTTCGGGCTCTAGGTCGGCCATCTCGGCACGCACTTTGATAAGTTCCGGTGTCTGGTGTGTGATGGAATATAGTTCGGCCAACTGCTGTTTGTACCAAAGGTTGGCGGGTGCCAGCTGGGCGGCTTTTTTGGAGTATTCTATGGCTTTGCCCACCTCGCCTGCGGAGTAGTAAAGACTTCCCAGCTCGTAGTACGCCACGGCGTAGTCGGGGTACAGGCTTATCAGTTCGTTGTATTCGGCAATGGCCTTGTCGAAGTTGCCTGCCTCCAACTGCATTTTGGCATCGATGGCCATGGCATCGGCTTTCAGCTGGCTTTCCGATACTTCCGTTATTGGCTTACGGCTGTATTTGCCTTGTGGCTCGCTCACTTTTGCCGAATTTTTGCAGCCAACCAACACAGACACTGTCAACAATATATAAATCAGTTGTTTACACATAAAAAAACAATTGCCTAAATCTTTATACTATTAACTAAAATCAGATCCCGAACTCCGAGTTCCGAGTTTCGAATTATCAATATATATTTCGAGCACTTTCGCCTCTTTTTCAGGGAAAATCTCAACAATGTCGGCGATGGCGGGAACGAGTATGCACTCGCCTGCCCTCATAGGCACTATGTGGTCGAGAGTGCGTATGGCGCAGATGCCTTCGATACAGCAGTATGCCACAAAGGAGTCGAGGGTAGCGAAATCTTTTTTCACAGGCTTGTCGAAAGCAAGCAAATTGGTTGTGAAATATGGGCATTCCACAATTTTCGAAGTGGCGTTCTTGGAGTAGGAGTAGTTGGTCTTCACATTGCCGGCTTTGGAAAAATCGAGCACTTCCAGAGCTTCGGCGGTGTGCAGCTCGCGACTGTTGCCTTTGTCGTCCTTGCGATCCCAATCGTAGATTCGGTAGGTGGTGTCCGATGTCTGCTGTATCTCGGCTATCAGCAGTCCTTTGCCAAGGGCATGCACCCGTCCGCCGGGGATGAAAAACACGTCGCCTTTGGCGGGACGCACCACGTTGAGGCAGTCGAGCAACTTGCCACCGTTGAGTGCCTGCTGATAAGACTCTTTGGTGAGTTTTTTCGAAAAACCATCGATAATGATGGAGTCTTCGGTGCGGTCCATCACGTACCACATCTCAGTCTTGCCGGAGTCAAGTCCTTGTGCCTTGGCATGTTCGTCGTCGGGGTGCACCTGCACCGAAAGACGGTCGTTGGCATCGATAATCTTCACCAAGATGGGAAACTGGTCGCCGAAACGGGCGTAGTTGGCTTCGCCCACAAGGTCGGCGTTGTATATCTCCAGCACTTCGTTAAGGTTATTTTCGGCCAGAAAACCGTTCTCCACCATCGACTCGTTGCCTTCCACTCCCGACAGAATCCACATCTCCCCGCAGTTGGGCAGTGGCGAATAATCTATGCCAAGCTGGTCTTTAATCCTATTTCCACCCCAAATCTTGTTCTTGAAAAGCGGATAAAATTTCAAAGGGTACAGTGCCGTTTCTTCCATTTTTTATCTATATAATAATGTATATCATGGTAAAAACTATAAAAAGTGCAAATTATTGTATTTTAATCGAATTTTATATGCATAATACCATAAAACAAAATACGTAAAATTCACATATATGCACAATTATATATCTTCGATAAGCCAAATTATCCACCTATGCTTTTTAAGCTGTTTTCATCAACACTTCGTGTGTCGTGTTCAAAAAAAAATGTATCTGTAAAAAAATCAATTTTTTTGTGTATATTTGCAACAACTTTTTTACGCAAGTTTCGTAAAAAAAAATGTCCGTTTCTGCCTTTAATTACGGCTTTGACGAATATTTTAGTGAAAATTATCTTGTTATGAAAAAAATAATAACGATAACCATATTGGTACTTTGTGCTGCTTTTTGTACGGTCCGTGCACAAAGCAACGCATGTCCCGGGCTTAAAAACCCTGTTGATTTTGCATTGCACCAGAACTATTCAGGACAAACTGGCCAACGCACCACTGGCATAAGTACCTACAGCCAGACCTATATCGAACTCAACAGCGCCATAATACGCAACACATCACTCGCCTCTGCCACAAGCACTGTGGGATGTAGCGGAAGAGACGATGCAAACACACGCACACGACGCTTTCTTATCATGGGTTCCGGAAACGATTTGAATACCAACCAACAACTACCATTTCTTCCCAACAGTCAATATATCAGCTCTATACGCATAGGCAACTCCTGTTATTCTGCCGAAGCCGAAGGCCTATACTACACAATGACCGTTACCCCTCAAAACGCCCTCGTTTTCATCTACTATTCCATTGTGCTGGAAAACGCCCTGCACAGTGCCAACCAGAATCCCGAATTTATCATACGTATTAAAAAGCAGAACGGAACCACTTTTTCCAATATCTCCGACACACTTTATTATGTTGTACAAAGTCCTGTAAGCGGCGGAGCTTTAGGTCCATGGACCCAAGTGGGCAGCGCCGTTTACAAACCATGGGCCAAAGCAGCCATCAACCTATACAACTATCTTTATGAAACAGTGCGTATCGAAGTGCTTGTCGGCGACTGTTCCGCTTCCGGACACTACGGCTACTGCTACATCGCCGGCGACTGCCAGCCGATGTCCCTGCAGGCCAGCGGATGCTCCCCCGGAGCCTCCAACGAGGTGGCCACCATCACAGCACCGTCGGGTCTGTCGTCTTACCAATGGTACCGCAGCCGCTACGGCGAACTGGGCAGCAACCAAATCACCAACCCTGCCAACTATGAACT
>JAFSOU010000087.1 GCA_017443265.1 Bacteroidales bacterium | reverse complement strand
TATTTGTCGTTGCATTTGCATGATAGGTCTGTGGCATAATTTGCTGTTTTTAAATTAATGTTTTCCTTTGCAAATATAGCCATTTTCCTTCAATTCAGGGTTGGGAAATTCCGATTTCTAACCGAAATCGGAATTTACCAACCCTAGGGCAAATGCCTAACAACAACCTTGTGAACTTTTACAATCTTTGAAAACAAGTACCACATCACTATTCCTGCCGTAACCGACACGTTAAGAGAGTGTTTGGTGCCAAACTGAGGTATTTCCAAACATCCGTCGCTGGCATCCACCACCTCCTGAGCCACGCCGTCTATCTCGTTGCCGAAAACCACGGCGGTTTTACGGCCGTCGGCTTTGAAATCCTGCAACATCACGCTGCCTTCGGCCTGCTCCACGGAATAAACCGCATAACCTTCGTCGCGCAGACGTTTCACGCAATCCAGCGTCTCCTCCACATACTCCCAGTCCACGGAGTTCTCGGCTCCGAGGGCGGTTTTGTGGATGTCGCGGTGCGGAGGTGTGGCGGTTATGCCGCAAAGGTATATTTTCTCTACACGGAAAGCGTCGGCAGTGCGAAAAACGGAACCTATATTGTTCATACTCCGCACGTTGTCCAAAACCACCACTATCGGGGTCTTTTCGGCCTGCTTGTATTCCTCAACGCTGATACGGTTGAGTTCGTCCATTGTCAGTTTCTTCATATCAGTTCTTGAATCTCAGCCATTTCCAAAGTTCCTTGTAGGTGATTTTCTTGCCGTAGAGCAAAATGCCCGTGCGGTAAATCTTGGCGGCCACCCACAACGAAATAAGGAATGTAACTACCAGTATTCCAATGGATACCACCACCTGCCATATAGGTATTCCGAATGGCAGACGCACCATCATAGCCACCGGCGAGGTGAAAGGTATCATGCTCAGCCACACGGCCAACGAACCGTTGGGGGCATTCACCATCGACGGCATCAGTATTATCGACAGCAAAAGCGGCACTGTGAGGGGCAACACAAACTGCGAGTTGTCCGTCTCGCTCTCGGTTATCGAGCCTACGGCGGCGAACAACGTGGCGTAGAGGAAATATCCGAGCACAAAGAAAATCAGGAACGAAAGTATTATTGTGCCGAACTGGATGTTCATCAGCCCCTGTATCATCTCCTGACTTTCGCTGAGTTCGGGCATCGTAACTGCTGTTTGGTCAACGGACTCTTGCCCTTTTGTGGCTATGGATGTTATCTGCTCGGTCTGCGCTCCTGCAAATTTGTCGGCATTGGCCATGGTGAAAGCCGATATCAGTCCGCCCGAAAGCACTATCCACAAAGCAAACTGCGTAAGTCCCACAAGGGCTACGCCTATCACCTTGCCCATCATAAGCTGGAAGGGCCGCAGCGACGACACCATCACCTCCACAATGCGGTTGGTCTTCTCCTCCATCACACCGCGCATCACCTGCGAGCCGAACATAAAAATCGACATATATATAAGTAGGGAGAGTATCAGCCCTATCATCATCTTTATCTCCACAAAGTCCTTCTCGCCGGTCTCGAGGTCCTCCACAATCATGTGTACCGATGTGTTGGTAATCAGATCGTAATCGTCGGGGGTGATTTCATACACGTTGACGAGAATGCTGTTGCGCAACATACCCTGCAGCTGCTCTTCAATATCGCTTTTCACCGATGCGCTGGGGGCTTCTTTGTAGTAATAAACCGAAACATCGGTGGGCAGCTTGCCCGAAATGGTCTTTGGCACATACACAAATGCGTCGATGGAATCGGAATAAAGTGCCTCTTTTGCCGCTGTGGTGTCGTCGTAATAAAAGTAGTTTACATCATCGGTGGAAACGAAATCGCCGTACATCGAGGTTTCATCGACCACGGCTACGTTGGTAACCTCCAACGAGTTGAGCGACAGATAGATAGGTATTGCATACAATGCCACTAGCAATATCGGTACAAGCAAGGTCAAAATCCAAAACGATTTTTTCTTTACCCTTGTAAGGTACTCCCTTTGTATTACCAGAAATATCTTATTCATATTCAGTTATTTGCAAAAAAATTAATTTTGTTGGTTGTTTGCGGTTACCGCTTCGATAAAAATCTCGTTCATGCTGGGCAGCACCTCTTGGAACGACAGCACGTCGGCCTGCCCTATCAGCTGTCTGAGCAGTTCGTTGGAGGGGGTGTTGCCTACACGCACCCGCAGGTCGGTCTCGTCTCCGTCGGTGGTTTGCTGCACTATCTCCATCTCGGACGAAAGTGTCAGCTCCTCGCCGTGCTTGCAGCAGCGGATGTCGAAAATATTCTTGCGGTACGACTCTCGAATCTCTCGCACATTGCCCGAAAGCACCACCTTCGACTTGTTCACAAGGGTGATGTCGTCGCAGATTTCCTCCACCGAGGCCATGTTGTGGGTGGAGAAAAGCACTGTGGCGCCCTCCGATTTCAGGCGCAGAATCTCCTGTTTCAGCAGGTTGGCGTTGATGGGGTCGAAGCCGCTGAAAGGCTCGTCAAAAATCAGCAACTTAGGCTCGTGCAGCACGGTTACGATAAACTGCACTTTCTGCTGCATGCCTTTCGAAAGTTCCTCCACTTTTTTGTTCCACCACCCCATTATCTCAAACCTTTCGAACCACTGGCGCAGACGCTGTTCGGCATCGCCTTTGGAGAGGCCTTTCAGTCGGGCTAGGTACATGGCCTGCTCGCCTACTTTCATTTTTTTGTACAGTCCGCGTTCCTCGGGCAGGTAGCCTATCTGCGAAACATGTTTCTGTGACAAGGGCTCGCCGCAGAAAAGCACCGTGCCTTTGTCGGGGGCGGTTATTCGGTTTATTATGCGTATGAGTGTGGTCTTTCCGGCGCCGTTGGGACCCAGAAGTCCCAAAATACGGCCTTCGCTGGCGGCGATGCTCACGTCGTCCAAGGCGCGGTAGCCGGAGTAGTTTTTCTCCACATGTTCAGCTACAAGTAGTTCCATCTGTTTTCTCGTTTAATATTATTTTGCAAAAGTACGATTTTTTTACGACACTGCAGGCACTTATGGTGCATTTTGCAAAAAAAAACTCCGCCGCTTGGGCAGAGCTTTAAAATAGTAAGTATAAACCAATTTACCTTATCAGCAGCACCGAACCCACTTTGGTGAAAGTCCTGTCGGGTTGCGACTGCGACTTGTAAACTATCCTGTAGGTGTAGTTGCCCATCATACAAGGTCTCGACGGGTCGTTGTTTATTCCTCCGTTCCAACGCTCTGTCGGGTCGGTGGAGGTGTACACCAAATAGCCGTTGCGGTTGTAGATGGATATCTCATATTCCATTATCTCTATACCGCCGATGAAGAACTCGTTGTTGTCCAGTTCGTCGGGAGTGAAGGCGGTGGGCACCCACATACTCTCCTTGAACAGCGGTATGGTGACGCTCGTGGTGTCCAAACATTCGGTGCCTTCGATGTAGGCCACCAGATATACTGTCACCGAATCCTCACGTGCGTCGAAGGTATAGATGTAGTTCTCCTCAGTGCCGACGGGCCGGTTGAAATCGCGGAGATACCATCTGCGGCCTGTGTTGTCGGTACTGCGGTCGGTGAATATCACCTGCATGTTCTCGTAGTTGGCGGCCTCCTGCGATGTGTGTATGTATGCCTTGAGGTCGGTCTCGAGGTTCACTATGGTCTGGGCTGTTGTTGTGCAGGGATAGTTATCGCGACCTGTAACTGCAGTGTATATTGTCCTTTCGTGAGGTCTAACCACCAAGGTGTCCTGGGTCTCGTATCCCGACATCGAGGTGTCTTCAGGCGATGACGACCAACGAATCCAATCGCCTCCAGTCCTAGTAGCAATAAGAGTGATAGGATAATTGAAGCAGGGCACATAGCTGTGGTGCAGTTCTAGGGTGGGACGAGGCAGCTCCTCAAGTTCGAGGTATATTATGCTGTCGCAGCCGTGCACGTTGGTGAAACGCTGTGCGTAACGGCCGCCGCGTGTGAGAGGTATGTCGTAGAACGTGTAAGGATCGCCGAAGCAGAATGTGTCGTAAGTAACAGTCTCAAAGGTATCCCACACCTGCAAGTTTAGTATGGTTATACTGTCCACGCCGAAATAGGAGCGCTGGTGGCGTTCGAACACCACCATGGTGTCGGCGAAGTTGCGCAATGTGTTGGCGGGTATGTTGAAACCATAGCTCAGGTAACGCTCGTTGCGGCACACTGTGTCGTAGATGTTGCAGTCGGTAACCGCCACGGTGGCGCGCATGGTATCCACACAGCCTATGCTGTCGCGGGCTATGAGGGTGTATTGCGTTGTGGAGTCGGGCACCACATACAGCGAGTCGCGCTGGTAGCCCGTGCTCCAATGGTACTCGGCGTAGTTGGAGTTGGCCGAGCGCAGGAATGCTGTGTCGCCGTAGCATACGCGGCGGGGGGCTATTATGCGGCTTGTGAGCGGCGGACGGAAGGTGAAACGCTGGGTTATGGTGTCAGCGCATTCGCCGTCGTTGATCTGGGCTATAAGTTTAACAGTGTAGGTGCCAGGCTGCGAATAAGTCACTGTAGGATTCTCAGCTGTGGAGGTCTGTCCGTTGCCGAAATCCCAGAAGAAAGTCTCGCATGGTCCGATTGAGGCCGTGTCGTTGATGTCGGAGGTGATGCGGCTCTGGTTGCGCAGACGCAAGCGATAGATACAGCTGTCGGTGGAAGTAGTGCCTGTGAACATGGCTCTGGGATAACGCAGTGTGGCAAGGGTGGACATGGTGAACTTGCACTGAGGGTTATCCACAAACGACACCTCGCAGTAGTACATCGTGCTGTCGAGCTGTACGGTAACGGTACGCTGGGTGGACACCGTCTGGTTGGGGTTCTGGCTCGTGTACCAACGGTAGTTGAACCCTTCCGGAGCAGTCAATGTTGTGGAAACGCTACCACCGCCACACGAGGTTGATGTAATTCGGGCTTTTGTACATCCCAATGTGAAATAAGCGTAGCATGTATGATCCCTGGCTCCTTGGGTACAAGTGAAAGTAGCCAAGCTCACCCTAATGGTCTGACCATGGAACCGCGACACATCGAGACCAACGGTAGTCCAATCCCTATAAAAGATATTTGATCCTCTTCCACTGTGCCATGGCGAACCCGGTTGGTCGGCAAGACTTGCCGCTTGAGAAGAAACAAAATCGGCAACACCACAAACAGGGTCGATAGGATTGTTGTTATTGTCCAACAACTGCATCGTAAAACGCGGTTGCTGATTATTGCTATGACCGAGAGGGTTATATGTCACAAGTGCGTATTTCAACACGATAATGTCGGCCTGAGAAGTATCCACCATAAAATCATAGGTGATAGCCGAGTGTTCGTAGCTTCGTGGAGCGTATGCGCATCCCAGACGAACTGAGGCACATTCTCCGGCAGGTATCTGGGGTAATTGATAATTACTAAGAGAGTCCATCGCCGTGGCGTCGGTATGCACAGTGTGCTGGCTGGGAGTTTGGCCGGATGGATATCCGTATGCTCTGGGGCCATAATCCACAATACCTATAGTTGAGTACGGTCCTGTGTTACCCCAGCCTCCGGGAGGTGGCAGTGTGCTTGTCGAGTATGTTCCATGAGAGCACACGCAGTTGGGGCCAGTGAGGTTGGTGAAATCGATACAGCCCACATTGCTCGGGCAGAAACGGAAGTTGAACACCACGGATGTCATGGAGCTGTCGCCGGAGGCCGCCGTGGTGTCACACAATGCCCTTACACGGAAATAATACGATGTATAGGGCTGGAAGCCTGAAAGACCGCTATATGTAACCTGACCGGTTTGCGGGTTGAAAATCAGTCGTGCATTGTTCAAATCGAGATAAATACTGCGCACACCACGCTGGAACGAGGAACTGGGACTATATTCAAGCAACCAGCTTCTTGCAACTCCTGTCTCAATCCATGTGGCCTGGGCATTACCATTTGCCGAAGTAGCTAACACCGACAGGTTGTCGGGACGGGGGCAGGTGGCTGTGGTTATCTGTATGTTGTCAACAGCGGCAGGGGGTTGCAATCCTGTGGTATTGTAGGATGTGTTCACCCAGCCGAAAACAATGAAATATGTAGTCGTGGTTGGAACGGAGACATTGCCGACATATACATTACGCCACTGGCTTTGCTGATTCATAATAGCTCCTGTGGGATAGGTGGCGTTTATCGGAATCCAACCGTTGGGAGAACCCGAGGTCTGGAATCCCGTTGCAGAACCAGCGTTACCTGTAAATTGAGAGGTCGGCACAAGATACGCCCTCATATAGTGAGCTGTGGAGTAGCCTTGGGCTTTCCAGTCGTAAGATATGTTATACAATCCCTGAACAAGTGCTATCTGACGCACTGCCCAAGTATAACTTGCTGTTACGTTGTCGTAGTTGTGGGTAACACCATTGGTGTTCGAAATATACAGACTGTAATCGCCGCCGTTGTTTACAGCGGTATCAACATACCATTTGTTGGCCTGTGAGCCATTGCGGAATGCCCACTGGGTGCGTTCCATAGCATTCTCGAAATCGCAAGAGTACGGAACCGTGGCTATTCCTCCCTGGGCATTTACACGATATGCGCAACTTACGAAAAGCAATACAGCAACAAGTGATTTCAAAATTCGGCTATTCATATCTTTTTTATTTTTAATATTCAATGATAAAACCATTTTTTTTGTTTTAATGACACTTATTATATCAATTTTGATACATTTTCCATTATTACAACAATTAAAAAAACAATGCACAAGCGCTGCAATAATGCGGGAAATGATTAGTTTACAACCATTTATTCACATTTTTTACAGCAATTGCAAAGATAACATTTTTTTTTCACATTTCCACACTTTTTCAAAAAAAAAGATACGAACACTATTTTCAGGAATCCACAGAGGTATTTTCGCAACATCAAACAAATAGCCGCTCCTCTTATTTTACATTTAATCAAACAACACTTTTATCAAATCGCAAGAAGCTGAAATTCAACAAATTAAAAAAATATTACCGATAACTTGTTGATAAACAGACAAAAAAAACATGCTCTTTTCAGAAAAAAGTTCGTAATTTTGCCTTGCTGTAAACACAACAGACAAATGGTAAAAAACAAACACGATAAAAAGCGCAAGCACCGCATCTCATTCAACATTTCGGACCGCGACTACGAGTTGCTCAAACTCTATGCTGCCTCGAAAAACACCACAAAGGGACATATTGTGAAGCAACTGCTCCACGTAGAAATGCAGAAATTCAAAAGCACCATCGGCGATTTGCCGATAGAAAACCAGCTGAACCTATTTGTAGCCCCGCAGACCGACATTTTCGACTTTATCGACGACGATGATTAGAAAAAACATTTTTTTGCATAATATCAAAAAAAAACGTATATTTGCCAAACCGACAAAAACATAGAACAGAGAAATAAAAACTTGATTATATGCGAATTAAAGTATTTATTGCCGCACTTTGTGCACTAACACTGACAACAAATTTCGCCTTGGCCCAAAACGACACCGAGTCAGCAGCGGCCGCAACAACAACCGAAAACGAAAAAGAAGGGTTCAACCCCGGCGCCGAAATCATAGAGCACATCTCCGACGCCCACGAATGGCACATCATGACCTTGAACGAAGGTCAGCCCGACGAGAAACACATCTCCATTCCCCTTCCTATTATACTTTACAACACCCGCGACGGCAAACTCGACGTATTCATGTCGTCGAAATTCCACCACGGCGAGGAAGCCTACAAGGGCTACACTTTGGTAGGCGGCGGCACC
>JAFSOU010000086.1 GCA_017443265.1 Bacteroidales bacterium | reverse complement strand
GTGAAACAGCAGGCCGATGGTGCCGACCCCGAGGACCGCGAAGAATACGCAGCTGAGAATGTGTTCTATGTTCCAGCTAATGCCCGTTGGTCGTATCTGGTTTCCTTGGCGAAGAATCCGCAAATCGGAAAGTACATTGATGATGCGATGGATGCCCTCGAGCGCGAGAACAAGTCGTTGAAAGGGGTGCTGCCCAAGGAGTTTGCCCGTCCCAATCTTGACCCGACCAGCTTGGGCGAACTTATCGACTTGATTGGCAACTCCACCTTGCAGAACACCAGTACAAAAAGCGCCGACTTGTTGGGCCATGTCTTTGAGTATTTCCTTGGCGAGTTCGCTTTGGCTGAAGGTAAAAAAGGCGGACAATTCTACACGCCGCGCAGTGTTGTGGAACTGTTGGTGAATATGCTGGAGCCGTACAAAGGCCGTGTGCTTGACCCCTGCTGCGGTTCGGGCGGTATGTTTGTGCAGAGCGAAAAGTTTGTGAAGGAGCATCAGGGACGGATTGAGAATATCTCAGTCTATGGGCAAGAGAGCAACCAAACCACTTGGCGACTGTGCAAGATGAATCTTGCTATCCGTGGCATTGACGCTTCGCAGGTGAAGTGGAACACTGAAGGTTCGTTCCTCAACGATGCGCACCGCGATGTGAAGGCCGACTATGTGCTTGCCAATCCGCCGTTCAACGACAGCGACTGGAGTGGCGACCAGCTGCGCAGCGATGCCCGTTGGCAATATGGCATACCCCCTGCAGGTAACGCTAACTTCGCTTGGATTCAGCATTTTATCTATCACCTTGCCCCGAGCGGACAAGCGGGCTTTGTGCTGGCAAAAGGCTCGCTGACCTCAAAGACGGGCGGAGAAGGTGAAATCCGTAAGGCTCTGATCGACAAAGGTCTTATCGCATGCATTGTGAATCTTCCTGCAAAATTGGTCCTAAATACCCAGATTCCGGCCTGCCTGTGGTTTGTGACACGCAACCGCAGCAAGCGCGCTGGCGAGATTCTGTTTATCGATGCCCGCAACAAAGGCCACCTTATCAACCGTCGTACGCGCGAACTCTCGGAGGAAGACATTCAGGAGATTGCCAAAACTTATCATCTGTGGCGCGATGAATCGACAGAATATCAGGATATTGCTGGCTTTTGTGCGTCGGTGCCTTTGAGTCGTGTGGCGGAACTGGACTATGTGCTCACTCCCGGCCGCTATGTAGGTTTGCCCGAAGAGGAGGACGATTTCAACTTCGCCGAACGCTTCACCGCCCTCCGCGCCGAGTTTGAAGAACAACTGAAAGAAGAAGAACGTCTGAACAAGGTGATTCTGGAGAATTTGGAGAAGATAAAAATGTAATGAGGTATGAGCGAGATAATGAAAACCGATTTGGCCGAACGCATAGAACGGCTGATTACAGAGGCAAGAAAACGCACCGTGACCGCCGTCAACACGGCAATGGTCTATACCTATTATGAAATAGGCCGGATGATTGTGGAGGACGAGCAGCAGGGAGAACAGAGGGCGGAATATGGAAAATTTGTATTAAAGAATGTGGCAGAACATTTAACCAGAAAATTCGGTAAGGGCTTCTCTTTGACGAATTTAGAACTGATGAGAAAGTTTTATAAGGTGTACTCTCAAATTCCTCAAACACTGTCTGAGGAATTCAATGACACTGCAATTTTCCAGACACTGTCTAGAAAATCTTCATTACCATTGACGAAACCACAAAATACACAGATACTGTCTGATAAATCCGAAAGCGAGAATTCCGCAACACCTTTGCGGAATTCTGAAAAAGGTCAGGTAGTGTCTGACCAATTGCACTTCACCCTCAGTTGGTCGCATTATCTGAAACTGATGCGCATTGAGAACCCCGACGAGCGGCATTTTTATGAGATTGAGGCCACCGAAAACAACTGGAGTCTGCGTGAGCTGCAGCGGCAGTTCGACAGTTCGCTATATGAGCGGTTGGCGCTGAGCCGCGACAAAGCAGGGGTGAAGGCTTTGGCACAGAAGGGACAAATTGTTGAGAAGCCCGAAGATATGATAAAAGACCCGTATGTGTTGGAGTTCATCGGTTTGCCCGAACTGCCGCAATACAGCGAGAGCGAGTTGGAGCAGCGCCTGATTGACCATTTGCAGACCTTCCTTTTGGAGTTGGGCAAAGGCTTCACTTTTGTGGGACGACAGGTGCGTTTCACTTTCGACGAGCAGCATTTCCGTGTGGACCTTGTTTTCTACAACCGATTGCTTCGTGCATTTGTGTTGCTAGACCTCAAACGAGGAACATTGAAGCACCAAGACCTTGGGCAGATGCAGATGTATGTCAACTACTACGACCGCTTTGTGAAGACCGAGGACGAGAATCCTACCATAGGCATCATGCTCTGCACCGACAAAAGCGATGCAATGGTGGAGATAACCCTGCCGAAAGGCAACAACCAAATCTTTGCAAGCAAGTATCAAACCTACTTGCCGAGCAAGGAGGATTTGCAACGCCTGCTTGAGGAAAACCTAAAATAAGAGCCTATGACCGAATGGAAAGAATATATTTTTGGGGTGGAAGGTAATCTGGGGAAGATAAAAATGGACTGAATATGAGCAAACTGATAAAAATAGACAACGACTACGCAGGTTGGATAAAAGACCTAAGCCAACGCTTCCGCCAAAGCCAAATCAAGGCGGCTGTGAAGGTGAACAGCGAGATGCTGAGATTTTATTTCTCGCTGGGTGCCGATATTGTAACCAAACAAGCCGAGAGCAAATGGGGCGACGGTTTTTTTCGCAACCTAAGTATGGATTTGCAGGATGCATTGCCTGGAGTAAAAGGTTTTTCGATACAAAGCCTTTACTATGCCAAAAAATTCTATCTACTTTATACCCAACCCCATACAAATTTCCCCCAACTTGGGGGAAAATTACAAGGGAAGGATTTGTCGACAAAATTGCCACAAGCTGGGGCAGAAATATCAAAATTCCCCCAACTTGGGGGAAAAATAGAAAACCGCACACAAGATGTGGACGATTTAGGATATTTGTTCCAAATCCCGTGGGGCCATCATAAATTAATTATCGATAAATGCGATAACAATATACAAAAGGCTCTTTTTTTTGTCAAACACTCAGCTGAAAACAACTGGAGCCGTGCGGTTTTGCTTAATTTCCTCGACACCGACCTTTATGAACGGCAAGGAAAAGCTGTAACCAATTTCAAAGCTACGTTGCCCGATGTGCAGGGCGATTTGGCACAGCAGCTGTTGAAAGACCCCTATTGTTTCGATTTCGTGCAACTGACCGAACGATACAACGAGAAAGAGTTGAAAGATGCTCTTGTGCACAATGTGGAGAAGTTCCTGCTGGAAATGGGCAACGGTTTCGCCTATATGGGACGGGAGTACCGCATCGAGGTGGGAGACTCCGAACTGTTTGCAGATATGCTCTTTTACAACACCCACTTGCACTGCTATGTGGTGGTAGAGGTGAAGACCGAAAAATTCGACAATGCTTTTCTCGGACAGTTGAGCGGCTATGTTTCGTGTGCCAACCACGTGTTGCGACGCGAAGGCGACAGCCCAACCGTTGGGCTGCTTATCTGCAAGAGCAAGAATGACGTGATGGCGCAGTACGCCCTCGAAGGCTATGCTCAGCCCCTCGGCATCTCGGAATATGAGTTGTCCAAACTCTATCCCGCCGACTTCAAGAGCACCCTGCCAAGCATCGAAGATATTGAAAGAGAATTAAGTGATAGTAACAGTTAGACATTAAAAAATCAGTTGTAAAAAATTATTTTACAACTGAAAAACAAGGAATAGAAACGATATGAGTACTGAAACTATAGCCCTGATAATTGCGATTATTGCGTTGGTTGTTGCGGTGGCGACACTTATTGTGACTTATCGAATGTATATCTATACAAAGAAGAGTGACAAGCAAAAGAATAAACAAGAAGAGGATGTAAGAAGAAAAGAAATACTGAAACAGATAAAAGTCAAGGAGTCACAATTAAAGTCGTTGAATGATTATACGAGATTTCCGGTAGAACATACAGCCATTGATAATATTCGTACGCAAAAACTAATGCTTGAATCCGAAATAAGAGAATTGTACAATCAGTTGTAATATGACCGAATGGAAAGCGTATAAGTTGGGAGAATTAACCATTGACGGTAAGGGTAGTTATGGGATAGCTGCGCCTGCTGTTGATTATGATTCCAATAAATATACCTATTTGAGGATAACAGATATTAATGATGATGGTACGTTAAATAGGCAAGGGTTGAAGTCGGTAGACGATGTGAAAGCAAAGGAGTACCTTTTAAAACCCAATGATATTGTATTTGCAAGAACGGGAGCGAGTGTTGGAAGGTCTTATTTCTATGATGGAAAGGATGGTGAACTTGTGTATGCAGGATTCTTGATTATGTTTCGTTTGGATCCAGAAAAAGTATGTCCATATATTATTAAAGCATACACACACTCGCAAGAATATTACGATTGGATTCGCGCAGTCGATAATGGGGCGACAAGGGGTAATATAAATGCCCAAACATTTGCCTCAATGCCTATATATCTACCATCGTTAGAAGAGCAGAAACGGATAGCTGGGGTGTTGAGTTCGTTGGATGACAAGATAGACCTTCTGCATCGCGAGAACGCCACCTTGGAGCAGATGGCGGAGACGCTGTTCAGGCAGTGGTTTGTGGTGGAGGCAAAGGAGGATTGGGAGGAAGGAAAGTTGGGGGATGAATTTGCTTTCACAATGGGGCAATCACCAAACGGCGATAGTTTTAATGAGGAAGGAATAGGCATACCTATGTATCAAGGAAATGCGGATTTTGGTTTTCGTTTTCCAACCAGAAGAGTTTTTACTACACAACCTACACGTTTTGCAGAAGTTAATGACACGTTGATAAGTGTTAGAGCACCAGTGGGTGCACAAAATATGGCAACAGAAAGATGTTGTATTGGTCGTGGAGTCGCTGCTTTCAGATACAAAAGCAATCCATCCTATTATTCATACACTTATTACAAACTAAAGTCGTTGTTAGAAGAAATCAGACAATTCAATGACAATGGAACCGTGTTTGGCTCAATCAGCAAATCGGACTTTGAAAATTTGGATATAATGATACCTGATGATGAAACAATTGAAATGTTCCAAAAACAGGTCAAGGTAATTGATGATAAGATAATCAACAACAATAATGAAATCCAAACCCTCATTCAGACGCGCGACGGGTTGCTGCCGAGGCTGATGGGCGGGGAGGTGAAATTGTGAACACGCGTGTTCACAATTCGTAATTGACAAATTGACCATCTTTGCAAAACGATTTGAATATGGCGAACAAACAAAAAGAATATCAAGGCTACAAACCTCCATTCACGCTGTCGGCAAGGGCGGTGGGATTGGTGGCGGATATCGCTGCCCAGATGGAGCGGTTTGCCATAAGGATGGAGCAAGACGATGCGCTGCGGCTGCGCAAGGTCAACCGCATCAAGACCATCCACAGCTCTTTGGCCATAGAGGGCAACCACCTTCTGGAAAGCGAGGTGGCAGACATCATTGACGGCAAGACTGTCGTTGCACCTGTCCGCGAGATTCAGGAGGTGAAAAACGCCATCCGGGTGTATGATGAGTTTGAAAAGCTCGACCCGTTCTCGATGGACGACCTGCTGCGGGCTCACGGACTGATGATGTCGGCCTTGACCGATGACGCAGGGCATTTCCGCAAGGGCGGCGTTGGTGTGTACTCCGAAAACGGCTTGGTTCACATGGCACCGCCTGCTGAAAGGGTATATGGGCTGATGTCCGACCTGTTCGGCTGGCTGAAGAATGCCGACGACCACCTGCTGGTGCGCAGCTGCGTGTTCCATTATGAGTTCGAGTTTATTCATCCCTTTATCGATGGCAACGGACGAATGGGCCGCCTGTGGCAGTCGCTTATCCTCAGCCGCTGGCATCCTGCCTTTGCGCACCTGCCGGTGGAGAATATGGTCTATTCCAACCAGCAGGCCTACTATGACGCCATCGCCCAGAGTACCAAACAGGGCGAGTGTGGCCCCTTCATCGACTTTATGCTGGAAGAGATACATAAGTCCGTACTGCAACACAAAGGAGAACCCCTAGATGCACCTGTAAATGATACTGTAAGTGATACTGCAAATGGTACTGTAAAAACAACTCCGACCCAAGAAGGTATTATTGATTTGGTGAGGAAGAACCCTTTGTCCACATACGATGAACTGGCTGCACAACTTGGCGTTGGAAGAGCCACGATTGCACGAAATATTGCCATACTTAAAGACAGAGGGGTTTTGGAACGTATTGGAGAAGACAAGAACGGATATTGGAAACTTAAAAAATAGCACTTATGACCAAGCTGACGGAATCCGACATTGAGCAGATGCTCATCGAACAGCTGCATTTAAAATTGGTTCTCTTTGCAAAATGAACTGAATATGGCGAACAAAATAGACACAAGGAATAGAGGCAAAGCGTTGCTGGAGATATTGCGCGCGCGTGTGCAAAATTCAGGATGGTCGCTGTATTCAATATGTCGCAGCCTTACAGGCTGCCGGCCTTCGCCCAGGGTCGTCGCTCCTCAGGGCACTGCCCGTAGGGTAAATCTATTACAGCCTTTCAGGCTGTCGGGGGATTATTCCTCTTCTATAGCTCATGGCGTTGCCATTGAGCACTATCTGTCGCGGCACTCCGTGCCTGATTCCAATACTGCATCATTCGACGGCATGCAGAGCCTGAAAGGCTCATACATATATTGCCTATGGCATCGCCATTGGCAAATGGCCGCCGCACCACACACCACGAGCCTGAAGGGCTCGGACAGATTTGAGAATGAAATATGTCGCAGCCATACAGGCTGCTGGTCTTCGCGCGAGGCCGTCGCTCCTCAGGGCGCTGCCCGTAGGGTAAATCTATTACAGCCTTTCAGGCTGTCTGGGGATTATTCCTCTTCTATAGCTCATGGCGTTGCCATTGAGCATTATCTGTCGCGGCACTCCGTGCCAGATTCCAATACTGCATCATTCGACGGCATGCAGAGCCTGAAAGGCTCATACATATATTGCCTATGGCATCGCCATTGGCAAATGGCCACCACAACCCACACCACGAGCCTGAAGGGCTCTAACAGATATACCCTGCGGCATCGTCGTAGGTTTTCTATGGCATCGCCATTGGCGAGCCTGAAGGGCTCAGACAGATTAGAATTAAATCATTCATGTAATATCTAATAACATGGCACAATCACTCGCACAAGTATATATCCATCTGGTCTTCCACACCAAATACAGCTCTGTAACCATACGCGAAGAGGACCTTCCTAAGCTTTTCGCATACATCGACGGCATCGTCGTAAACCAAAACGCAATGGTCATACAAATCGGCGGTGTGCCCAACCACATACATATCTTGTGCACCCTTCCCCGCATCGTCTCCATGGCCAATTTCGTCGAGGAAATCAAGAAATGTAGCAGCAGATGGATCAAGACATTGGATTCCTATTATTCCAAATTCGCATGGCAAGGGGGGTATGGCATATTCTCAGTAAGTGCTTCGCAAGTACAAAAGGTAAAAGATTATGTGACGAATCAGAAGGAGCATCACCGCAAAAAGACCTTTCAAGAAGAATACGAGGCTTTTCTTAAAGCCTACAATATTGAGTATAATCCTGAATATGTGTTCAAAGACTAATAAAGCATTACTATGACCAAACTGACAGAATCCGACATAGAGCAGATGCTTATCGAACAGCTGAAGGGCAAAGGCTACAGCTACCTCTACGGTCCCGACATTGCACCCGATGGTAAAACGCCCATGCGTACCAGTTTCGAAGAGGTGGTGCTGCGAGATAAATTGGAAGCTGCTGTGAAGCGGCTCAACCCGTCGTTGCCTTATTCGGTGCAGGACGAGGCGGTGAAAACCGTGTTGCGCATCAGCTCGCCCGATGTGCTGGCCAACAACGAGGCGTTTCATCGTCTGCTGACCGAAGGCGTACCCGTGTCGGTACATAAAGAGGGCGTGGAACGTGGCGAGAGGGTGTGGCTTGTCGATTTCAACGACCCATGGAACAACGAGTTTACCGTGGTCAACCAATTCACCATCATCGAAAACGGCCATAACCGCCGTCCCGATGCTCTGTTGTTTGTGAACGGTCTGCCCTTGGTCATCTTCGAACTGAAAAATGCCGTCGACGAAAACGCCACCATTCAAAGTGCCTATCGGCAGATTGAAACTTACAAACAGCAGATTCCGTCGCTGTTCACCTACAATGCGTTGGTGGTTATTTCCGATGGATTGGAGGCACGCGCAGGCTCGCTTTCGGCAGGTTTCAGCCGCTACACAGCTTGGAAGAGCGAGGATGGGGAAAACATCGCATCGCATTTGGTGAGCGAGTTGGAGGCGCTGGTCAACGGCATGTTAAACAAAGACACTTTACTGGATTTGGTGCAGTCGTTCACAGTATTCGAGAAACAGAAACAGGAAGACTTGAAGACAGGTCTCACCACCATCAAGACCATGAAGAAGATTGCCGCTTACCACCAATATTATGCTGTGAACAAGGCGGTGGAATCGACCTTGCGGGCTACGGGCATAAACCGCAGTTCTTTAGTGGCGGAATCGCCTACCAACTATGGTTTCCACACCGTGCATGAACAGCAGCCCGGCGACCATCGCGCCGGTGTGGTGTGGCACACGCAGGGCAGCGGCAAGTCGCTGACAATGGTGTTTTATGTCGGGAAGATTGTGCAGAAACTCAACAACCCGACAATTGTGGTCATCACCGACCGCAACGACTTGGACGACCAACTTTTCGACACTTTTACTGGTGCGAAACAACTGCTACGACAGACACCAATCCAGGCCGAAAGTCGCGAACATTTGAGGAAGCTCTTGTCGGTGCAGTCGGGTGGCGTGATTTTCACCACCATTCAGAAATTCCAGCCCGAATCAGGCAATGTGTATGACCAACTTACAGACCGCAGTAACGTCATCGTGATTGCCGACGAGGCGCACCGCACCCAATATGGATTCAAGGCCAAGACAGTGGATGTGCGCAACGAAGCCGATGAAGTCATCGGTTCGGAAATCAAGTACGGCTTTGCAAAGTATCTGCGCGATGCCTTGCCCAATGCCACCTATCTCGGTTTTACGGGAACGCCCATCGAGAAAGAGGACAAGAATACGCCTGCTGTGTTCGGCAATTACATCGATGTTTACGACATTGCCCAAGCGGTGGAAGACGGTGCCACGGTACGCATCTTCTACGAAAGCCGTCTTGCCAAGGTGGAACTCAGCGATGAAGGCCGACAGCTGGTGGAAGAATTAGACAAGACTTTATCAGACTGCAAGTCTGACGCAGATATTGCGCATGGCAACGCCATTCGCAAATGGACGCAGCTGGAGGCTCTGATTGGCAGTCCCAACCGCATAAAAAACATTGCCAAGGACATCGTGACGCACTTCGAGGAACGCCAGAAGGTGTTTGAGGGCAAAGCGATGGTGGTGGCGATGAGCCGCCGTATTGCCGCCGAGTTGTACGATGAAATCATCAAGTTGCGTCCCGAATGGCATTCCGATGATTTGGCAAAAGGTGCTGTAAAAGTCGTGATGACCTCTTCGGCATCCGATGGCGCAAAGATTGCCAAGCACCATACCACCAAAGAGCAGCGCAGAGCATTGGCGGAGCGAATGAAAGACCCCGACGATGAGCTGAAATTAGTCATTGTGCGCGATATGTGGCTGACAGGTTTCGATGTTCCTTGCCTCCACACGCTTTATATTGACAAGCCAATGCAAGGACATAACCTCATGCAAGCCATAGCACGCGTGAACCGTGTCTATAAAGACAAGCCAGGCGGATTGGTGGTGGATTATCTTGGTATAGCATCTGATTTGAAGAAAGCTTTGTCGTTCTATTCCGACTCGGGCGGCAAGGGCGATCCCACCTTGCAACAGGAACAAGCAGTAGCGCTTATGCAGGAAAAGTTGGAAGTGGTGGAGCAGATGTTCTTCGGGTTCGACTACAAGCAATACTTCGCTGCCGATACCGCAGGAAAACTCTCATGGATTCTGAAAGCCGAAGATTTTATTTTGGGATTGGACGATGGCAAGAAACGTTTTGTGAATGAAGTGACGGCGTTGGGAAAAGCTTTTGCCTTGGCCATCCCGCAGGATGCCGCAATGGATGTGAAGGACGAAGTGGCGTTTTTCCAGGCTGTGAAAGCGCGTCTATGCAAGTTCGACCAAACTGGTTTAGGCAAGACGGATGAGGAAATCGAAACCACCATTAGGCAAGTCATCGACCAGGCCTTGGTGTCCGAAAAAGTAATCGATCTATTTGATGCGGCAGGCATTAAGAAACCTGACATCTCCATTCTTTCGGAAGAGTTTTTGCAGGAGTTGAAAGGTATGGAACACAAAAACATCGCTTTGGAAGTTCTGAGAAAGTTGTTGGAAGGTGAAATCAAGGCGCGTTCCAAATTCAATGTCGTGGAAGGCCGCACTTTGATGGAGATGCTGGATGGCTCTATCACGCGTTATCACAACAAGGTCATCACCGCCGCCGAGGTCATTGATGAACTGATTAAACTCAGCAAGACCATAGTGGAGAAAGACAAAGAGGCTGATGACATGGGCTTGACCACCTACGAATATGCGTTCTATTCTGCCGTTGCCGACAATGCGAGTGCCAGAGAGTTAATGGGTAAGGACAAATTACGAGAGTTGGCGGTTGTTCTGACCGAAACCATCCGCAAAAACTCCTCTATCGACTGGACCATCAAGGAAAATGTGCGGGCAAAGATGAAAGTCGCTGTGAAGCGACTCCTGCGAAAATACGGCTATCCGCCCGACATGCAGCAATTGGCAACGGAAACTGTTTTGAAACAGGCTGAACAGATTGCGGAAGAGATAACCAATAAAAATGCAAATTCATAATTATATCAAAATGTTATAAAAAAACAATCCTATGAAAATCACAGTAAACAACAAACAAATGATTGTGCCTGAGGGCTGCACGGTGAAGGCACTGTGCGACATTATGAACATCAAGGAAAGCGACGGTGCCGCCATTGCCGTTGGCATGGACGTGCTCACTCCTGCCGACTACGCCTCGCGACAGCTGATGGAGGGCGACAAAGTAACCATAATTCGTGCCACATGCGGAGGATAGGAATAACACCAGAACGGACGGTTTTCCGCGAACAACAACGTATCACCGCATGGCTCCGCAGCGGAAAGGTGCAGTATTTCCATATCCGCAAGCCACAGTTTACGGAAATGGAGATGCGTGAATACCTGTCGGCTTTTCCTGCCGACGTGCGTGAACGGCTATCGTTGCACGACCACCACACCTTAGCCCGTGAAATGGGCATAGGCGGAGTGCACCTCAACAGTCGTAACCCTGTGCTGGCGGATAACCTGAAAGCCAAACGTGCTTCGGCATCCTGCCATTCCATTGAGGAATTTGCCCAACGGCAGTCGGAATGCGACTATTGTTTCCTCTCCCCTATCTTCGATTCGGTGAGCAAGCAGGGCTACAGCTCGGCTTTTTCGGCCAACGAGCTGAAAAAGGCTTTCACCGACGGCATTTTGAACGACAAAGCCGTAGCCCTTGGCGGCGTAACGCGCAATAACATCCCCCTTTTGCAGGAGATGGGGTTCTCGGCCTGTGCATCGGTGGGCGACCTGTGGGCGTTGCCGCAGACGATGTTCATAACCCACCACAACGAGCGTTTCAGCTACCTCGAATCGGCTTTGCTGGCACTCAACAACGGTCTGCGTTTCATTCAGTTGCGCATGAAAGACGCCTCGGACGAGGATGTGCTGTCAATGGCAGAGAAGTTGCGTCCCGTTTGCGACCGTCATGCCGCCCTGCTCACCGTGGATGACCGCATACACCTGCTGGAGACCGGACTTTTCGACGGCGTACATGTGGGCAAAAACGACATGCCCGTAGCCGAGGCCAAAAAACTGACTGGCAGTCGTTTTCTGCTCGGTGCCACCTGCAACACCCCTGCCGACGCGCTGAAAGCCATCTCCGACGGCGCCGACTACCTTGGCGTGGGACCATTCCGCTACACGGAGACAAAGAAAAACCTCGCCCCCGTGCTTGGGACCGAAGGCTATGCAACGCTTATGGACATCCTGCAACAGCAAGGCCAGTCGATTCCCGTCTATGCCATCGGAGGCATCACCACAGCCGATCTTAACACCTTGAAACATACTGGAGTATATGGCGTGGCACTGTCGGGAGTACTGCTCAACAGCGACGACGCAACGCGTGATTGCATCGAAATTCTGAGGGTATTCAATTAAGAATTCCCTCCCCCACCCCACAAAAAAAAGAGACGATACTTAAATCGTCTCTTATTTATATCAAAATTAGTTACGTCGTACAAAAATCTCCGAATTCTACAGGTATTGTATCAGATTTTTGCTCTTGGTGCCTTGACGCAGACGTTTCAGAGCTTTTTCCTTAATCTGCCGCACACGCTCACGGGTAAGGTCGAAACTGGCGGCAATCTCGTCGAGGCTCAGCGGATGTGGATATCCTATGCCATAAATCATCTTCAGAACACCGCGCTCGGTGTCGCCAAGGGTTGAGAGTGTCCTTTCTATCTCTTGTGCGAGCGATTCGTGCAGCAGGTTGTCGTCGGTGTCGGGGGTATCCTCGTTGGGCATAACGTCGATGTAGTTTGTGTCCTCGTCGGTGGCGAGGGGGGCGTCGATAGATATGGGACGGCTGGAGATTTTCAGCGCACTGCGGATTTTCTCCACAGGGATGTCGAGATATTCAGAGATTTCGGTGTCGGAGGGTGTGCGTTGCAGTTCCTGTTCCATACGTGCCACCTCTTTTTTAATCCTGCTAAGCACTCCCAACTGGTTGGAAGGCAGGCGTACCATGCGCGAGTTGTCGGCGATGGCCTGCAGTATCGACTGGCGAATCCACCACACGGCGTATGAGATAAATTTGAAACCGCGTGTCTCGTCGAAACGTTTGGCGGCCTTTATCAGACCGAGGTTGCCCTCGTTGATAAGGTCGGGCAGCGAAAGTCCCTGATTTTGGTACTGTTTGGCCACCGAAACGACGAATCGCAGGTTGCAGCGCACCAGTTTGTCGAGTGCTTCCTCGTCGCCTTCGCGGATACGCTGTGCCAGACGCACCTCCTCGTCGGGGGTGAGCAGGTTTTCGCTACAGATATCCTGCAAATAATGGTCCAGCGACTTGTCTTCGCGGTTGGTGATGGACGGTATTATCTTTAACTGTTTCATATATAGTCAATTCCTCGGTGTTTGGAAATTTTTTTGATAATTATGAAGACACTCTCGCCGGTTTATAGATATGGTTTCAGGTTGTTGCTTTTGGTGCTTTGGCGCAGACGTTTCAGAGCTTTCTCCTTGATCTGACGCACGCGCTCGCGGGTGAGGTTGAACTTGATGGCAATCTCGTCGAGGCTGAGAGGATGAGGATAGCCGATGCCGTAAACCATCTTAAGCACCCCGCGCTCGGTGTCGCCCAGTGTGGAGAGCGAACGTTCTATCTCTGTCGAGAGCGATTCGTGCAGCAGGTTGTCATCGGTGTCGGGGGTGTCCTCGTTGGGCATCACGTCGATATAGTTAGTGTCCTCGTCGGTGGCCAGCGGCGCGTCGATGGAGATATGGCGTCCCGAATTTTCGAGTATGCTCTTTATTTTCTCGATAGGCATATCCAGATGTTCCGAAATTTCCGCTTCCGACGGCGGACGTTCCAGTTTCTGCTCCAAGCGCGAAATTTCTTTCTTTATCTTGTTAAGAATGCCCAGCTGGTTCGAGGGCAGACGCACTATGCGCGAATTTTCGGCTATGGCCTGCAATATCGACTGGCGTATCCACCACACGGCGTAAGATATGAACTTGAATCCGCGTGTTTCGTCGAAACGTTTTGCGGCCTTGATGAGGCCGATATTACCTTCGTTGATAAGGTCGGGCAGAGCCAGGCCTTGGTTCTGGTACTGCTTGGCCACAGACACCACAAACCTGAGGTTGGCCTTGATAAGTCTGTCCAACGCTTCCTCGTCGCCTTCGCGGATACGCTGGGCAAGACGCACCTCCTCGTCGGGAGTAAGAAGTTTCTCGCTGCAGATGTCCTGCAAATATTTGTCAAAAGCCTTGTCCTGACTGCGTTCCGTGTAGGAAACATTTATCTTTAGTTGCTTCATATCTTTACTTCAGTTTTGATTGAACCGCTATTAGTAGTCATTATGAAAAAAAACTTTCTCGGTTCAATCGCATTTTTTCGTTTTTTTTCTAAAAAGGTTACGTTTTTTTTTGAAAAATATTGCATTATTTTATAAGTACACGTACATATTTATTATTTATCACACACAACAAGCTGTTTTATAGCATTTTATATAAAAAAATAATGTATTGTGGACAATAAAACTTTTTCATCTCGCAAAAAAAACGTATTTTTGCAAAAAAATAGGCAGTAAGAAATGTTTGAAAATTTAAGTCTGAAACTGGAAAGAGCCTTCAAAGTACTGAAAGGAAAAGGCTCCATTACCGACATAAACATCGCCGAGACGGTGAAAGAGGTGCGTCGTGCCCTTATCGACGCCGACGTAAGCTACCCCATTGCCAAGGAATTTACCGACAAGGTGAAAGCCGAAGCGCTGGGACGCAATGTGATAGGCTCCATCGAGCCCGGACAGCTGATGGTGAAAATCGTGAAGGACGAGCTCACCAAGCTGATGGGCGAAGAGGCTACCGACATCAACATCAAAGGCAGTCCCGCCATTGTGCTGGTGGCAGGCCTGCAAGGCTCAGGTAAAACCACATTCTCCGCCAAATTGGCCAACCACTTGAAAACCAAGCGCGGCAAAAGCGTAATGCTCACAGCCTGCGACGTTTACCGTCCTGCCGCCATCACCCAGCTCAACGTTTTGGGCGAACAGGTGGGAGTGCCCGTTTATTCCGAGCCCGAAAACAAAAACCCCATCCAGATAGCCGAAAACGCCCTGCGCGAGGCCAAAGCCAAAAACATCAACGTGCTTATCGTGGATACCGCCGGACGCTTGGCTGTTGACGAAGAGATGATGACCGAGATTGCCAACCTCAAGAAAGCCCTCAACCCGCAGGAGACGCTGTTTGTGGTCGATTCGATGACCGGTCAGGACGCGGTGAACACCGCCAAAGCTTTCAACGACCGTTTGGACTACGACGGCGTGGTGCTCACCAAACTCGACGGTGACACCCGCGGCGGCGCCGCACTCACCATACGCTATGTGGTGGACAAACCCATCAAATTCGTCGGCGTGGGCGAAAAAATGGACGCCCTCGACGTGTTCCACCCCGAACGCATGGCCAACCGCATACTTGGCATGGGCGACATCGTTACCCTTGTGGAACGCGCCCAGGAGCAGTACGACGAGATGGAGGCACGACGACTCTCCAAAAAAATCGTCAAAAATGAATACAACTTCGAAGATTTCATAGCCCAGATAAACCAGATAAAGAAAATGGGCAACATGAAAGACCTCATCGGCATGATTCCCGGCATGTCGAAACTCACCAAGGACGTAGAAATCGGCGACGACGCCTTCAAGAACATCGAGTCCATCATCGGCTCCATGACGCCATACGAACGCCGCAACCCCTCGGTGCTCAACGGCAGCCGCAAAATGCGCATAGCAGCCGGCAGCGGCAACACCATACAAGAGGTGAACCGACTGATAAAACAATTCGAAGACACCCGCAAAATGATGAAAATGGTGAGCAACAAAGGCAGTAAAAGCCTTCAAAACTTCGCCCGCCGCAGAAAATGAAGAAACTGCCAGTGGCAGTTTCGATAGCCCGCAGGGCGGAGAACAAAAAAACATCCAGTGTATGTTTCGATAGCAACCAACGGGAGCGGAGAACAAAAGAAACCTTTATTAAGGCAAATTTATAACAGATAAAAAACAAGAACAATATAACTCATTGATATGAATACAGTTGTAATTGACACCAAGACAATAGCCGCACAGATAAAAGACGAGATTGCCAACGAAGTACGTCTGAACACCGAAAAAGGAATGCGTCCGCCGCATCTGGCCGCCATTCTGGTGGGCGAAGACCCTGCCAGCAAGACCTACGTGGCCTCCAAGGAGAAAGACAGCCACAGCGTGGGATTTACATCATCGGTTTACCGCTACTCCGAAACCATGACAGAGAAAGAACTGCTAGACGTGGTGGCTTTCCTCAACAACGACCCCGATGTGGACGGCTTTATTGTACAACTGCCGCTGCCCAAACATATCAACGAAAACAACATTATCAACGCCATCAACCCCAACAAAGATGTGGACGGTTTCCACCCTATCAACGTGGGCAAGATGGTGCTGGGAATGCCCACATTCCTGCCCGCCACCCCTTACGGCATACAAACGCTGCTCGAACGTTGCGGCATCGAAACCTCGGGCAAACACTGCGTGGTGATAGGCCGCAGCAACATTGTGGGCACACCCATGGCCAACATGCTCTCGCGCAACGCCTCCAACGCCAACTGCACCGTAACCCTCTGCCACAGCCGCACACAAAACCTCAAGGAGCTAACCCTGCAGGCCGACATACTGGTGGTGGCAATAGGCAAACGCCATTTCGTTACCGAAGACATGGTGAAGGAAGGCGCCGTGGTGGTGGACGTAGGAATTCACCGTGTTGACGACCCATCCAACCCCAAAGGCTACTACATCACCGGCGACGTGGATTTCGAGCACGTGGCACCCAAATGCAGCTACATAACCCCCGTCCCCGGCGGCGTGGGAATTATGACACGCGTGTCGCTGCTGATGAACACCATGACTGCCTACCGCAGAAACATGGAAAAAGCCTGACGCCTCCTCCTACCCTGCTGACTATCTGAAATATAGCACAATCATATCCAAAATATTTTATGATATGATTGCAGAGATGCGTTGCAGCACGTATCTACAGCGACATAGAGACGCCACAACTGAAATATAAACTATAAATCACAATTGGATAAAAAAGGCGAGACACCGGATTACCACATTGCCGCAACCTATGGCTTGATTTCAAAATCCCATTCTACTTCGCCTTTGCCGATGAGATAGCTTCTCCAGTAGTTGAAATTGAAAAAATCACAGGAATCCTTGTCCATGTATGCCACAGGGCTGGTCCATTGCCGGATTTGGGTTCCGTTTTTGCAAATTTTTACTGTGTCGAATTGGTATAAAAAGTTCAACATCAACATTTTCTCTTCAATATTTTTTGTTTCCAAGTAGTACAAGTTGGTGGAGGTGTAAGCCTTACAATTGTAGTGGTCCTTGGTGGTGAAAGGTCCTGTGTAACTAACGTTGCGACTTAGATAAACGTCAATGTCGTTGTCGGTGGAGTTTTTCACTTTTATATGACGTTTGTAAAAATATTTCGAACCTTGTTCGGGTTGGCACGAAATAGCGACAAATGAGAGCAAAGCGATGATGACAAGCCCGCTGAGATATTTTTTTGTATTCATAAGTCGTTGTTGTTTATGTGAAAGATACGTCCAAAAGTTGTTTGCCATTCTGTTTCTTCGACAGGCATCTCTATCCAAGAGTTTATGTTGAAAAAGTTATGCGTGCTGTCGGGCATGTAGCCAGGATAATCATTCCAAATAGTTGCATAGGTGTTGTTCCCTGCAAACAACATAACGGAGTCGTATTGCAAAAGTATGTACGCCAGTTTTTCAAATTTCGGATCCGTGCCGTTTTCGAATGACTTAAAGACTACGGAGCTGAAAGCGTCAATCACCAGCGTGTCGGATGGTTCCGTCTTGTCGCGTTTCGTCAGCCTCAGCTCAACGTACGTATCTGTGTCGTTGTTTATTAAGTATTCGTTTTTATAATACCTGTCTTCGCCGCACTCAAACGACATAAGCATAAACGAAAATATCGCTGAACAGGCGAGGATTTTGGCAATGGTACGTTTCATACATCTTTTGGTGTTTGTATTATTGTTCTAAACAATTGATTTTACGAGTGCAAAGTTACGTTTTTTCTTTCATAAAAACAAATCTGGTGCAAAATACTACTCTCTTCGGGAGAAAGTAATATCCGAGCCATTTTTGTTTCAACATTTTTTATCAATCCATATCCTGAAGCCTGAGGGCAAACGTGTATCTGGTTTGGTTGCTGTTGTCGGGTCTGGACTGCCATGCGTTGAGGTTGAAGAAAGTGTTCTCCTCGGCTGGAAGGTCGCTGGCGGGACCGACGTACATTTTTTTCACCGTTCCGTTTTTGCAAAGGCGCACGGTGTCCCAGCTGTTGAGGAAGCTGGGCAGTATCTCGTCGGTGCTTGCGTAGATGCTGTCCTTTACGTCTTGCAACAAAATGCCCCACGAAAAAGGCTTTACTCTGACCGTTCTGCCGGCGAACCTACCCCCGTTGGGAATCAGAACTATGTCAAGGGTGTCGTATGTGTGGTTGTCGAAAGCAAAATATGAGGATGGTTCGGCATTTTCCCTGTAATCGTCATCTTCGCCGCATTGGAACGACATAAACATCAGCGAAAGCATCATCGCTCCGAATATCGTCTTTATAATATTGTATTTCATAGCTATTTATTTTTTGTTGTAATCTATTTTGTGATAGTAGTTTTCTTCCTTTACGGTGAAAGTGAAGGTGTATGCCGCAGGGGATTTCGTGGTTTTCCATGCCGAGGGATTGTAGAAACTGTTGAACTCGGCTCCATAGGGATGAGAATTGCCGTAGCGTGAAATGTTTTCTGGGCCAGGGTGTTCCCAAATGGCAATACAGGTGTCGTGTCTGTAAGCGCGGACGTTGTTTATTTTGCTATCATACTCCAGCAAACTTTCAAGTCGTGGGTCCACATCGTCGATGGTTTCGCTTTGCATATAGCCGTCGTCAAGCTCGTCGTAAATAAGAAACTTTTCGTCGGGTGCTAGCACTTTGCATTTGGTGCTGAAAGCGTGGGCCACGTCGCCGATGTTGCGTTGTCCGCGCTCGGCAATGGCAATCCTTAGAGTGTCCGAAGTGCCGTTTTCTATAACTAGAAATTGGTGAAATTCTTTGTTGCACGAGGCAAGAAAGAAAGTCATCACAGCTGCTATTGGCAATAATAATTTTCGTATGCTCATGTTTTTCTCCTTTTTTAACGTATTGTAAAATTGCAGTTTTGCAACTGCAAAGTTACAATTTTTTTTATACAAAACACTATATCTCGAAAAAAAAATAATTTTGTCGGTCATATTGTAATATCAGCACCGTTTTCTGCGTTATTATTTTTTTACCATATAACTATAAAGTATGACACCCGAACAAACCGCCAATCCCAATCCTGCACAGGAGCCTGATTTTAAATATCTTGTAGATGAATTTGCCGACCTCAAAGTGATGCGTTACCGCATTCCCGGATGGGACACCCTCACGCTGCGGCAGAAGGAATATCTCTACTGTCTCGGCGAAGCCGCCAAGTACGGCCGCGACATCATCTTCGACCAGAATTTCAAATACAACCTACTGATACGCAAAACGTTGGAAGCCATTCTCAAAACCTATTCCGGCGACCGTCAGTGTGCCGATTTTCAAGAGTTTGTTGTCTATGCCAAACGTGTGTTTTTCAGCAACGGCATCCATCACCACTACGGCGAGGCCAAATTTCTGCCCGGCTGCAGTGCCGACTATTTCCTGCTGCTGCTCCAAGGCAGCGACATCTCGCAAGTAGCGGGGAACAAGAGTGTTGCAGAGTTTTTCGACTTTCTACGCCCCATCATTTTCGACCCCGAGCTATACAAAACCCGTCGCAGCTCCGTGCCCGACGGCGACAACGTTACAGCCTCGTCGGTGAATTTCTACGAAGGCCTCACCCAAGCCGAAGCGGAGGCCTATTACGCTAAGTGCTACGATGCCTCCGACGAGCGTCCCCTTTCGCACGGACTCAACTCCAAGCTCACCAAGACCGACGACGGCATACACGAGAACATCTACCGCATTGGCGGCATGTACGACAAAGCCCTTAAAAACATCATTTTCTGGCTGCGCAAAGCCAACGTCGCCGCCGAGAACAGCACCCAACGCCACTACACTGACTTGCTTATAAAATACTACAGCACAGGCGATTTGCGCGTTTGGGACGAGTACAACATCGCGTGGGTGGAGGACAACACCTCGTTCATCGACTTTGTGAACGGATTTATCGAGACATACACCGACCCCCTCGGCATCAAGGCCACATGGGAGACCGTGGTGGATTTCAAGGATCGCGAGGCCACACGCCGCACCAACCTTATCAGCAGCAACGCGCAGTGGTTCGAGGACCATTCGCCCGTGGACCCGCGTTTCAAGAAAAAGGAGTGCAAGGGCGTCTCCGCCAAGGCCATCATCGTTACCACCCTTGCGGGCGACTGCTACCCCACTCCGCCTATCGGTATCAACCTGCCCAACGCCGACTGGATTCGTAAGGAGCACGGCTCCAAGTCGGTAACTATCACCAACCTTATCGACGCCTACAACAAGGCCGCCAAGGAGTCGCCCAAAAGCGTCCTTAAGGAGTTTGCATACTCGCAGGACGAGGTGGACCTGTGCAAGACCTACGGCGACCTCACCGACGTGCTGCACACCGACCTCCATGAGTGTCTGGGTCACGGCTCGGGACAGCTGCTGCCCACCACCAACCCCAACGCCCTCAAGGAGTACGCCTCCACGCTGGAGGAAGCACGCGCCGACCTTTTCGGACTCTACTACCTTGCAGACCAAAAACTTATCGACCTCGGCATACTGCCCGACGACCAAGCCTTCAAAGCCGAATACAGCGGTTTTATACGCAACGGCCTGATGACACAGCTCACCCGCATCGAAGCTGGCGACAACGTTACCGAATCGCACATGCAGGACCGCAAGCTCATTGCCGAATGGTGCTACGAGCAAGGCCGCGCCGACAACGTGATAGAACGTGTTAGCAAAGACGGCAAGACCTATTTCGTTATCAACGACTACCAGAAACTGCGCACCCTGTTCGGACGGCTGTTGGCCGAAATACAGCGCATCAAGTCGGAAGGCGACTATGCCGCCGGCAAGGCTATGGTGGAGACCTACGGAGTAAAGATAGACCTCGACCTTCACAAAGAGGTGCTTGAACGCTACAAAGCACTGAACCTCAAGCCTTACGGCGGATTCCTAAATCCCGAAATAGTGCCAGTGGAGCAGAGCGGCAAAGTGGTGGACTACCGTGTGGAATACCCCGACGATTTTCTGCAGCAGCACCTTATGTACGGCGAGAAATACTCCACTTTGGGAATTGAAAATTGAAAGTTGAAAATGGAAAATTGATTTAGATATTCAGACATTCGGATGTTCAGATATTCAGATATTCGGATATTCGGAAAATCTGTTAATCTGAAAATCTTCAAATCACAGTTCACTGATCACAGTTCACTAACTAATCACTAATCACTATTCACCAATCACTAAAAAATTCGTATCTTTGCATATAATTGAAATCAATAAGTAATAAAATAAACATCTGTAAAACAATGAGAAAAGTAAAATTCTTTTTCGGGCTTCTCGTTGCCATGTCGTTGTTTTCCACTTCGGCCATAGCACAGAAGTACCAGTACAAGACCTACCCCAACGACCCGTTGCAGGTGCGCGAATACACCTTGGACAACGGGCTTAAAGTGTTTATGAGCGTTTATAAGAACGCCCCGCGTATCCAGACCTACATAGCAGTGCGCGCCGGTTCCAAAAACGACCCCAAGGAGACCACAGGCCTTGCCCACTATCTGGAGCACATGCTTTTCAAGGGCAGCCACCAGCTCGGCACCAAGGACTGGGAGAAAGAGTCGTTCTACATCCAGAAAATCGAAGACCTCTACGAGGCTTACCGCATGTTCGACGACCCCACAACTCGTGCCTCCATCTACCACAAAATAGACAGTCTTTCGTACCTCGCCTCGCAGATTGCCATCGCCAACGAGTACGACAAATCGATGACCGCCATCGGCTCCACCGGCACCAACGCCTTCACCTCCAACGACTACACCATGTACGTTGAGAACATTCCCGCCAACCAGCTCGAAAACTGGGCCAAAGTGCAGGGCGACCGTTTCCAGAACCTCGTGCTGCGTCTTTTCCACACCGAGTTGGAAGCCGTTTACGAGGAGAAAAACATAGGCATGGCACAGGACGGCCGTCGCACCAACGAAACCATGATGGCAGCCCTGTTCCCCAACCACCCCTACGGTTCGCAGACCACCATCGGCACCATCGAGCACCTGAAAAACCCCTCGATGCGCAACATACGTCAGTACCACGCCGCCTACTATGTGCCTAACAATATGTGCATTTCGATGGCCGGCGATTTCGACCCCGACGAAGCCATCAAAATCATTGACAAATATTTCGGATGCTGGAAACCCGGCACCGTTCCCACTTTCACCAAAGTTGCCGAACAGCCCATCACCAGCCCCATCACACGTACCATCACCGGTCTCGACCCCGAGAACATCACTATCGCCTTCCGCATCAACGAGGGCAACGGCAGCCGCGACGCCCTGCTTGCCGAAGCCACCGAGAACATCCTCAACAACGGCAAGTGCGGTCTTATCGACTTCAATCTCAACCAGAAACAGAAATGCCTCGGAGCCTACGCCGGCACCTACACCCTCAACGACTACGCCGCCTTTATGCTCGGCGGTCGCCCTGTGAAAGGACAGACCCTCGACCAGCTCAAAGACCTCCTGCTGGAACAGATAGAGCTAGTAAAGAAAGGCCAGTTCGACGAATGGATGCTCCAAGCCGCCATCAACAACCAGAAACTCTCCATCATGAAACGTGCCGAAAGCAACGACAGCCGCGCCAGCCAGATGGCCTACGCCTTTGTCGAACACCGCACTTGGGGTGATGTTTGCAACGAAATCGACGAGCTCTCAAAAATCACCAAACAGGACATCGTGGACTTCGCCAACCGCATTTTCAAAGACAACAACTATGTGATTATCTACAAACGTCAGGGCACTCCCGACCCCGTTACCAAGGTGGTGAAACCCGCCATCACTCCCATCGAGGTGAACCGCGACGACGAAAGCCCGTTCCTCACCAGCATCAAGGAAAGTGCAGCCAAAGTGCAGCCTATCGAGCCTGTGTTTGTCGATTTTAAGAAAGATATGCAGAAAGGCAAGACCGCTAACGGCAGCGAGATTCTTTACGTGAAGAACGAAGAAAACGCCACTTTTAACCTCGTTTACCGTTTCGAGTTCGGCAGCTCGGTGAACAAAACTATCGACCTTGCCAGCGACCTTCTCAGCTACCTTGGCACAAGCAAACACACCGCCGAGCAGCTGCGCGAAGAGTTCTTTAAATTGGCATGCAACTACAACCTCAGCGTCGGCAGCGAATCAGTTACCGTAAACATCAGCGGCTTGGCCGAAAACATGGAACCCGCCATGCGTCTGGTGGAAGAGATAATGAGCGACGTGCAGCCCAACGACGCAGCCCTCAAAGCCCTCGTGGAACGTATCATCAAGAGCCGCACCGACAGCAAGAGCAACCAGCGCGCCTGCTTCAGCGCCCTCAACCGCTACGGCATCTACGGCGAACAGTACGTCAAGGACAACACCGAGACCGACGCCCAGCTCCGCGCCTACAACTCGCAGCAGCTCGTCAACGAAATCAAATCACTGTTCGGCTACAAACACCGCGTGCTGTACTACGGACCGCTGTCGATGAACGACCTCAAGAGCGTCCTCGACCGCGTGCACAACGTTAAACCCACCCAAAAAGTGCCCGCCAACAAGATACACCACCCACTAGCCACCACACAAAACCAAGTGCTGTTTGTTGACTACGACGCCAAAAACACCTACGTAACCGAATATTTCCGTGGCGAGAAATTCGGTGCCAAACTCGTGCCGCAGGTACAGCTGTTCAACGAGTATTTCGGCGGTTCGATGAACGCCATCGTGTTCCAGGAAATGCGCGAGAAACGTAGCCTCGCCTACAGCGCCAGCAGCCACTACGCCAACACCGGACGCAAGGACGGCTGGTTCTACAACAGCGCCAACGTCATCACCCAGAACGACAAACTGCTCGACGCTTTGAAAGCATACGAGGAGCTTTTCAGCGACATGCCGCAGTCCGAAGCCAACTTCCAGCTTGCCAAGGACGCCCTCATTTCCAACATACGCACCAACCGCACCACCAAAATGGGCATCATAGGCAGCTACCTCAACTGCGAACGTATGGGATGGAAAGAGCCTCTCGGCAAAACCCTTTATCAGATTTATCCCAACCTTACGATGAAAGACCTTGTGAATTTCCAGCAGAAATACATCAAAGGACAGAAAAAGACCTATCTGATACTCGGCAAAGAGAGCGAGATGGACTTCAACGCTCTCGGCAAGTTCGGCAAGGTTAAGAAACTGAAAGTGGAAGACATCTTCGGATTCTAATCCCTTGCGGGATAATAAATAAAGATGCGGCTCGGTGAAACCGAGCCGCATCTTTTTGTTATACAAATCACTGCTTTATACTAAAAATTCGACGGACGCTCTTTCTCTTCGTTCAGCTCGCCGCGCACACCCTGCAGTATGGTGGTGATGTACTCCGAAAACAGCTCGTCCTGCGAGTAGAAGCCTATCTCGTCGCTCGAGTACTTCGAGGGGAAGGCCAAAATGGATTTCACCGAATGTTTGTTGTTCACCGGTTTTATCAGCCAGCAGCTCATGGTAAGATACTCGTTCAAAGGAATAAGTTCTATGCCGTGATAGCGGTAAATCTCTACAATGCAGTCGGTTATGTCGATATACATATTCTCGTAGTCGGAAAAATGTATGTCCTTTACCGATTTTTTAGCCGAATTAGGGCCATATTCGAGATAATGGTGCATGATGGAGTCGATGTTGTTGCACATGCGGCTTACAAGCAGGTCGGAGAGCAGAGAGGTGGCCGACTCATCCACCAAAGCGTCCTTAAACGACAGATAGCCTTTCACCAGTTTCTGCGCGGCCTCGAGGTCGTTGTCGCGAGTTTTGGCAAAATACTCCTCGGTAACACAGCTGTCGATATAGGCGAACATCTTTTGTCTTCCTTCTTTGTCGAAAGTGCCCTGAGGGGCTTTTTCAACCATCTGGTCGATTCTTTTCTGCCGTTCGACGTTTATTTCGGAGAGATAACGCTGTGCTATGCGGCTTTCGAGCACCATGCGGTGGAACACCGAAGCCCACGGCACCGCACTTGCTTTGCTGTGGTTGTCGTAATAGGCCACCGTTACCACTCCGCCCTGGCGTGCATGGTTGAGCAACAGCTGCTGCAGACGGCAGAAACCCAGCGGGTCGCTCTTGATGCCGTAGTAAAGCACATCTTCGAAAACCACCACGGTGTCGCCTGTCTCCAGAGTGGCAAAAATCTCGTTAATTTCGGAAATGTAGGCCGGGAATTTGCCCAAGCAGCGTGTGGAGAGCGAACGGCTTATATTGTCCAACCTGTCGGCGGTTTCCTCGAACTGCTTTTTACCGGAATAAACCTTGTAAACAAAGATGATAAGTGTTATGCCCAGACCTATGATGGCTGAGCTGGCAAAGGTGTTCAACGAGCGGTAGAACCCCGATTGTTTGATTCTGCCCCAAATGCCTTTTTTCACTTCTTTCTTTTCTTCTGTGGTTTTGTTTTCCTCAATGTCCTTGTTTTCTTCCATATTTTTGTTTTGTTTTATGGTTTCACACATTGGTTGCGGCTTGCTACAACGCTGCGAAGTTCAAAAAAAGGGCTTCGAGTGAAGCCCTTTTTCGGTTCTATGCGGCTTGTGCTATTTTCTTGCCTCAATAAGCAGTTCCAGCATCTTGATGGCGCTGTCGCTGATAACTGTTCCCGGTCCGAACACGGCAGCCACGCCGGCGTCGAAAAGGAACTGGTAGTCCTGCGGAGGTATCACACCGCCTGCCACCACCATGATGTCCTCGCGGCCGAGCTTGCGCAGCTCTTCGATAACCTGCGGCAGAAGTGTTTTGTGTCCTGCTGCAAGGGAGCTGGCGCCGAGTATGTGGACGTCGTTCTCCACTGCCTGTTTGGCTGCTTCGGCGGGTGTCTGGAACAGCGGTCCCATATCCACGTCGAATCCGATGTCGGCGTAGCCGGTGGCCACCACTTTGGCGCCACGGTCGTGACCGTCCTGTCCCATCTTGGCCACCATAATACGCGGACGGCGGCCTTCCATCTTGGCAAACTCTTCGCACAGTGCCTGTGCTTTCTTGAAATTGTCGTTGTCTTTGGTTGCGGTACTGTACACTCCTGAAATAAGATTTATGTTAGCTTTGTATCTTCCGAAAACTTTCTCCAAGGCGTAGGAAATCTCGCCCAGCGAGGCGCGTTTGCGTGCGGCGTCGATGGAGAGGGCAAGCAGGTTGCCTTCGCCGGTCTCGGCACAGCGGGTGAGGGCGTCGAGGCATTTCTGCACGGCGTCGTTGTCGCGTTCGGCGCGCAGTTTGGCCAGACGTTTGATCTGAGCCTCGCGCACAGCGGTGTTGTCCACCTCGAGGGTCTCGATGGGGTCTTCGTGGTCCAGACGGTATTTATTGATACCAACGATGGTGTCGGTGTTGCTGTCGATACGGCTCTGTTTGCGTGCCGAAGCCTCTTCGATACGCATCTTGGGTATGCCGCTTTCGATGGCTTTTGCCATGCCGCCCAGTTTTTCAATCTCTTGGATGTGAGCCCAAGCGCGGTGGGCTATCTCGTTGGTCAGAGTTTCAACATAGTATGAACCTGCCCACGGGTCCACTACGCGGCAGATATTGGTCTCTTCCTGTATGTAAATCTGTGTGTTACGTGCAATACGTGCCGAAAAGTCGGTAGGCAGTGCTATGGCCTCGTCGAGGGCGTTGGTGTGCAAGCTCTGTGTGTGTCCCAAAGCGGCTCCCATAGCCTCGATACATGTACGTGCCACGTTGTTGAAGGGGTCCTGCTCGGTGAGGCTCCAGCCCGAAGTCTGGCAGTGGGTACGCAGTGCCAACGATTTGGGGTTCTTGGGGTTGAACTGTTTCACAATCTTGGCCCACAGCATACGTGCAGCGCGCATTTTGGCAATCTCCATAAAGTGGTTCATGCCCACGCCCCAGAAGAACGACAGACGCGGAGCGAAGTCGTCGATGCTCATGCCTGCGTTTACACCGGCGCGGAGGTACTCCAGACCGTCGCAGAGGGTGTATGCCAATTCGATGTCGGCGGTGGCGCCGGCCTCCTGCATGTGGTATCCGGAGATGGATATCGAGTTGAACTTGGGCATGTTTTTCGAAGTGTATTCGAAAATGTCGGCGATGATTTTCATCGAAGGCAGCGGGGGATAGATGTAGGTGTTACGCACCATGAACTCCTTCAGGATGTCGTTCTGGATGGTGCCCTGCAGCTGGTCCTGCGGAACGCCCTGCTCTTCGGCGGCGATAATGTAGAAGGCGAGGATAGGCAGCACGGCGCCGTTCATGGTCATGGAAACGGACATCTTGCCGAGGTCTATCTGGTCGAAGAGTATCTTCATATCCAAGATGCTGTCGATGGCCACGCCGGCTTTACCCACGTCGCCAACCACACGTTCGTGGTCGCTGTCGTAGCCGCGGTGTGTGGCAAGGTCGAAAGCGCAGCTCAGACCCTTCTGCCCGGCGGCTATGTTACGGCGGTAGAAAGCGTTACTCTCTTCGGCAGTGCTGAATCCTGCGTATTGACGGATGGTCCACGGACGCATCACATACATTGTGGAATAAGGTCCGCGCAGGAAAGGCGCAATGCCGGCGGCGTAGTTCAGGTGCTCCATGCCGAGCAGGTCGCAGTCGCCGTAAACGGGTTTCACGTCAATCTGCTCCGGAGTCTTCCAGTTCTTCTCTATTTTCTCGTTTTTCTGCCAATCGGAAAAGGACTCGTGGCCTTTTTCGTTCGACTTGAAATCAACTTTTGAAAAATCTATTCTCATTATCAGTAGCTTATATTTTTGTTTAAACAAAATGCAAAATGCAAATATACGTTTTTTTTGCGATATGTGGAAGTTTTTTTCAGCCTTTTTTCTTTGCGGATTCCATTTCGCAAAAAAGCCTTCTTGACAGTCATTTTTTTTCGTCAGTTTGAAAATAAAATTGTATCTTTGCAAAAAAGTTGTAACACTACAACATTTTACAAATCAATACTTAAACTACAGTAATGCTCAAAACCCAAACAAAAAATATATATATAAATGCAGTCCTGCGTATTGTTGTGGGCCTGGTGTTTATGGCATCGGCCGTGCTGAAATACCTCACTGTGGATTCGTTTGATATGTATATATATGAGCATCAGATATTCGAATATGTCGCTACAGAAACCCTCACCCGCTGTTTGATTGCCGCCGAATTCTGTCTCGGGGTGTTTATGATTGCCGGCATTTTCCTGCGTTTTACAAAATACACCATGCTGGCTTTTTTGGTGGCGTTCACGACCTACCTACTGCTGCAGCCGTATTTGTTCGACGTGGATGGCGAGAACTGCCATTGTTTCGGCGATTTCTTCTCGCTGAATCGCTGGCAGTCGGTGCTGAAAAACATTGTCCTGATGGCTCTTGTCGTTCCCATCAATCCTGCTCTGCGTTGGCATTTCCGTTGGCCGAAGATAGGCTTCGCGGCGCTGGCCGTGCTGTCGCTTGCGGCGGTATTTTCGCTCGTCACCCCTTCGTATATCGACCAAGCCCTTTATGGCAAGGCCATCACCATCGACAACGAGCTTTTCCGCACCACTATGGGCGAAACCGAGGGTGGCGAGGCGCTGCTGCAAGGCCGAAAGGTGGTGTGTTTCTACTCCACTTCGTGCGGATATTGCCGCAAGGCCGCTAAAAAAGTACATATCGCTATGGGAAACGCCAATATCGACGCCGATGACGTGCAAATTGTGTTCTGGCACACCAATCCCGAAAAGCCCATCAAAGAGTTTTTCGAAAAAAGCGGGGTGCCGCCACTGCAATATGTCGAAATACCGACAACTACTTTCCTCGACATCACTCTGGGCTCAATGCCAGTAATAGCTTTTGTTGACAACGGCGACGTTAAGGAGTGCCACAAATATATAGAGCTTAACGAACGGCAGATGAGCAACTTTTTATCGAAAAAACAATAAACACACCATATTATGATTTACGATTTCACCTACTGCAATCCCACGAGGATTCATTTCGGCCGCAAGGCCATGGACAAACTGCCCGAAGAATTGGCAAACTATGGCAAGAACATCCTGCTGGTTTATGGCAAAAATTCCATCAAAAAGAACGGCATATACGACACTGTTATGCGTATGCTGAGCGATGGCGGCAAAAACGTTGTAGAACTGTCGGGCATCAACTCCAACCCGCGTTACACACAGGTGCCCGAAGGTGCCCGTTTGGTTCGTGAAAACGCTGTGGACCTGATACTTGCCGTGGGCGGCGGCAGTGTGGTGGACTGCTCCAAAGGTATATCGGCGGCGGCCTACTGCGAGGGCGACCCGTGGACACGCTACTGGGTGAATCAGGAGCCTGTTACCAACAAAGTGGTGCCCGTGGCTTCGGTACTTACCATGACAGGCACCGCCAGCGAGATGAACGGCGGCTCGGTTATCACCAACGAGGCCGAGAAACTGAAACTTGGACGCGTGTTCCCGCTGGAACTGATGTCGCCCAAGTTCTCCATCCTAAACCCCGAATTTACCTACACCGTGCCCAAACACCAGATGGTGAGCGGCATTTTCGATATTTTCTCGCACCTGATGGAACAGTATTTCAGCGGCGACGACGACTGCACCAGCGACTATCTGCTCGAAGGCGTGATGCTCTCGCTTATCAACGCTTCGCGCAAAGCCCTTGTAAATCCGCAGGACTACGAGGCCCGCAGCAATATAATGTGGTGTGCCACAATGGGTTTGAACAAAATCCTTGCCCTTTCGAAAACTCAGGACTGGGAGGTGCACATGATAGAGCATCAGCTGGGCGCCTACACCGACTGTCCGCACGGCATCGGTCTGGCCATAATTTCGCCGGCTTACTACCGTTTGATATATAAATACGGTCTGCCGAAGTTCGTGCGTTACGCACGCAATATCTGGCATGTGGACGACGCCACTCTCACCGACGAGCAGACAGCCCTCGAAGGCATACGCCGTTTGGAGGCCTTCATCGCCGAGCTTGGCATACCGCAAACGCTGCGCGAAGTGGGTGCCACCGAGGAGATGCTCCCGCTAATAGCCGAAAGCACCATAAAAGGCGGTGGCTACCACATAGTGAACACCGACGAGGTGCTGCAGGTGCTGAAGAATTGTTTTTAATCGAAGGTCTAAAGTCAAAAGTCAAAGGTCGCTGGTCAGTTGTCGGTGGTATATGACTTTCAGACTCTAACTTCCAAACTCCGAACTAATTTCAACTTTCAATTTTCAATTTTCAATTTTCTGAAACGCTAGCCTTTCGTCGCCGTTGGCGAGGTGTATGATGCCGCAGTAGATGAAGCCGTTGGTTTCGGCTATATGCCTTAGAATGGGATTGCATCGGTGGGTGTCGAAACGTATGTTGTGTATGTTTTGCCACACCCAATCGAAACAGATTTTTCCCAGCCCTTTGTACCGTGGATTTCCTGCCAGCCGATGGATGGTGGCGTAGGGAAGGGTGTCGTCGAGCCACTGACCATTGTAGATGGTTTTGTATGTGGGCTCCTCCCCTATTATCATTGCAAAAGTGGCAACGGGGGTGCCGTTGTGGCAGATAAGGTAACTGTTGCCGTCAGCAATATCTGCAAGAATTTGATTTTCCGTAGGATAGCCGTTCCATTGGAAAGTGTTGCCGTTGTTGCGCATGGTCTGTCGCCCCATTTCGAGAAGAGCCATTATCGCTGGCAAGTCGTCGGGGGTGGCGCGGCGAAACATGTAATCAATATATGGTGTGGTGGAGTTCAAGATACTCGTCGAAAAGTTTGAGGCATTCCTCATGGTCAATCTGTTCCATGTATCCGCCCAGTTTGTCGCGTCCGCCGAAAATGGTGTCGAATTTGTCGTCGCGGAAGCCGATGCGGCCGTTGTCGGCTATGGTACAGCCGTAATATATTTTGTCGATATTGGCCCACATGCAGGCGCAGAGGCACATGTGGCAGGGTTCGCCGGTGGTGTACAGCTCGCATCCGCTGAGGTCGTAACGGCGTAGCCGGCGTGCGGCCATACGTATGGCGGAAATCTCGCCGTGGTGGGTGGGGTCGTTCTTTTTAAGCACTTTGTTGTGGCCTTTGCCTATCACCACCCCGTCTTTGACAATCACGGCACCAAAGGGGCCGCCGTCCTCGTCGCGGATGCCCTTACGTGCCTCGTCGATGGCTATCTGCATATATTTGTTCATACAAGTAAAATTTGCATCTAATAACGCAAAAAAGTGTGTTCTATTATGTTCATGCAATAATAAAAAAAAGACGACGGACTTTCGTCCGCCGTCACTCAAATTATTACAATTATGAAACACTTTTTATCTTTGTTTCACCACTTTGCGCAGCACAGTACCCTGCTCGGTGGTGATACGCATGGTGTACAAGCCTTTGCGCAAATCCGACAAGCTGACGGAAGTGATGTTATCGGCGCTAAGCACACGGCGTCCCATGTTGTCGAACACATCCACGTGACTTACGAATTCGGAGAAATTCACCACACCTGTTGTCGGGTTGGGGAAGACTTTCACATCGGGCACGGCGTTTATCTCTGGCTGTTCGATGCCAGTTTTGCCTAGTTCCACCATAAACTGGAAATAGTACTCCACCTCATATTGGCGATTGTCGGAAATTGCGGGACACACGTGGCCGCCGACGTAATTTCCTAGGTAATGCACCTGCAGAGGGTCGCCGGCGTTTATAGTACGATGGTGCGATTTGTATATTGTGCCACCAGATGTCTGCATAGCTATCCAGAAGGGTGCAGATGTTATGGTGTAAGGCACGGAGAGTGTGACAATCTGCTCTACGTCTTGGTTAACAGCCGTGTAGGTTTCGGTATAGGCCACACGTCCAAGCACCTGTGTGGTGTCGCAGTTGCCTTGTGCAAGATTTTGAGTAAAGTCCACGTTACGGAAGAATTTTATGGTAAATGTGGCGTTGTTGTAGCTTGGACGACGCACTCTCGGCCTGAATCGCAAATGGGTTATCTTGTCGCCGGGCGCGAAGTTTCCGTACGATTCCGGACGGATTATAATCATGTTTTGAGTAGATGACATAACGCTCTCTTCCGATTCCGTAAGGTTGTTGCCGTACCACCCGCCAGCGCTATGGCTCACGTCGGGCTGCGACACGTATATGGTAACGCTCTGCGAATCTTGCGCTATGTAAACGAAGCCGTTTCGCGACTGCCCGGTGGAGTTTTCGGTGGCGGTGATGGTGATGGATGCACTGTCGCCGAGTCCGGGGCCGGAGGTGCGCGATATCGATATCCACGACTGCGGGGTGCTTGCCGCCCAGCCGGCGCTGTCTTTAGGTGCGCTGTACACCATTGCCGATGCTGTGCCTCCTGCTCCTGCAATGGTCACTTCGGTGGGATTGACGCGCAGGAAACTGCTGTCGGGCTCCATGCCTATGATGGCGCGCTGACCAGAGTCGAACACATGTCCGGGGTTGAGGCAGTTCAGGTAGAAATAGCCGTCGCTATTTCCGCCCCATCCCCAGTTGAAATGGAAACGGCCAAGGGTGTCGTAGCCGTCGCACACAAAGGCGTGGCCCACTATGTCGTTGGTGTCGCTGTAGTCATAGCCGGTGTAAACCACGGGACGGCCATGGTCTATCTCGTAGCGCAGGGTGTCGGTCCAAGCCGAGTCGCTGAAAATCTCGCGGCTAATGCTGTGGAGAGTTTTTTTATATCCGAAGTAATTTTTGAAAGCGTACTCCGAGGTGCCGTAGCGGTTGCCATTAACAGCAGCGGAGCTGCCCTCGGTGCCGTAGTTCATATTGCACGACGCACCGCAATGGAACATCAGCGTGGCCACGGCGTTGATCTCCGTGTATGGCGTGGTGGCTATCAGCTGGTTGGGCATGTTCTCCCAGTCGTAGGCGGTGTTGTTGAAATAAACGGCTATGTTGCCATAAGTCTCGTGTCTGTAGGCGTTGGTGCCTATGCCCACTGCGGGATGGTTCCAATATTTGAGAGCCTGTGCCATGGCCACCGCCACACAGCCCGACAATGTACGGCCATGAGTTACAGCGTCGTACGGACACAGATTGTTGTATATTGGATGCTGGTTCCATTGGGTGGTGAGCATGGGAAGCACGTAGTTGTTGCTCTTTTCCGCACCCACATTGCCCTCGAGGTAGCTCTGCCACATGGCAGCAATTTCGGGAGTGGCCTTGATGTTGTTAGCCACGCAGTAGCGTATCTGTCGGTCGTACCACTGAAGCATTGTCTTTGCTGTGGCGGGCAAGACGCTGTCGCCCACAGGGTCGGTAGCGGAATAGGCCAGCACCGGAACCACACAGTCGTCGGCGGATATCATCACAAAACCGAATCCTATGGAGTTCTCAAAGATATAGAAAGTGTTGAGCCCGTCGCTGCCCGACAAAGGCGAGAGTTGCAGACTGCACTCCATGCGGGAGGTCATACTGTTGGATTTCCAGAAGTTTTTCGCCACTTTCAGGGCGGTGTTCTGATCTACAGGGTTGGCCACTGCGACTGCCGAAAAGACAAGCGCCAGAGCCAGTGCAAGGTGTTTGATTGCTTTCGTCATAACGACTGTTTTTTATTTGTTATAAAAGTGCAAAATTACGAAAAAAAATCCGGTTGTGCAAGTTTTTTTTGAGGCAGAGAATAAAAAAAACAAAACGTGCGACGAACGTCGCACGTTTTATTATCATCAGCGGGGCAGAAATCGGCGGCTTTGCGAATCCGCGGAGTCTCTAACTTCTTGTGTCGTCACTGGGGTTGTTTATTATTAGCATATTTATTTTTGAGATATTCGCAATATTCGGCAAGGGAATGTTGCATGACCTCTATAGGTATTAGCCGACGTCGATATTCGGCCACCATTGTCGGACTTAGTGAGCGGCTAAGAGTATATTCCACCTCACTTTTGTCGGCAGATGGACAAAGAATGATGCCGACAGACGGATTCTCGTTTGGGTGTTTATGGTCACGGTCTAATGCCTCAAGATACAGGTCTAGTTTGCTTACGAATTCAGCTTCAAAATCCAGCGCTTTGAGTTCGACTGCCACAAGGCATTGCAACGCGCGATGGTAGAAAAGAAGGTCTATGCGTTTTTGTTTGCCGCCCACTATAACAGGAAATTCGGAATCCATAAAGATAAAGTCCTTGCCAAGTTCGAGAATGAATTGTTTCATGTGTTCGAGCAAGGCGGAATGCAGCTGAGGCTCGGTGTGTTTTGGCTTTAGTCCGAGGAAGTCGAGAAACAACTTGTCTTTTAGCATAAATTGAGCATCTGGATATTGTGTCAGCATCGCCGGCGAAAGTTGTTTTTCTTTGCTCATAACAGATTCGAAATTGTGGCTGACAATGCTGCGCCGCAACTCTTCGGCTTTTAGATGATGATGTGCAGCATAGAGAGTGTAGAAAATACGTTCGTTGAAGCTGTCGCAACGGTTGACTATTTCTACATGATTAGTAAAAGTTGTAAGGCATAGAATCGGTGGCACTTGCACTGTTGGTAATTGTGCAGTTGGCAACTGCACAATTGGCGAGGCGGTTATTTGTGCAGTTTGCGACTGCAAAAAACGCCGTAGTTTAAGGAGGAATCCCAATGGAGATTTCGATGAGGCTCTTTACTTCCCCGCCTCTAAAACGTTTTCAAGTTCCTCTATCGAAGGAAGTGATGATTTGAACTGTTCGGGTAACAATTTTGAAAGTTGATATGCAGAGACTCCGATTGGCTGTGCAGTAGATTCCAATGCATATTGAGCTTCTACGCTATCTTTATACTTGCAAACCAGAAGTCCTATTGTGGGATTGTCATACTCTCCTTTTAATTGATGATTTACAGCAACAATATATCCGCCAAGTTGTCCCACATTTGAAAAATCAAATTTCTCGACTTTCACTTCCAGCACAACATAGCAATAAAGTCTGATGTTGTAAAACAACATGTCGATAAATTTTTCCGTTTCCCCTACCTCAATTCGGACTTCTCGGCCAACAAAAGCAAATCCATTGCCCAATTCAAGCAAAAATTTTTGGATATTGTCCATAAGTGCATCTTTGAGCTCCTTCTCGGAATAATCCTGTGAGAGTGTAAGAAAATCAAAACAATACGGATCTTTGGTCATTTGTTGAGCCAAGTCGCTATCGGGTGTCGGTAATGCGGCATTGAAATTTGTAACTGCTTTACCTTCTCGCTCATATAGGTCGGTATCAAGGAAGTTTAGCAATACAGCCCTGCTCCAATTGTTTTCAATGGTCTTTTTAACATAAAACAGAGCTTTTTGCGGATTTCCTTTGCATTTGTCGATGATACGGCGATGATGATCCCAAGGAATACAGAACAAATCATCCGCAACTTGGGAATAATTTGACTATTGAAATTGTCCGCAACTTGCGGACAATTTTGCACCGAGGACTCGTCAACAACTTGTTTCCGATTCCCTAGCAGCGGTGAATACAACTCGTAGAAATACTTGAAGTATTTAATATTAGTCGGTGAAAGTCCTTTCACATCCGGTAATTCGCGTTGCAAATCGGCACTTACCTTATTGAAAAAGCCACTGCCGTAACTATTCACTCCTATGCCATTGTGGAATCCGCCACTACATTCTCCATTCCCACTCTCTCTGCGGCAGAAAAGCAAAACCACTATCAGCATCGCAATATCAATCATCGCCTATCGAACTTGACATTTTACGGATTTCAATTTTATTACTTTAATTTTCAAATAGTTATAATAATAAAGAAAAATTCGTTTTGCCATATCAAAAAAAAATTGTATTTTTGCATTCACTTTGTATAGAGTTTAAATAGAATTTATATATGAATAATAATCCTGTAGATAAAGCGGTAACAGTACTGTTGCAGAACTCTTTGTCCGGTTTGGAAAAGGCAACCAATAGTGATGTGTTGAGTTATTTCGGTCCGATTATTGATGGCAATGAGAACGCATTCTTGGATATCATAGAAGAATTAGCCAACGATGCTGACAGAAAAGACACTCTGTCTGTTGTCCTGACAACAAATGGAGGCAGTGCCATTGCTGTAGAACGCTATGTGAATATCATACGCAACTTCTACGACAAAGTTGTATTCATTGTTCCCGACTACGCTTACAGTGCAGGAACCATTTTTTGCATGAGTGGTGATGAGATTTGGATGGACTATTTCTCTGTCCTTGGTCCAATCGATCCTCAAGTCACCAACAAAGAGGGGCGGATGGTTCCTGCTATGGGTTATTTGGACAAGGTTAACGAACTCATCGAGAAAGCACAAAAGGGTACATTAACTCAAGCGGAATTTCTCATCTTGAAGGATTTTGACCTTGCGGAGCTGAGACGCTACGAGCAAGCTCGGGAGTTGACTATTGATCTGTTGAAGAAGTGGTTAGTCCAGTACAAATTCAAAAATTGGACAATACACAATTCATCGAGTAAACCTGTAACGGATAAAGAAAAAGAGAAACGTGCCGAAGAAATAGCCAAGGAACTTGGCAATAACAAAAGATGGAAATCACATGGCCGCCCGATAAACATCAAAGAACTAGGCTCATTGAAGCTTAAAATAGACGATTATAGCAATGACGCGGCTGTCAGGCCAGCAATCCGACAGTACTATAATCTTTTGAGGGATTTTACAAGGAAATACCAAATGCAAATATTCATACAAACCCGCAAACACATATAAGATATGCAGACAATAGAAGATAGACTAAAAGAAATCTTTTCCACCACTAATTTTAGTTCGTCCGAACTTGAAGAGTTCGAGAAATCCTCAAGGGAATTTGAAGAAATGGTGTCCAAAGGAATTGTTAAACGGCGCGGCTATACCCTGCTAACGGTTGAGGGTGCGTCATATCCATCAATGGCTTTTAATACTGCTAATATATAAATTATTTCACAAAACAATTATCAATTAGTAATGTGACATAAACAAAGAAATACTAGAAAACAAAATAATTGAGCTGACGCTCTTGTTCTCCTTATAGAAAAGCTGGTAACTTTCATGGAACGAGGATTTAGACGCGGAAAGTTCACGCAATGGCGTGAATTATTCGTGCTTGTTTGTTCCATAGGCTTTACCAGCACCTTCTATGAGAAATAAGCGATAAACGAAAGGATTTGCGCCTTTCTTATTTACCCTTATTTTGAAACAAAAGTTATTCTAGCAAAGTATATAAACATAGTATTCATAATTAAAACAAAATTAAATGAAACAGATTTTTAGAACATTATTAATTGTGGCAATTGTATCTTTTGTGGCATGCAATAAGTTAACAGATCCTACAAAAATGTATCAAATTGAAAAAGACGGACTATATGGGTTCATTGATGTGGATGGAAATGTTGTTGTTGAACCACAATATATCTGCACCAGCTATCGCTTTAATAAAAGTAGTGAAATGGCAGTCGTTGTTTTAGATACAGTTACTAAGTCAAGCTCGGGACTTTTTGGGATCCTACAAATAGATACATTTTTCGTTCGTTACAATTATATCAAGACAAATGGTGAAAAAGCTTTCAAACATGATTTTGAAGATTGCATACCTTTATCAAAAGATGAAATCTGTAATGCTAAATATATGCTTTCTAAATTCTGCAATGAACATCTTTTTGTAAAAGGATTAGCTGTTGTAGCAGACACTAACACTTGGCGGAAAGGATACATGAATAAACATGGAAAAATCGTTATCCCATGTATTTATACCGAAGCGACAACATTTTCAGATAGCACTGCTGCGGTGAGAAAAAGAATAAATGGAAGTAACAATTGGGGAATAATTGATATGGAGGGACATGAGATTTGTGACTTTATTTATTCAGATATTTCTATAATTAAAGAAAACAGAGCTTTTGCCTATATAATATATTCATCAATGAAATATGGAACAGATACCCTAGACGGAGAATTCGTAAAAGATGAAAACGGAAAGACTCGTATTGACAGAAGTAAACATACCTTAATAAATAGACAAGAATCTGGTGACCCTGAATATGGTTCAGCATATTATCTTATAGACGGCAGGGGTAATATTATTAAACAACTTAGCATTGGTCATTTTGGAAAAATGTTCAATGATGGCATTGCGGTTATGACTCCCAATTTCTTAGGTGAGTTTTTGGGATTTAGATACCAATTTATTGACAAGAACGGCAATTTTTTAACTGGTATTAGTGAGGAAGATTTAGATTCTGTTGCCAACAATTTAAGCGAGAAAGAAATAAACAACATACTTTTCGGCATTGAGGAAGGTGATGATGATTATAATGGTTTCCCAGAAGCTCTTCCTTTCAGTGAAGGATATTCCGGAGTGCGGATAAATGATCAAGCTTGGGTGTTCATAGACAAGAATTTATTAGGATGGGGACATGATGGCGAACCGTATGAATATTGCGGACTGTTTTGTTTCGGATTGGCTCCAGTTAAAATTAATGGAAAATGGGGATATGTTGACACAACCCTAACAATTGCTATTCCATGTCAATATGACTTTTGCTTCCCAGCTACTGGTAAAGATTTATGCAAAGTTTATACCTCTAAAAGTGATGATATAAAAATAGTGTCTTATATACGTCGAGATGGTTCTATTGTATGGCAAAACAAAATCATATCATCTATTTCAAACCAGAATAAAAAGCCCCAACCTTTGTCTGAATGGGCAAAACGGAAGTTGAAAAGATGAGATATCATTTTAGAATCTTCGCTTTTGCAAAACTGACCTGACCATAAGACTGTTGCAGTTTAAACTCCCGGAAGAATTGTAGTCGGTTTATAATATGCATAAACACTCTTGGGTAAGGCATATGAGTATTTTTCTAAATCTTCATCAATGCTTTTTTCCCTATAACTAAAATATTGATTTTTATTGTTATCTTGTGGAATTAGCAAATTATAATCAACTAGAGTGTCTAAAACATCAGCACTTAAGTCATTATCAGCTATCAATTTCGTAACTTCACAATAAGTTATAGGCGCAACATTTGCTACTGCTTTTAAAATTTTTTTTATTTTTACAATCTCTGAAGAAGAAAATACAATCGTTAATTCATCTATAATTTCATCATAGTTCCATTTCACATAATCACTCAATAATGTTTTAATGTTAGTTGGTGATAGTGGTAATTTATATCTTCTTTGGCCCAAATCTTTGAATATATTTATAAAATCTCTTGGACGATAAAAAGTAAAATCCAGCAAATATTTAAAAGGTGTTTTTCTATCATAAATACTAATATCGTCTTCCACAAAAGATTGCCATGGATCATTCTCGTTATACTTGATATCCAATTTTTTGAAATTAATCTGCAAACGATGATTAATAAACTGTTTTATTCTATTTCGATTATCATCATCATCACCAATTTCATGATTATACCATTTTAATTGATACTCATAGCTTCCAAAAACTTTGCAGGTATCAGTAGCAATATTTTGCATTTTCCGTCTCACATCATCTCGAATAAAAATAAGTATTCTTGCATTTGTGCCACTAAACGCTATAGTATTATAATCTTTAGCTATACGTATTAATTCCATCAAATCCATCTTGTCGTTTTCATTGTCTAATCTAAATTTTATATCCAAATCATCAAACATAAGGACATAGTCTATCTTTTTGTACACATTATATCGTAACACTCGTTCTACAATTTCCCTTAAAGCAGGAATTAACTTGTAAAAGGGCGCATGCACCATCTTTACATTAAAAAGCTTTTGGAATTGTATTGCCATGATTTGCTTTAATGGGGCAAAACTCAATTGTCCGCTATTCTTACTAATTATTTCCTTAGCATCAAACTTGTCTATATCTAAAAAACCAGAGTTGTTCTTCCAAAAAAGTTCAAGTGGTTTAAATTCTCGTATATACTTGCCACTTTCATTTTTAAGTATCATTCTCACAAAGCGAGTCAGCACAATCCATTCCCAAACCATACTAGATGTGATTTCTACTCCATCTTCCGCATGAATGGCGTTTTTACAAATCACATATTCTTTGGGTAAAACAATATCAACATAAGTCTCATCTTCCTCATTTGCTTCTAAAAAATGTTTAGCAACCGCCGACTTTCCTGTACCCTTCCGTCCACTAATAATGAATTTTCCTGATGATATTTCATGAATCACATCAAAATAGTCACCAAAAAAAGATACATCATTATCTGTTTCAAATTTCTTTTCAGCTTCAGCTTCAGGCGCGCCAAAGAAGAAACCCTCCGTAGTACCAGATAGTTTGTTTTTTTTTGTTGAATTATCAAACAAAGACATAGGCTCAATATTTATAAAAAGAGGTGCAATCAAAAGGTTGCACCTCTTTCTTCGTTTAACAAATATTTTTATTTTACCTCCTCGAAATCCGCGTCGGTAACGGTTTCGTCGTTGCCGCTTTGCTGACCGGCGTTGGGGTTGCCCTGCTGGCCGCCCATATTGCTGGGGTCGAAGCCTGCGCCGGCACCGGGGTTGGCGCCGCCCTGCTGCTGGGCTTTGTACATATCCTCGCTGGCGGCCTGCCAAGCATTGTTTATCTTCTCCATGGCGGAGTCGATAGCGGGTATGTTCTTCGAGGCGTGGGCCGATTTCAGGTCGGCAAGGGCGCTCTCTATGGCCGATTTCTTGTCGGCGGGCAGCTTGTCGCCGTAGTCCTTCAGATTTTTCTCGCTTTGGAAGATCATGCTGTCGGCGGCGTTCACCTTTTCAATCTCGTCCTTGGCCTTTTTGTCGGCTTCGGCGTTGGCCTCGGCTTCGGCTTTCATACGTTTTATCTCGTCTTCCGAAAGTCCGGATGAGGCTTCGATACGTATGTTCTGTGTCTTGCCGGTGGCTTTGTCTATGGCCGATACGTTGAGTATGCCGTTGGCGTCGATGTCGAAAGTAACTTCGATTTGCGGTACTCCTCTGGGTGCGGGGGGTATGCCGTCGAGGTTGAAACGACCGATGGTCTTGTTCTGGTTGGCCATGGGACGCTCGCCCTGCAGCACGTGGATTTCCACGCCGGGCTGGTTGTCGGCAGCCGTGCTGAAGATCTGGCTTTTCTTGGTGGGGATGGTGGTGTTGGCTTCGATAAGCTTTGTCATCACGCCGCCGAGGGTTTCGATACCCAGC
>JAFSOU010000085.1 GCA_017443265.1 Bacteroidales bacterium | reverse complement strand
GTCGTTGTCGTAATAGTTGTGTATCAGACGGGCTTCCCTTTCGTGGACGGTTCCGTTGTAGAAAGCACCTCCGAGCTCCACTCCCACATAAACATAGTAACGTTCGCGTTCTATCGTGAGTGGCTCACTCTCGTAATGCCAAGTGGTGAATTTCACCGCAGCTCTGAAAAACGTTTACGACCGCCGCGACACCATAAAACGTGGTCTTGAAATTACTTGGGAAGCTGAACTGATGAGGCACTTCACCTGCCAGTTCAGACGTCTCAAATAAGTTGCTTTGTAGATTGCGAGTCAATCGGCCGGAGCGGAGGATATCCGTTCCGGTTTTTTTGTCAAAGGTGTAAGGATGGTGCATTGTCATCAATTCGGAAAAATGATGTATATTTGTACTGCGGAAAAAAGTATGACTTTTTTTGTAATATTTTCTTTTTCAATAAAATACTATTTTATTTATCAAAATAACACGTAACGATTATGAGTAAAAAAGCAAAGATTTTGATTGGAGTGCCATTGTGTATCATAGTAATACTTTTGGCGGTTGTGTGGATACTATGGTCTGGTGAAATACGCACCATTCTTACAATCCGTCAGGTGGGCGACAATCCATACCTTTATTATATGGAATACAAGGCTTCCTACGACCTCGACGAGGTGATAGCCAAGGACATAGACGAAAATGCCGAGCTCCTCGACTATATAGTGGCCCGCATAGGCAAGGGGTTGCCAATAAAAGCCAAGAGTTCGCAGGTGGCCGATGAAAACGGCGAGGTTCAGACCCTGAACTGCACCAGTTTTCAGGCACGCAATTGCAAAGGTGGCTTCCTTTATGGCCGCAACTACGATTACTTTGCCAACCCCACGCTTATTACAGTGTCGCGTCCTGCCAAAGGCTACGCCTCCATAGCGGCAAGCGATATGTCGCATTTCGGCTACAGCTTGGATGAGCTGCCCACTTCTTTCAAAAAGAAACTGCTGTGCCTTGCGGCGATTTACGCCCCCGTGGACGGCATGAACGAAAAGGGCCTTTGCACGTCCATAATGGCCATACCTCACCAGCCATCGCAACAGAACACACCAAAGCACGATGTGGGCACAAGTGTTATTATGCGTCTGTGGCTCGACCGTTGTGCAACGGTCGGCGAGGCTCTGCAGCTGCTCGACTCTCTAGATGTGCGCCACGATGCCTCTGTGGGCTCGGGATATCACTATATGGTGGCCGATGCTGCTGGCAACTGTGTGGTGGTGGAGTTCGACAAGGATGACGGATGGAAAACTCTTACTGTGAGCAAACAGCCCGAAAAAAACTATATGCTTGTTACCAACCATCTGCTGTCGCCTAAATACTATACCACCGAGCCCGACCCAGCCGTGGGAAATCCCAACAGTCGCAGCTGGTGGCGCTATGCAACGGCTTCGGAATACCTCGATGCACATGACGGTGTTTTGTCCGTGGACCAAGCTTTGGAGTGCCTCGGCCTTGTGCATTGGGACCATCTGGATCTGCCAAACGGCAAAGTGGAGGTTACGCAGTATGGCAATGTGTACGACCAAAAGCGTCTCACACTGCGTATCCGCCCTTGGAACCAGTACGACAAATACTACGATTTTGAGCTGTAAGTCCGGAAAATGGTTTAATGATGTTTTTTTTTCTGAAAAACAAGCAAAAAGTCGTATCTTTGCACTCTGCTTTTAAGAACGTCGATGTGCCCATAGCCCACAACAAACTCGTTGTTATTACCGGCGTTTCGGGCTCCGGCAAGTCGTCGCGGGCGTTCGACTCCCTCTACGCCGAGGGACAGCGCCGCTACGTGGAAAGCCTTAGCTCCTATGCACGTCAGTTTATGGAACGCATTGCCAACCGCCAGTTGTAACGCAACCGCAAAATCTACACCCGCAAACAAAAACACACCGGCAATTCGGATTTGTGATTTCGGAATTATTTCTATAAATAATATTTTTTTTAATACGGGGGCTTACGCCACCCGCCTGTGGTCTTAAAATTCTCCGCTCCCGTTGGTCGCTATCGAAACATCCACAGGATGTTTCTTCACCTTTAGCTCGGCGTAGCCATTTCGGAATTCGGAACCTTTAGCTCGGCGCAGCCAATTGGTTTGGAATTTGCAATTGAACATCTTCACGCCTTCTCAACATAACTGATTCCTAAAAGCTATTTTCCACTTTTTCTTCTATTGCATTCCCTGCAAAGCATCTGACAGTTCTCGGCAATGGTGCGGCCGCCTTTGCACCACGGCGTGATGTGGTCGGCTTCCATCTGTTCCAGCTCGAAATGCTTCCCGCAGATAGGACATACCCCCAGCTGACGCTCATACACCTCGCGGCGGGTGTTGGCATCGAAAGCTCGGATGCCCAATTCACGCTCGTCGCGGCTGAAAACGTACGAATAGATGCCTCTCTTGCGTTCCACGTCGCTGTCCTCCATCAAACGTTTCACCTCCTTTTCCAACTCAGCAGGGTCGTACACATTGCCGTTGTATTTGGCGTACAGCAGTCCCCATTCCACGCCTTTCATCTCGCGACGGTAGTGGGTGAACAGTGCTTTCACCCAGTTGATTACGTTGGTGAAATGGTTCCACAGTGCCACTGCGTTGGCATCGTGCTGGTGCTTGGCCATATATGGCTCGATGTTGCCTTCGCTAATCCAGCGTATTGCCGTTTCGAGGTAGGCCTGACGGTTCACCTCGCCGCTCACGTACTTGTTTCCCAAATTGTATGCGGCACAGTTGCCCTTGCTGAAATAGCGTTTGGCATCGCTCAGCCACGGACCGGCGTAAACGGCGTTGCGCAGTTCCTGCTCGGTAAGCTCCTCACCCGCAATGTTGATGGTGCGGAACCATTTGAGTTTCTCGCTGTCGGTGCCGCTGCACAGATACACCTGCAGGTCGTAGTCGAGAATCTGCTCTTGCTCGTCGTCGGTGAGGTTGTGGAAATAGCGGAACATATAGGCAAAATCGCCGTTCACATACTGGCAGATGCTGATGGTGCGCTGCTGGCCGTCGATAATTTCGTAGGTGCCGTCGTCGCGGACTGCCCAGTACATTACGTTGAGCGGAAAACCCTGCGTAAGTGTCTCTATCACAGCGTCGCGCTGTTTTTCTTTATATACAAACTCGCGTTGGTAGGGCGGACGTACGTCGAGCCTGCCGCCGTAGGCGCGCACTCCGTCTTCGTTGTTGTCGCAGTAGCCCTTTACAAGCTCGCGGACTTTGATTTGGTGTAGCTTTATCTCCATTTTTCTGTGTTATTAAGAGGAATCTCCTTTCGGAGATTTTTTGTGTTATTCTTCGGCTGCCAATGGCAGATTTGATTCGTTTTCGGTGTATTGCTTCGGTTGCGCAGCTGGCTGTCGGCGACGGATAAGGATGCGTTCATAAATGCGCTTTCCATTAACATATGGCGCTCCTTTAGGCATGTCCATTGTACTTGTCCCTAATATCTCAAATTGTTCGGGGTTGTATTTATCCAAAAATGTGATTGGAACACCCATAATATTAGTGTAATCCATTGGAATCTCGTTTGTTTTGTTAACATTGATACCATTGTAATTGTCGTAGAATGGATAATCATTTGGATTATAAGTCTTGAATAAAATTAAATAGTCGTGACGTTTTTGTATTTCCAAATTAGTAAACCAATTCACACCCGAAACTCTTATCATTCCCTCACGATGGTCTCCTGCGGTAGCGGTATCTTCATATTTGCTGAAAAAATGTCCCGCACCACCTTTGAAACCATAGCCAAGCCATAATTTGTTTTCTTTGATTAAAGGGAATATTTCTTTGTAATGGATTGCATTCTGATGTCCGACAATAACGAACTTCTTTTCGTATTTTATAAGTTGTGCCACATATTCACGGAAAAGCGAGAAAGGAGGATTTGTAACCACAATATCGGCCTGTTTAAGCAGTTCGATACATTCGGCGGAGCGGAAGTCGCCGTCGCCGTTAAAGTGGTGGATACCAATTTCTTCGGGGTCGGGCACACGGTTGCCGTTACGGTCGCCCATATATTCCAGCCATATTGCTCTTTCGCAGTCGTTCTGGCTGAAAAGGTCGCGTTCTTGGTTTTTGTAGCAGGTGGTTATCAGCTTTTTCAGTCCCAACTGCTCGAAATTGTAGCTGAAATAATGGAAAAAGTTGCTCACGCGCGGGTCATCGCAGTTGCAGAGCACCGTTTTGCCACGGAAATGCTCGCGATAGTGTTTTAGTTCGTTCTCTATATCAACGAGTTGGGTATAAAATTCGTCTTTTTTAGCGTTTTTTGCCGCATTAAGGTTTTTATTGGCCATTTCGATTGATAGTTTGTGCAACGCTATCAATCACTTATCGGGAAAAAGAAAGGTGTGGGCCTTTCTATCGCATTCACGAGGAGCGTCGGAGAACCCCGTACCATCTTTAGTCCAGCCCACACCAGTTTGGTGCGAGCATCAACTTTACAAGATGGTATCGGCGCGTTGCGCTTCCGTGAATGTTATTATCCGAAAATTCTAAATCATCAGTTTCCGACGCTTTTGATTTGAATGCGAATAATAGCTAATGCTTTGGTTTATAATATGTTAATTTACTATCTTTTTTGTATTGTTGTCGTGTTTAAATTCAATTAATCAGTCATTAATGATATCATAAGCCCATTCGGGTATGTTTTCTGTGTATCGCTTAACAATTTCTCCGTTGGCAAAGCGCACAAGCAATTTTGCATCGGCATTGTCTGTTGTGTTATCGTACAAATAGACTCGTTGGGCCTTTCTGGAAAGGTATTTGCAACGGGATAAAGATTTTTGATACCTGGAAATTATTTTTGTTATTGGCACATCATGCCCGCCTTTCATTACCCTGTTTGCAATACGGGCGGCATTTATCGTGGGAGAATTTGTGCAAACAAAAAAGAGACGTACAAAATAACCTGCTTCAATTGCCCTTTCGATGAAATCAACCTTGTCATCAGCCGAAAGAACAGTCTCGAAAATTAAACTTTTTCTTTCAGAAAGGCATTCCTCTCGCCAATTCTCACAATATTTTACCGCTTTCATTATGGCTTCTTTCGAGTTCCAATCGCCGAAACGCTCCTGTGCCACAATATCAGGGTTGATATATACGGAATCTTCCAACCATTTGTGTTGAAGGATTTTGCTGGTTACAGAGGTTTTTCCAGAACCATTAGGTCCTGCAACAACAATCAAAACGGGTTTTCTATTTTCCATTAATATTTCCGTATTCTTGTTGATATAATTCTCTTATTTGGGCGAAAAAGAGCTTGTGTGCCTCCTCGTTTGTAGTGCGGGCTTCTTCTGCAACTTCGTGCATAATAAAAGCCAGCATTTCGTCGGTAGGCTCTTCTAAATCGGTTAGCCGGTATTGGTTTATTTCTTTCTCAGACATAGCTGTTTTTATCTTAAATCGTTTGCAAAAATACGTTTTTTTTCCGAAATGGCAAAAACTTTTTTTTTCTTTGCATTCCGAACTCCGATTTTTTTTATACTATTCACTACTCACCAATCACAATTCACCAAATTTTTCGTATATTTGCAACCTCTAACGGAAAACGATAAATGAGCGCAAACGACCGACAGTCAGACGAATACATTTTTATAAAAGGGGCTCGTGTAAACAACCTCAAGAACATCGATGTGGCCATACCCCGCAACAAACTCGTGGTAATCACCGGTTTGTCGGGCTCCGGCAAGTCGTCGCTGGCGTTCGACACCCTCTACGCCGAAGGACAGCGCCGCTACGTGGAGAGCCTCAGCTCCTACGCGCGTCAGTTTATGGGACGCATGTCCAAGCCCGATGTGGACTACATCCACGGCATTTCGCCCGCCGTGGCCATCGAACAGCGTGTGAAAACCAACAACCCGCGTTCCACAGTGGGCACATCCACAGAGATTTACGAGTACCTGAAACTGCTTTTCGCACGTATCGGCCGCACTTTTTCGCCCGTTTCCGGCAAAGAGGTGCGCCGTCATTCGGTGAACGACGTGCTGGAGTTTGTCAAATCGCAGCCCGAAGGCTCCCGCATGATGCTGCTTTCGCCCATCGAGGCCGACAACGCCAAGGCTCTGGTGGCTATGCTCGAAATACTGCTGCAAGAGGGCTTTCTGCGTGTCCTTGTTGACGGACAAGTGGTTCGTATCGAGGATTTTATGAACGACAAAACGGCACTGCGTTCCGCAAAGGAAGTGCTTTTGGTGATAGATCGCATCACCCTGCATCTGCAAACCGAAGATGAAAACGAGCTGATAGTGCGTATCTCCGACTCCATCGAGGCGGCTTTCTACGAGGGTAGGGGAGTGTGCTACATCGAAACAGAGACTCCCGAAGGCAAGCAGCGGCACGAGTTTTCCAACCGTTTCGAGGCCGACGGCATTGCTTTCGAAAAACCGAATCCTAACTTCTTCAGTTTCAACAATCCATACGGCGCCTGCCCCAAATGTCAGGGCTTCGGCAGCACCATCGGCATCGACGAAAATATCGTTGTGCCTAACAAAAAACTCTCCATCTACGAGGACGCTGTGGTGTGCTGGAAAGGGGAGAAGATGCGTGAATGGAAACTGTTTCTCATCAAGCAGTCGGGCAAGATAGGATTCCCCATCCACCGTCCTTATTTCCAACTCGACGAGCATCAGAAAGATATTCTTTGGAACGGCTCGGGCGATTTTCCGGGCATCTATGGCTTTTTCGAATGGATTGAAAGTCAGTCGTATAAGATACAATACCGTGTTATGCTGGCCCGCTACCGTGGCAAGACCGTTTGTCCCGACTGCCGTGGCACGCGCCTCCGCAAGGACGCCACGTATGTGAAAGTGGGTGGCAAGTCCATCACCGACTTGGTTTTGATGCCTGTCGACGAGCTTTACGACTTTGTTGAAAATCTGCAACTTACGCCATACGAGCAGTCGGTGTCGCAACGTATTTTGGTGGAGCTTCGCAACCGATTGAAATACTTGCTCGACGTGGGGTTGGGATACCTCACCCTCAACCGTTTTTCGAACACCCTCTCGGGCGGCGAGTCGCAGCGTATTAATCTTGCCACAAGCCTTGGCAGCTCGCTTGTCGGCTCGATGTATATCTTGGACGAACCCAGCATAGGCTTGCATCCGCGCGACACCGACCGTCTTATTAAAGTGCTGAAACAGCTCCGCGACTTGGGCAACACCGTTGTCGTGGTGGAGCACGACGAGGACATCATCCGCTCGGCGGACTATATAATAGATGTAGGACCCTACGCCGGACGCCTTGGCGGCGAGATTGTCTTCGCCGGCACTTTCGACCAGCTTCTGGAAGAGAAAAGTCGCTCGCTTACAGCGGCTTATATGCGTGGCGAACGCTCCATTCCTTTGCCCGCCTCGCGACGTCATGCACGCGATTTCATCCGCATATCGGGCGCTTGGGAGAACAACCTCAAAACCATCGACGTGGCGTTTCCGCTTAACAATCTGACAGTTGTGACGGGCGTGAGCGGCTCGGGAAAGACCAGCCTTGTGAAACATGTGCTCTACGACGTGCTTCAGAAACGCCTCAACGAAGAGATGGCCGATTATACGGGCAAATGCACCGACGTCTCCGGCGACCTGAGCAGGATTACCGGTGTGGAGCTAATAGACCAGAACCCCATCGGACGTTCAACACGCTCCAACCCTGCAAGTTACATCAAGGCTTTCGACGAAATTCGTCAACTGTACGCATCGCAGCCCTTGGCGGTGAAACGTGGCTACAAGCCCGGATATTTCTCGTTCAACGTGGAGGGCGGCCGTTGCGACACCTGTCAGGGCGAAGGCACCGTTACCATCGAGATGCAGTTTATGGCCGATGTGCATTTGGTTTGCGAGGACTGTCACGGCAAGCGTTACAAAGAGGACACCCTCGAAGTGCTGTACAACGGCAAAAATATCTTCGAGGTGCTCGAAATGACTGTGGATCAGGCGATAGACTTTTTCGCTGCCGACACTGCCGCCACTCCGCAGCGCATAGTGGAGAGGCTGAAACCCTTGCAGGACGTGGGTTTGGGCTATCTCAAGCTGGGACAGTCGTCGAGTTCGCTCTCCGGCGGCGAGGCGCAACGCGTTAAACTGGCGTCGTTCCTAGTGAAAGGCACCGCCACATCGCCTTTGCTTTTTATCTTCGACGAACCTTCGACTGGATTGCATCTGTTTGACATACAAAAACTTATCACCTCGTTCAACCGTCTTATCGAGCGGGGACATTCCATCATTGTTATTGAACATCATCCTGATATAATAAAAGTGGCTGACTATGTGATAGATATGGGTCCCGAAGGCGGTGTGGGGGGCGGCAATGTGGTTTTTGCCGGCACTCCCGAAAAACTTGTGAAGTGCAAGCAGTCGTACACCGCCAAATATCTCAAAAAATTCTTCGAGAAATAGGTGTCGCAACCTATACTATATTATATATTAATCGCAAATGCTGTGAAAATGCTGTTTGCCGACCTGCGTCTGTCGTGGTAATAAACTGAATTATAGCACGGTGTGTCGTTTGTTTAATAATTTTCATAAAAATTTTCCTTATTTGTGAAAAAAAATGTATCTTTGCAACCTGTTACGTCGGGTGATGCGGATAATTGGCTCGCCGCCCAACTCGGCTGAATAAAGTTTTTGAGCCTGCCAGTAAAATCTCTCTTAATAAGTATGTATAAGATTGAGAATCACCCTATTCTGGACATCCCGCAAAGCGAGATTACCGAATTTCTTTACAATGGACAGAAAGTACAGGCGCGCAAGGGCTACACCATAGCCAAAGCGTTGCACGAAGCGGGATTTCCCGTACACAGCCATTCGCTGCAAGGCCGCAACCGCTCGTTGGAATGCGGTATCGGCAAATGCGGTGCCTGCGAGATGCTTGTCGACGGCAAAGTGCGCCGTATATGCATAACTCCCGTCGATGGCGTGAAAAACGTCACCATGCTCAATGCGGAGGAAACCATGCCCGAACTACAGCCGCAAAACGCCAATGTTCAGCATAAAATCTACAAAACCACCGTTGCCATCGTGGGCGCCGGCCCTGCCGGACTTGCCTGCCGCGAACAGCTCAACGCTTTCGGCATCGACAATATCGTTATCGACAACAACGCCCGTATCGGCGGACAGTTCAATATGCAGACCCACCAGTTCTTCTTCTTCGAACGCGAGAAGAAATACGGCGGAATGCGTGGCTTCGACATTGCCAAAACCCTTGCCGGCGACAACCACGAGGGCATACTGCTCAACTACACCGTTTGGGACATCCTCGAAGGCTGCCGTCTGGCAATAAAAAACATAGTAACCGGCGAACTGGCCTACGTTGACGCCCAGCAGCTCGTTGTAGCAACGGGTGCCGTGCCGTTCATGCCTGCTTTCGAAAACGACGATGTGCCGGGGGTTTACACCGCCGCCGTGTTCCAAAAGATGATGAATCAGGAACATACGTTGCTTGGCAAACGAGTGCTCACCGTGGGTGCGGGAAATATCGGCTACCTCACTTCCTATCAGGGAATGCAGGCCGGTGCCACCATCAAAGCCATTATCGAGGCCATGCCCCGCGAGGGCGGTTTCCCCGTTCAGGCCAACCGTGTGCGCCGTCTGGGTATCCCCATAATGACCGGCTATACCCTTGTCCGCGCCATCCCCAACAACGACCGTACAGGCATTGTGGGAGCGGTTATCGCCAAATGCGAGAATTTCAAACCTATCGCCGGCACCGAGCAGGTTATCGACGATATCGACATAATCAATATCTGCACTGGCTTGACTCCTGACAACCAGTTGCTTACCAAAGGCCGCGAGCTGTTCGGCCACCGTGTTTACGGCATCGGCGACGCAGTGCGTATCGGCGAGGGCACAAGCGCTGTGTTGCGCGGAAAACAGGCCGCCTACGAGATAGCTCAGGACCTGTCCGTCCGTTTCAACTACGACGAATATCTCGACATCTCACGTCAATACATCGACTCGCAGCAGCATCCGGTGCGTATTTTGGAAAAACCCAACCTGCCTACCCCCGAGCGTATGCAGATGAAACCTTTCGTTCAGCTTGACTGTCTGTACGGCTTTGCCTGCAATCCCTGCACTTTCAGCTGTCCGCAGGGCGCTATCAGCAAACCTACCACAAGTAGCACTCCCACAGTGGATTATGAAAAGTGCATTGGCTGTATGGAATGTGTCAACCACTGTCCGGGTTTGGCTATATTCGGCTACAACACCGCCAAAAACTGGTGTTTCCTGCCTATAGAATACGCCGTGAACGAAGGTGCAGAGGTCTATTTAGTCGATAACAACGGCAAGAAAATCGGCGAAGGCGTTGTGGAAAAGGTCGTGAAGAAAGAGAACAAAACCAACGTTGCTCGTGTGCATATTGCTAATATCGAAGGTGTTATCACGGATGTTAAAGGCTTCATCGCCAAAGACCGCTACCCCGAACCGCTGGACATGAAACCTCTGTTCGACGAAAAAGGCGAGACTTATATCTGTCACTGCGAGGATGTTACACTCGAAGGCCTGCTTACCGCCATCGGCAACCGCAAATATATCTCGGTTGACGAGTTGAAACACATCACCCGTATGGGTATGGGCCCCTGCCGCGGAAAACGCTGCATAGCACGTGCCCGTCAGGCTTTGCGTGCCCACGGCATCGAGGTTACCGGCGACGCCACTCCGCGTGCACCGCTCAGCAATCAGGTTACTCTCGGCGATGTTTATACCGAAGGTCAGAAAGATGTGCTGGTGTTCCCCAAGAGCAACCAACTTACCCGCGAGAGCGTGCGTGTGCTCATCGCTGGCGGCGGTATTGCTGGCAGCGGACTGTTCCGCTATTTCAGCGAAGCAGGTTTCAACCCCGTGATGGTGAACTATAACCGCGGCGCTTCGTGGCGCAACATCGGCGGCGGCCGTCCGGCCTTCTCCAACCCCGACATTGCCGACATAGCGCAGCATAACCACGAGATTTTCAAAGAGATAGCCAAGGTTCACGACATCGGCTACAAGCCAACGCGCTACGTAAATCTGGTTCACGACGATGCCACCTACCGCTCTCTAGACGCATCGCGTGCATGGAGTGATGCCTATATGGTTGAACGTAAGGACTTTAAGAAAGAGATTTCGCCCCTTTGGGACGACACCAAAACCACCTACAGCCACGCCCTTATGACCCGCGACTGCTGGCAGGCAACTCCCGGTCGTGTTATCGACTACATCCGTGGCATAGGCGTTTTGAAAGGCGGACGCTACTACGAGGACTGCGAGCTGCTTCAGGTGCAGCACAACGGCAGGCACGTGCTGGCTTTGGTTCGCACCCACGAAGGAAAATACGTGGAATACGATTGCGAACACTTTGTGAATGCCATGGGCTGGGGTGCTGAACGTTTCACCGACCAGCTGGGCATCGATACAGGTCTGTATCCAGTTAAGCACCAGGCCTTTATCACCCGCCGTCTGCCTATGATGGGCGTTAATGGCGATGCCCTCGACATGATCATAGACCGCCGTCATTACAAAGGCTTCAGCGCCGTTTACGGACAGCAGTTCCACCACACCGGCCAGATTATCGGCTGCGCAAGTCCCGACTGCGACAGCTACGAGGCTCGTCAGAACTTGAAATTCAACAGCAAGGAGTTCCTCGAAATCGTTTGCGAGATGTTCTGCGAATGGATTCCCAACCTCCGCGAGGTGGGCTTCCATGCAGTGTGGGCAGGCTGGTACACCGAGCCGCGCTACATTGTGGACCCCGAAGTGGGACTGCTTGTAGGTCTGCGCGGACACGGCTTCATGCTCGGCCAGTACCTCGCCAAACTGTATGTGGAGAAGTATCTCGGACACGATGTGCCCGGTTATATGAAAGACCTCGCCATCACAGGCAAAGGCCTCAGCGAGAACGCTTTCAAATAATTTGATTGACAAAACTTTGGACGGGGACGCACTGCTTGTGTCCCCGTCTTTTAAAGAAATAAGCACTTTCGAAAGACGGGAGGTGCGTTTTACAAAAAGAAAGAAATAGTTATGGCAAAAATACTTGTTACCGGAGGTGCCGGCTATATAGGCTCGCACACCACTGTCGAACTGATAAGTAAAGGATATACGGTGCTTATCGCCGACAACCTGAGCAACTCCTCCGCCGATGTGGTGGGTAGCATTGAAAAAATTACCGGCGTGCGTCCCCTCTTTGAACAAATCGACCTTTCGGACAAAGTTCAGGCAACGCAGCTTTTCGACCGTCACCCCGACATTGAGGCTGTGATCAACTTTGCCGCCTACAAGGCTGTGGGAGAGTCGGTTAGCGAGCCGCTGAAGTATTACAACAACAACCTGTCGATAGTTTTCAACGTGCTGTCGAACATGGAACGCCTTGGCATAAAGAACTTTGTGCAGTCGTCGTCGTGCACGGTGTACGGCGAGCCCGACACTTTGCCCATCAGCGAGCAGTCGCCGCTGAAACCGGCTGTCTCTCCTTATGGCAACACCAAAAAGATTGTGGAGGAGATACTTGCCGACTGTGCCAAGCAGGACGCCGTCCACGCCATAGCCTTGCGCTATTTCAACCCCATAGGTGCCCATCCTTCGGGACTTATCGGCGAACTGCCGCGCGGAGTGCCAAATAACCTGATGCCTTTCATAACTCAGACCGCCATCGGCATACGCCAGCAGCTGAGCGTCTTCGGCAACGACTACGACACCCCCGATGGCACCTGCATCCGCGACTACATACATGTGGTGGACCTTGCCAAGTCGCACGTGGTGGCAGTGGAACGCCTGCTCGGTGGCAAGGGCAAAGCCGCTTTCGAGGTGTTCAACATAGGCACCGGCAACGGATTTTCGGTGATGGAGGTGATAAAGAGTTTCGAAAAGATGTCGGGTGTGAAACTCAACTACCGCATCGCAGGAAGGCGCGAGGGCGATATTGTGAAAATATGGGCCGACACCACGCTCTCTAACCGCGAGCTTGGCTGGAAAGCTGAACAAACCCTCGACGACATGACCCGCGACGCTTGGAACTGGGAAAAGAAGCTGAGGGAGAGAAACATGTAAGAGCTAAAAAGCCCTGAAAGGGCGAAATACAATCATTGGTGTCCGATAAAAGTTTTTGAAAAAGTTGAAAAAAAGTAGGGCTGACGATATAAGATGTCAGCCCTTTGGTTTATCTTTGCAGTTACGACAAAACAAAGTTTAAACCAATGAGCAAAGATACACATTTTATCG
>JAFSOU010000084.1 GCA_017443265.1 Bacteroidales bacterium | reverse complement strand
CCCTGCTGCGTAGCCGCGGCGACGTGGCCAAACAGGTGGAGGCCAGCCTCAAGGCAGGTGCCGCCATACAGCAACAACGCGAGGAACTGCAGAAAGCCGAAGCTGTGCACAACGCCGAGATAGAGGAGATGGCACGCCGTTGCTACAGCTACTACGAACTCTTCGCCGCACGTTTCGAGAACGACTCGGCCGCACGCTACCTCGAACTCCGCGCGCGCCTCGACACCACCAACGTGCAGTGGCAGCTCGACGCAGGCGAATTCTTCAGAAAATACATTGCCGATTACGATAAATCGATGAAATTCTATAACATAGCACTGCGACAAGCCCTTGCAAAAGGAGAGAAAGGCGTGTCGGAGTCGGCAACGGTTTACGGCCATATAGCCGAGCTTTATTACGACAAAGGCGATTACACCAAAGCACAGGATTACAACAACAAAGTGCTGGCAATGCGTAAAAAACTTTTCGGCAACGAACATGCCGACATCGCAGCCTCCTATTTCCAGATGGCTGCCGTTTACCGCAAAATGGGCGATTACCCCAAAGCCATGGAATTCCATAAAAAGGCTCTTGCCATGCGCGAAAAACTGTTCGGCAACGAGCACGCCGACGTGGCTACCTCGTACCACAACATAGGCACGGTGTACTATTCGCAAGGCGACTATGCCAAGGCTTTGGAATATTTCAATAAAGCACTAGCCATAAGGGAGAAGATTTTCGGCAACGAACACCCCGACGTGGCGGCCTCGTACCTGCGCATAGCCAACGTGTACGACGACTACGGCGATTATGCCAAGGCTTTGGATTACCACAAAAAGGCCCTCGCCATCCGCGAGAAGATTTTCGGCAACGAACACCCCACCGTCGCTGCCTCGAACAACGCCATAGGAGTGGTTTGCAAAAAACAGGGCGACTACCCCAAGTCGCTCGAACACCTGCAAACGGCTCTGAAAATTCGCGAGAAAATAAAAGGCGGCACTCACCCCGACGTGGCCGAATCGTATCTCAACATCGGCTCTGTGTATTATTCGCAGGGCGATTACAACAAAGCTCTCGAGTGTTTCCAGAAAGCCCTATCCATACGCGAGAAGATTTTTGGCAACGAACACCCCGACGTGGCCGACCTCTACAACAATATCGCCGTGGTTTATGGCGATCAGGGCGATTACGACAAAGCGCTGGATTATATGCAGAAAGCCTTGAAAACACGCGAAAAAGTGTTCGGCAAAGAGCATTCGTCGGTGGCCGACTCGTACAACAACATCGCCGTGGTATACTATTCCAAAAGCGATATAGGCAAAACGATCGACTGTTTCAAGAAAGCTTTGGGAATACGCGAGAAGATTTTCGGCAAGGAGCACCCGTCGGTGGCCGAGTCGTACCACAACATCGCCTCGGTGTACTACTCACAGCGCGATTTCGCCAAGGCTCTGGAATATTACAAGAAAGCGCTTGCAATACGCGAAAAGGTGTTGGGCAGTGAGCATAAGTCGGTGGCCACCACTTGTCAGGACATCGGGGTGGTGTACCGTACGCAGGGCAGCTACACCGAAGCGTTGGAGTACCTCAACCGTGCATACGATATAAGGGTGAAGAAATACGGCCCCGACCATGCCAAGACAAAAGAAACTGCCAATAAGATAGAGCAAACAAAACAGGATATTGAAGGACAGAAAAAATAGACTTGTGTGAAAAAAATAATCTTCACCCTTTTGGCCCTAGCCATATTAGGCGGAATACAGGCACAGACGCAGAGCGGCGTGGTGAAAACCCGCGGACGTATGGTGGGTGGAAAACTGGTGCCCGGCACCCTGCTTTCGGGGGCCACGGTTCAGGTGGAAGGACGTCAGGCTATTCTGGCCAAGGACGGACGTTTCTCCTTTCCGGTAAAAGACGGCAAATTCACCATTAAATCGGTAATCAAGCAGGGCTACCGCCTTGTCGATGCCGATGCCTGCCGAAGCTACAACTACTCCGCCACCCCGTTGCAGATAGTGATGGAGGAACCTTCCACACTGCAGGCCGACCAGCTGGCCACCGAGCGCAAGCTCCGCCGCGAGCTGCAACGACGTCTGCAACAGCGCGAGGACGAGATTGAGGAGATGCAGATTTTCCTCGACGAGAAAAACCGCATGCTTGCACAGATAAACCAACAACGCGAGGACAACGAAAAAATCATCGCCTCCATGTCGCAATACTACGCTACCATTGACTACGACCAGCTTGACTCATTCCAACAGCGTGTAACACAGCTGCTTGAAAACGGCGAGCTGGAACGTGCCGACTCGCTGCTCCGTACCCGCGGCAATATGGCCGACCGCATACGCCAGATGCGTCAGGAACAGGAAGCCGAGGTAAAAGAAGAGGAGGAAATTGCTGAGCAGCAGCAACTTATCGACCAAACGGCCGAAGGAGTGAAGAAAAAAATCGAAATCACCGCCGCCGACTGCCAGAACTTTATCGAACGTTTCGAAAAAGCCCACCAGTACGACTCGGCGGCACGTTATTACGACCTTCGCGCCAAGCTCGACACCAACAATCCTGAGTGGCAACTCGAGGCGGGATATTATTATTACTCCAAAATCGGTGATTACGACAAAGCGCAGCGATATTTCTCTAAGGCAGGCTTTATAGCATCCGCATCAAGCGACTGGGAAATCGCACGAATATGCCTTGACCTCGAGGGCCGCGCCCTGATGATGAAAGGCCGGTACCAGCAAGCCGCCGAGTTGCAGCAACGAGCTTTAAATGCTGGGTTGCAGCAACGTTCTTTGAGTTACAGTATAGATGGTGAAAGTGTCGACAGACATTTTGTCTTGATGTGTAGTAAAAACTTGGCAGATATCTATGCCCTTTCGGGAAAATACAACGAAGCCAAGGAACAATACAACAAAGTGATAGAAATGACCGATTCTTACTTTGGCGACAAGGCTCTGCTTGCCTCGGCATACACCGGACTTGCCTATCTGATGAAAACCCATGGAAAGTACAAAGACGCTAATAATTACATCGAAAAAGCTTTCCAAATTTACGAAAAATACGACAATCTCGACCCATACGGCTTGGCAATGGCGAATGTCGTGAAAGCGATGAACAACAAAAACGACGAAGCTCTGGAATGTTACCAAAAAGCTTTGGATATCGCCAAAGACAATATCAGCGACAGGCATCCTTTCTACGCATTGATTTATTTGAACTTAGGCTTGACACAAGAGAAGATGAAAGAACGCGCAAAAGCCCTTGAGAACTACCAGAAAGCCAAGTCCATAGCCGAAAAAGCCTTGGGTTTAGACCATCCTTTCACAAAATACGTTGAAGAACATATTAAAAACGAAATAACATACGATCGAAAATGAAGAAATTAGTTTTGATTATTGCGATACTTTCGGTGCTGTGTGCATCAGGCGCTTACGCCCAGAAACAGAGTGGCGTGGTGAAAACTCGCGGACGTATGGTAAACGGCAAAGTGGTGTCCGGTGCGCTCATTTCCAGAGCAACGGTGCAAGTGGAAGGCCGTCAGGCTATACTGGCCAAGGATGGACGTTTCTCCTTTCCGGTGAAAGACGGCAAATACACCCTGAAATCTGTCACAAAGCAGGACTACCAGCTTGTTGACGACGACGCTTGCCGGCAGTACCAGTACTCCAAAAATCCTCTCAATATAGTGATGGAGCAGCCCGACCAATTGCGCTCCGACCAGCTGGCCAAGGAACGCAAGCTCCGTCGCGAGCTCCAGCGCCGTCTGCAGCAGCGCGAGGACGAGATTGAAGCCATGAATATTGCAGTGGAGGAGAAAAACCACCTCCTTGCCGAAGTGAACCAGCAGCGCGAGGAAAACGAGAACATCATCGAGTCCATGGCCAAATACTACTCCACCCTCGACTACGACCAGCTCGACGCTTTCCAGCAACGTGTAAGCGCCCTGCTCGAAGACTGCCAGCTGGAGCGTGCCGACTCGCTGTTGCGCACCCGCGGCGACATGCACAGCCGTGTTAGCCGCATAAAGGACGAGCAGGCCGCCATCGCCCGTGAGCAGGCTGAACTTGCCAAGCGCAAGAAAGCCCTTGGGGAGAGCAAGGCCGGTACACAGCGCAAACTCGAAGCCATAGCCGCCGACTGCTACAGTTTCTTCCAGCGTTTCCTTATGGCCCACCAGAACGACAGTGCCGCATATTATCTTGAGCTACGTGCCGGCCTCGACACCACCAACGCGCAATGGCAGCTGGAGGCGGGGCTTTTCATGGAAGACTATATTGTCGATATGGAAATGGCCAAGACTTATTATCTTCGTGCCAAGCGTCTGTCCATTGACATAGATGATGGAATTAACTATAATCTTTCGAGAGCTTATAGTGGGTTAGGTGGAGTATGCAAAAAGAAAGGACAGTACCCTGAAATGATGTCTAATTTCCAGAAAAGCCTTGAAATACGAAAAGCATTGTATGGAGAGAGAGATTCCCGTGTGTGCGGTGCATATATTAACATAGCCACTGCCAATTACTATATTGGAAATTACGACTTGGCTTTGTTGCAGTTCGATTCCATATTGGCAATCCTAAAAGAATCCGGCAACGAAATTTCGGGCGCTTCAGCAACTGCTTATGGAAATATGGCGGCAATATACACCTATTACAAGGGCGATTACGCCAAGGCACTTCAGCTACTGAAGAAAGAAGAAGAGATAATAATAAAAGTGTTTGGAGACGATTTGCCTGATTTGATTTCGACATATATGTCTATTTCCGAGATACTTATGAATAACGGAGAACTCGACGAGGCCATGGATTACAACAAAAAAGCTTACGATTTGTCGATGGAACATTTTGGCGCCGACCATCCTTCCACTGCCGATGTTGTTGGAAGTAGAGGTTTATGCCATCTGCATAAGGGTGAGTTCGACGAAGCATTGGCTGATTTTACTTATTGTTATGAAAAGAAGTGCAAATTTCTTGGCGAAGACAGTGAAGAAGCGGCGTCCGCTTTGCTTCATATAGCTTATGTCCATCTGTACAAAGGCGATTTTGAAAAGGGTGTGGAAATGGGTAATAAAATCCTCGTTATACACCGAAAGGTTTTTGGCGAAAAACATAGGGCAACGGCCTACGACTATCTTTTCCTCGCCAATTGCTACGAAAGCATGAATGAATTTAACAAGGCTATGGAATATGCCGAAAAATCGTTGGAGATATACAAACAGACCATCGGCGAGGAAAGCGAGGAAACCCAAGCCGCTAAGCAAACCATCGAAGAGATAGAAGAAAAAAAACGCGAGTCCGGATGGAGAGACAACGGTTAAAAAAATAAAACAGAAAGTGATTAATTAAAACATAACACAAACAAATAATCATGGAACAGGAATTCAAATATTTTTCGTTTATCAGCTACAACTCCCGCGACACCAAATGGGGCAAGCGTGTGCAGCGCAAACTGGAGCATTACCGTATGCCCGCAACTCTGTGCAGCGAGCACGGATGGAAACGTACACCCATCAAGCCGGTGTTTTTCGCTCCCACCGACATACAGCCCGGCGGACTGTCGTCGGAGCTGCAGGAGAGGCTCAAAGCCTCGCGCAACCTCATCGTTATCTGTTCCCCCAACTCAGCCAAGAGCGAATGGGTTGGCAGGGAAATAGAATTTTTCCACAAACTAGGCCGTACCAACGACATACATTTCTTCATCGTCGATGGCGTGCCCCACAGCGGCAATCCCGACACCGAGTGTTTCAACCCCGTGGTGGACACCCTCGGACTGCCCGAAATCCTCGGTGCCAACATCCACGAGAAAATCTACCGCTGGCCCTGGCTCAACAAGGAACGCGCTTACGTTCAGCTTGTCACCAAACTGCTCGGCGTTGAGTTCGACGCCCTGTGGAAACGTCACCGTCGTCTGCTCATACGCAAAGCCATCGCTTGGACAGTGGGCATAATAGCCGTAATAGCAGCGCTGATAGGCGTTTGGATGATGAACCAGCCCGTGGATGTAAATGTGAAAGTGCACGAAGCTACCGCACAGAATGCCGACCTTCCGTCGCTGCCATACGACTCCAAAGCCGTGGTTTCCATTGCTTTGGGCAACGAAACAAAGTCCGACACCCTTAGCGAGATGCCTTCCGACGCATCAGTACTTTTCAAAAACATACCACACCGCTTTATAGGCAAGGAGGTGAACGTAACCTTCTCGCTTATCTACTCCGTTGGCGACGATGAGTCGGGAACCCTGTCGGGTAAGAAAGAGGGCGTGTTTTACGATGTCGATACTACTTTAGTGTTACAAAAAGACGTAACCATCGACATCCGCCGCAACCCCGCCTACTACGGCGACGTGCATTTCACCTTGTGGAGCGCTTCGGGCGAGAAACCTGTGCCCAACACTACTGTCAACGTGGGCGGTTTCGACGTTACATCTGATGCCAACGGCGAAGTGCGGATTTCTATCCCGCTGGAATCGCAAAAGCCAGAATATCAAGTAACAGCCTCTGTCCCGCTGGAAAGCAATACCATTACGATGCCCTGCGGCGACAGTGATATGATTATTGTTAAATAGTTGATATTTAATAACTTGTGATTAGTTAATAGTAGGGACGTGGCTTGCCACGTCTCTTTTTTTGCAGATTGAATTGTAGGGACGTTCCCCGAAATGTCTCAAATCGGACGCACGTCAGTGTGTCTCTAATTACAAATTGATTAGCGCTGCTGCGCCCAGAATAGCGGCGTCGTTGGCGGGCAGATGCGTCAATTCTATCTCCACCTGACCTTTGTAGATGGATAACAAATTGTCGTCGAACGACTTGTGCGTGGGGGTCATCAGCAGGCTGCCGGCTTGCGTGGGGCCGCCCATAAGGAAAATCTTTTGCGGAGCGATGTGCGAAACCACGTTGGCACACGCAAGTCCGAGGTAATATCCCGTACGTTCGAAAGTCGCTATCGACAGTGCGTCGCCTTGCTGAGCGGCTTCGGCTATCAGCTTTGGGGTGAGTTGGTTGTCGGCAATGCCGTCGAGCATGCCGTTGTAGCTATCAGTGGCGTTGCGCAACTCAATGAAAGTCTTGCAGATACCCCGTGCCGAGGCGTATTCCTCCACACATCCGCGGCGACCGCAGGAACAGGGGCGTCCGTCGGGCACCAGTATGCTGTGTCCTACCTCGCCGGCGTTGCCGTGCACTCCGAGAAGCAGACGGCGGCCTATCACAATGCCGCTGCCCACGCCTGTGCCGAGGGTTATGGTAACGAAATCCTGCAAATCCTTGGCGCCGCCGTACACCATCTCGCCCAAGGCGGCCGCGTTGGCGTCGTTGCCCACAGCCACGGGCAGGTGCAGACGTTCTTCCAAGATGCGTTTCAGGGGCAGGTTGCTAAGCTGTGGCAGGTTCGAGGCCTCCTCGATGCAGCCGGTTAGGCTGTTGCCGTTGGGAGCTCCTATGCCTATGCCTTGAAGTACGCCGGAATCGCTGTCTTTCAGCAGAATGCCCGTTGTGGAGCAAAGTTTGTCCACGAAAGTGTCGGCGGAAGTGCAGTCGGTGGTGCTGAAATTGAGGCGGGCAAGGCATTCCCCGTCGGAGCGTACCAATCCCAAATCGGTGTTGGTGCCGCCGATGTCGATGCCAATGGCAAAGGTGTGGGCCATTGTATTAGTTTATCTGTTTGGCGAGGGTCATGTAGCCCAGTTTCACGCTCTGCGAGCCGATAGCCACTGTGGGGTTTACCTTGATGGCAACACGCGACGAGGTGGCGTCTTTCTGCGAGAAGCTGGAAACGAAATTCTTCACTGCCGAGATGCCGTCCTTGGAGAAAACATCGTAGGTGTTGATGTTGAACGACAGCGGCATGGCGGTTTTCGACTTGCTGGGCACGCTCACTTTCTTGTTGGTGGAGCCGGTTGCCATTTCCATGTTGTCGATAGCCACTTTCCAGTCCATGGCGTTGAGGCTGGCGGGTTTGGTGGTGGGGTTCTGTATTCCCACGTTCACCGTCATGTTCAGCGGCAGGTTTTTGGTGAGCAGTGCGGCACCCAGCTTGGCCACGTTGGTGGCTGTGAGGCTGCTGGTGTTGATGTTTTTGAGGTTGATTCCGGCCAACGATACACTTTGAACGTTGTCAAGCGAGAATTTGCATTTGCGTACAAGGTTGGCGGTCTCAGCCACTTGGTTCATTATGTCGCAGGAAATGCACAAGGCACACACTGCTACAATGGCAAGGATTTTTTTCATTGTTTTATCGTTTTTTTTTATTGTACTTCTTTGTGTTTTAATGTTTTATATAATTCTGTCCGAAAACAGCATCGTTGCAAATATAAGTTTTTTTTGTCAAAAGTAATAGGTCAAAAGAATATAGTCGGTGGGCTGCAATTTCAACCTATCAACTTTCAAATTTTAACTTCCGAACTACCTCAGCGTTTCTATCTGTGCTTTCAGTGCGGCGATTTTCTGTTCGGCGTCGGCCTGTTTCTGGCGTTCCACAGCCACCACCTTTTCGGGGGCGTTGTTTACAAAACGTTCATTGGAGAGCTTTTTCATCACCGAGTTGAGGAACCCTTCGGTATATTTCAGTTCTTCCTCGAGTTTCTTCAGTTCGGCCTCCTTGTCGATGTTCTGGCTGAAAGGCACGTAGTATTCGGTGCTTCCCACCATAAACGAGAGGGCGTTCTCCACCTTGTCGGCCACACGCTCTATGCCGTCGATGTTGCAGAGTTTTATGATGATGCCGTCGAAGGCGTTGCCGCTGTTGCCGCGTTCGCACAGGTGCAGCACCTCTTTGGGCGATATGCCTTTGGAGTTGCGCAGTCCGCGAACGCCGATTATCACCTCTTTGGCGGTCTCGAAGTCCTTGATGATGTCTTCGTCGAACGACTGTGCTTTTGGCATCGCTGCTATCATGATGCTCTCGGTGTCGGAGCGTTCGCCGAGGATGTGCCAAATTTCTTCGGTGATGAACGGCATAAAGGGGTGGAGCATACACATCAGTTTCTCAAACAAGGCTATCACGGTGTCGTAGGTGGCTTTGTCGATGGGTTTTTGGTAAGCGGGTTTTATCATCTCGAGCAGCCACGAGCAGAAATCGTCCCACACCAGTTTGTAGGTGGTCATCAGGGCGTTGCTCAGGCGGTATTTGCTGAAATCGTCCTCTATCGAGGCGAGGGTTTTGTTCAGATGACTCTCGAACCACAGCAGGCTTGTGCGGTTTTCCTCGCTCTGCGGCAGGTTTTCGTCCACGCTCCAGCCTTTCACCAGACGCATGGCGTTCCATATCTTGTTGCTGAAATTGCGTCCCTGTTCGCAAAGGGCTTCGTCGAAAGGCAGGTCGTTGCCGGCAGGGGCTGTGAGCAGCATTCCCACGCGCACGCCGTCGGCGCCGAATTTGTTGATAAGCTCGATGGGGTCGGGCGAGTTGCCGAGCGATTTCGACATCTTGCGTCCCAGCTTGTCCCTAACGATGCCGGTGAAATACACGTTGCGGAACGGCACCTGTCCACGATATTCCTCGCCGGCCATTATCATACGTGCCACCCAGAAGAAAATGATGTCGGGGGCGGTTATGAGGTCGGCGGTGGGGTAGTAGTAGCGTATTTCCTCGTTGTCGGGGTCCAGTATGCCGTTGAAAAGCGACAGAGGCCACAGCCACGAGCTGAACCATGTGTCGAGACAGTCGCTGTCCTGACGCAGGTCGGCGGCGGTGAGGCTGGCGTTGCCGGTCTTTTCCTTGGCCAGACGCAGTGCGTCGTCGATATTCTCGGCCACCACAAAACCGCCTTCGGGCAGGTAGTAGGCAGGAATCTGATGTCCCCACCACAACTGGCGGCTTATGCACCAGTCCTTGATGTTCTCCAGCCAGTGGCGGTACAGGTTTTTGTACTTGGCGGGATGGAATTCTATCTCGCCGTTTTCCACGGGTTCGAGGGCTATCTTGGCAAGATGCTCCATCTTGAGGAACCACTGCATGGAAAGTTTCGGCTCGATGGGCACGTTGGTGCGTTCGGAGTAGCCCACTTTGTTGTTGTAGTCCTCCACTTTCTCGAGCAGTGCGGCGGTGTCGAGGTCTTTCACAATCTGTTTGCGTACCGCCTCGCGTGTCATTCCTATGTACATGCCTGCGGCTTCGCTGAGGGTGGCGTCGTCGTTGAATATGTTGATGCTTTCGAGGTTGTGTTTTTCGCCAAGCATATAGTCGTTAACGTCGTGGGCGGGGGTAACTTTGAGGCATCCCGTTCCGAACTCGATGTCCACGTAGCTGTCCTCGATGACGGGGATGACGCGGTTTACCAGCGGCACTATCACTTTCTTGCCCCGCAGCCATTGGTTTTTGGGGTCGGCGGGGTTTATACACATTGCGGTGTCGCCCATGATGGTTTCGGGACGAGTGGTAGCCACGATGGCGTAGCGACGGCCTTTGTCGTCGGTGGGGATAATCTCGCCTTCGTTGCCTGTGGAGCCGGTGCCGTCGTCGTCGGCAATGTAGTAGCGGAGGTAGAACAGTTTGCTGTGTTCGTCTTTAAAGATAACTTCCTCGTCGCTGAGGGCGGTGAGGGCTTTGGGGTCCCAGTTTACCATACGTACCCCGCGGTATATCAATCCTTTGTTGTAAAGGTCCACGAAAGTGTGGATGACGCTGCGCGAGCGAGTGTCGTCCATGGTGAAGGCGGTGCGGTTCCAATCGCAGCTGGCACCGAGGCGTTTCAGCTGTTCGAGGATGATGCCGCCGTGCTCGTGGGTCCAGTCCCAAGCGTGTTCGAGGAATTTCTCGCGTCCTATGTCGTCTTTCTTGATGCCCTGTTGGGCCAGTTTGTTCACCACTTTGGCTTCGGTGGCTATGGAGGCGTGGTCGGTGCCGGGCACCCAGCAGGCGTTTTTGCCCAGCAGGCGGGCGCGACGCACCAGCACGTCCTGAATGGTGTTATTGAGCATGTGTCCCATGTGCAGCACGCCTGTTACGTTGGGTGGCGGTATCACCACGGTGTAGGGTTCGCGACTGTCGGGTTTGGAGCTGAAAAGTCCAAGTTTCTGCCACTGGGCGTACCAGCGGTCTTCTACTGACGAGGGATTGTATTTCGATTCTATTTCCATGGTTGTTTTTTTTGTTCCCCACACAGCAGAGCTGTGCGGGGTTATTAGTGTGTCGTCCCTTCGGGACGTTTTGGTTCTATTTTTTTTCTCTGTCCCACACTGCGCTTTGCTTGTGCGAGAGCCCCACACTGTGCTCCACTTGTGTGAGCTCCCCACACAGCAGAGCTGTGCGAGGTTATTAGTGTGTCGTCCCTTCGGGACGTTTTGGTTTACTTTTTTGGTTTACTGTCTATTTTTTTATTGTCGGTATTAGCTGTATCGTCGGTGGGTTCCTCTTTTTTTCTTTTTATCACCCAAAATACTATGGCTCCGATAATTACCACCACAAGCACTATCGACGAGGCGAGGGTTATTTTGTCCCATTTGTGTTGTGTGGGAGCCTCGTTGCGGAACTCAATGGTGTGGTCGCCGGCGGGCACCACCATGGCACGCAGTATGTAGTTCACACGCAGGTATTCGGCGGGCTGTCCGTCGATGTAGGCACGCCAGTCGGGGGCGTAGTAAATCTCGCTGAACACAGCCAGCTGCTCTTTGGCAGAGTGGGTCTTGTATGCCACGTAGTCGGGGTTGTAGGGCGTTTGGTGCAGCATCTCGATGGTGGAGTTGCTGTCGCGGCTAAGCTCTTTGCCTTGCACAAACTGGGCGAAATCGGCACCCACTATGGCGGTGTCGGCGGGGTTGAAATTGTTGAGGGCGAGGATTTCCTCGTTGGGGTTGTTCACAAGCTGTGTGGCGTTTACAAACCAAGCGTTGCCGAGGGCGTACATGTTGCGTTCTATGCCGTTGGGCGTTACAAAGTAGCGTGCGTTGAGCATGTTAAGCACGTTCATATTGATATGCCGCGAGATGTAGAAGTCTATCAAATCCTGATAGCGGCGCAGTTTGGCGGCGTGGTAGCCTCCAATTTGATGGTGGAAAGCCGAGGGCTTGGCGTCGTTGAAGGTGTTGTGCACCATGTCGAGCACCCGGTAGTCCTTGTCGCCCACCTCTGCGGCGGCCTGGTCGATGGCCATGTCGTCCTGAGTGGGGTAGAGGGCGAACTGGTTTTTGGATACGAAGTTGCTTTCGTTGAGGTAACGTTTGTCCACGCCCCAAAGGTCGAACACCACAAGTGCTGCTATTACGGCAACCACGGGCCATGCTTTCTTTATCTTTTCGTTGACGAACAGCCACAGCATCACGCCCGCAAGTGCTATCAGTGCAAACGAACGGAACGAGTCGCCGCGCAGCAACGATTGACGGTCGGCAATAAGGGCTTGTTCGATGTACTGCCAGTTGTTGCCGTACTGTTGTGCCATCTGTTGGTCGGAGAGGCCGCTGTAGGAGAACGAACCGGCAAACACAATGAAAATAAGGCACAGGCCTCCGGTGATGCCGGCAGAGATGTACAGGGCTCGGCTTGTATTGCGGCGGTAGTTGCGGTCGTCGCCTTTGCCTTCGATAACCGCTTTCAGCGCAAGGGCGGCCATCATCACCATTGCCACGTTGGCTATGACGAGGCTCATCGACGGGGTGCGGAATTTATTGTAGTAGGGCAGGTTGTCGAACAGGAATTCGTTGAAACCGAGCAAGTTCTTGCCCCACGACATAAGTATTGCCAAGAAAGCGGCAATGAGCAGCCACCAGCGTTCGGGACCTTTCACCACGAAAAGTCCGAACACAAACAGAAACACTATGATGGCTCCGAAATACACGGGTCCGCTGGTGAAAGGCTGGTCGCCCCAATAGAGCGGTGCCTGCTCGCTGCGGAAATTCTTGTAGAACTCCGACTCGTGCGACACTCTTTCGCCACTGCCGCCGCCGTAAAATCCCGGCACCATTATGGTGAACGTCTCGCCTTTGCCGTAGCTCCAGTTATATGCGTAGTCGATGTTGAGGCCCGATTTTTCGCCGGCTATCGACTTGGGTTCACCGTCCTTGTATAGGTCTTCGGGCGTTACCGAGATTTCGCTGCCGCCACGCATAGTGTATTTGGCATATTCTTGATTTACAACAAGATGTCGCGAGTTGGTAGCCAGTACAAAAAGCGAACCGATTACCAACACACCCACGCCGATAAAGAACTGTTTCAGAGTCTTTTCCTTGAAGGCGAAAATGAGGTACACCACGCCGAGGATTCCGGCCATCAGCACGGTGTAGTAGGTTATCTGTATGTGGTTGAAGGTTATCTGCAAGCCCAGCGCGAGGGTGAACAGTATGCCTCCCCATACGTATTTGCGTTTGAAAGCCAGCACCATACCCGCCAGTATCGGGGCCATCATCGAGATAGCCCATGCTTTGGTGATGTGTCCCGCCTCCACTATTATTATATTGTAGCTTCCTAGTCCGAAGGCTATGGCGCCGATGAGGCTGATCCACGGGTTGACGCCCAGAGCCACAAGGCAGATGTAAAAACCGAGAAGATAGAGGAAAAGTATTGCTATGTCGCGTTCCCAGCCGAGGTCGCGCATAATAAGCACGTGTTTCAGGGAGGAGAAAACCGAATGCTGCGGCTCTACCGATATTTGATAGCTGGGCATTCCGCTGAACATGCCGGGAGTCCAGTGCGTGTGTTCGCCGGTGCTTTTGAGGTACTGGTCCTGTTCGTAGCTCATGGCTTGTGCGCTAAGAGTATCGCCCTGATACACCACTTTGCCTTTCAAAGCAGGGCTGAAATAGGCTATTGCAACCACAAGGCAGAGGATGATGATGCCCACATGGGTTAGGATTTTCTTGCTGTCTATCTTCATAACAAGTGTTTTGGTTTTGTAAATGTCTGAATGTCAAAAAATATGGCACTCTGTTGCAAGAGTGTGCCAAACTTGCAAATATACGATTTTTTTGCATTATTAAATAAAAAATATTACATTTGCAGATACTTTTGTTACGCGAATGGGTGCGTAAAACGATGATATGTAGCGATATGCAAGGAAATAATGACGAAAAAGGCTGTGATATTACGGTGGTGCGCGCCAAGATAGAGATGTACTGCTCGCGTGCCGAACAGTGTGTTTCTGCTGTGCGCAAGAAACTACAGCAGTGGCACGTGCCGGCGCAGGATGCCGACAGGATTGTTGAAGGGCTTGAAGCAGAGGGCTTTATCGACGAAAGTCGCTTTGCCACAGCCTTTGCCCACGACCGTCTGAAATTTGGCAAGTGCGGACGCAACAAGATACGTTACGAGCTGTATCAGAAACATATAGCCGAAAAGCACGTGGCCGATGCCCTGCTTTCGCTCGACGAACAGCTCTACGCCGACACCCTGCACAGCGTGGCACAAGCCAAGTTTAGGGCGCTGAAAACCCTTGCCCCCGACGAGCAGCGACGCAAACTGACGGTTTTCCTGCTTTCGCGAGGCTTCGAAACAGAACTGATTTACAAAGAAATAAACAGAGTAATAAAAAATAAAGAATAAGCTTATGAATACAATGAAACGTTTTATGATTTTTGCGGTGGCAAGCCTCGTGGCAGGCACCGCAGTGGCAAACACCGACGGCGACACCGTGGTTTGCAACGACAATTCCGACATCACAGTAATGGAAGCCGCCCTCGCCGACTCCGCGGCCGCCGAAAAACCCAAAGGACAGTGGACCACACTCTCCAAACCCGCTGTCAAGCTGAGCGAGTTCTTCTTCGAGAACTGGTCGAAATCGGGTAACTCGTTGATAGACATCACCTCCACTTTCTTCGGCAACTACAAGTACACCCACCCCAAATATGTGTGGGACAACATAGCCGACCTCGCCTACGGCTACGCTTGGCAGGACCTCGACAACAGCAAGGAGGGCGGACTTTTCGAAACACGCCGCAAGAGCAACGATAAGATAGACCTCACCTCAGCACTTTCGTGGAAAGCCTACAAGGACTGGGGTGCAGCGTTCACCGCCAACCTCAAGACTCAGTTCGGCGAAGGCCGCGAATATACGGGCATAGAGGACAAGGAAGGCAAGTTGGTCTCCCATTTCTTCGCTCCCGCCTACCTTACCACCGCCCTCTCGTTCGAGTACAAAAAGACCGACTGGTCGGTGTCGATATCTTTCTTGACAGGAAAGACCACCTTTGTTTGCAACGACAACTTCATCATCGACGGCCTTAACTATGGTGTTATCCAAAACGACCCCGACGACCCAGACAAACCTTTCGACCCCGAAAACCCCGACACATACAAAAATATCAGAAATGCATATTTCGCTCTCGGTAGCTACATCAAGGCACAGTACCTGAAAAAGGACATCCTCCCCAACCTCGACCTTTACGCACGTATCGAGCTTTTCTACGACTACGCAAAACCCAAGAACATGGCCTGGGACAACATAAAGGATTTCACTTACGACGAATCCAACCCTGAGGCCAAACCCCGGACTAAATACTCGCTCGGCGCCGACGAGACTTGGGAGGACCTCGGCAAGAAAAACTGGCTGCAGGAACGCACCTTCGAGACCGACCTCGATTTCGAGCTGAAACTCGACTACCGTCTGTACAAATTCATATCCGTCAATTTCGCCCTCAACCTCAAATGGGACACCGATTTCAGCGGCATGGGCAAATGGGGACACTGGCAATTGTACCAGATGGCCGGCATACAGTTCGCCCTCGACTGGAAGTCTCCGAAACAATAATCTGATAAACAGATAACATTGATGTAGGACTGTCGTAAAATGGCAGTCCTACATTTTTTTTGCCGTCAGGTTTCTGAACTGTCGGTTGTTGAAAAAATAAAAAGTGTTATTTTTTTTGCGTGTTTTTTGCGAAAAATAATCCTAAAAAAAGTGTGGTAAAGATATTTTTTTAACAAAATACGAACTGCCTAAATGCCTTAATTTTCTATCATTTAAGGTGCTTTCAGGTGCGTTGGTAACATTCGGCTGTTGAAAAAACAAAAAAAATTTGTTTAAATCCTGAAAAATGTGTAAATTTGCAACCTTAAAAAACGTAAAAATTCATGAAAAACTGGAAAACATCCGCCACTACCAAGGCCATGGCATGGCTTTGTGGACTGCTGTGCTATAGTAGCACTCTGGTTTCCAGTGTTCTGTATATGTTTGTAAGAAATATGGCGTGCGTGTCCAACGGACATTGTGCGCTTTTTTTATATAAAACCGTAATAAATTTTTAGCAACCAATATGCATAACCATTATCCTTTTGCAAGTAAAGAATTTATGAAGATTAGTTTACGAAAATCCGCTAACATTTTGAAAGTCGTGGCAGTTGCCGCGCTACTGTTTGCCACAGGTCCGGCCAAGGCGCAGACAACTGTGACCATTGGAACAGGTACAGTATCTGTTAATTATTTGCCACTAGACAACTATTATAATTATACCTATTCTCAGCAGATTTATACTGCTGCGGAAATTGGTGCCGGGGGTACTGCACAAGAGATAACGGCTGTCGCATTTCAGTATGCTTATGCTACAGCATCAACGCGAAAAACCAATTGCACTATTTATATGGCAAACATACCAAACTCTACATTTGCTTCAGTAAATGATTGGGTGCCGTATGCTAACTTAACACAAGTCTATGCTGGCTCATTGAATTTTACTGGAGGTGTAGGTACTTGGACAACGTTTAACTTGTCAACTCCATTTGTTTATAATGGAACAGATAATTTGCTGGTGTGTGTACATGATAATAGTGGCGCGTATGACGGTTCTAACTACAAATGTTATGCTACATCAGCTACAAATCAGTCGTTGTGTGCCTACCAAGATTCTCCGGGTAGATACACCATTAATCCAACGTTTGTGTCATCAGGTAATGTGGGTTTGAAAACAGAAAAGAGTAACATCAAACTTACGATGACTCCTCAATCCAGTGCAACATGTCCATCTGTTTCTAATTTGGCATATAGTACGGCTACAAACACGCTCTCTTGGACTGCCGGCGGCACCGAAACCGAGTGGGAAATTGAATATGGCTCTTTCGGCTTTGCACATGGCGCTGGCACAATTATTCCTGTAAATACAACCCCCTCATACACTTTTGCTAATCCTCTACCCGGCGGAGACTATGACTTCTACGTGCGTCCTGTATGTGGAGTAGGCGACACGGGTTATTGGAAAAAACTTTCTCTTACCATCCCCTGCGGTGGCTCCGGTACTCAGGCCGACCCGTACCTCATCTGTAACGAGGCCGCACTGCGCGCCCTCGCCACCACGGTAAACGGCGGCAACAACTGCGCCGGCGTCTACTACCGCGTTAGCCAGAATATTGTTCTCACCCAGCCGTTCACTCCCATAGGCACTTCATACACATATCCATTCAGCGGCCATTTCGACGGCGACGGCCACACCATATCCAACCTTACCATGGACGTAACCACCTCCAACCTTAGGGGCTTGTTCGGTGTGCTGAAGGATGCCGATGTGCAGAATGTTACTATTTCGGGTACCGTTACAGGTAACGACACAGTGGGCGGTATAGCCGGTGCTTCGTTGCACTCCACTATCAAGAACTGTGTCAACAATTGTACCATAGCCAACTATAGCAATGCGCGTTGGCACGGCGGTATCGTGGGCGCCGCACACCGTAGCCGTATCATAGGCTGTGTGAACAACGGCGTCATTCAAGGTGCACAGAGCTATCACGGCGGTATAGTTGGTTTTGCCAATCTTGCCACCACCATACGCGGATGCGTGAACACGGGCACCATCGAAGGTAACAGCTATTATCACGGCGGTATTGTGGGACACCAGCTCGAAACTGCCACCACATTCAACGACAGCGTGGGATTTTTCGGATGCGTTAACCGTGGCACTGTCGAAGGCTCGTACTACACCGGAGGTATCTGCGGAAACTCGGCTTTCTGCCATTACGACTCGTGTGTGAACAACGGCACCGTTACCAGCAACAGCTACGATGTGGGTGGTATTGCGGGCTACAGCAACGCCGATGCCACGCATATCCAGAAAATCAGCCATTGCACCGACAGTGCCAACGTTACGGGCTCATATAATGTGGGCGGTATAATAGGATATGCCACTTATGCCCGTTTCGACAGCTGCTTGAACCACGGAGTGATTTCGTCGACATCAACAACTGCAGGCTCGGGCTACGCCACCGGTGGTATCGCGGCCTACGCCACATACACATCGTTCAAAAACTGCCGGTCCGACGCTGCGTCGCAGGTGCTGGGCTACCAGTACGTTGGCGGCATTGTGGGATATGCTTACCTCAGGGACACCCTGTTCAAATGCTCCAATGCCGGCGTTGTTGGTGGCTACAACAGCAGCAACAATTCGTATCGCGGCGGTATTGTTGCCTATTTGTACGGCGGCGCCGTGGCCACTGTGGGATATATGGATTCGTGTGTTAATACAGGCACAGTGTCGGGAACAACCTATATAGGCGGATTGGCAGCCCATAGCTATCAGTCGCAGATTTACGACAGCCGCAACAGCGGAACGATAAACGGTTCGCAATATACGGGCGGTATTGTGGGCTATTCGGCCGGTAACAACACCACAACCCTACGCAACGTTATAGACCACTGCCAGAACAGCGGTGCGGTTACCTCCACAGCATCAGGATATGTGGGCGGTATGGCCGGATATATCACATACACCCGTGTGGATTCCTGTTTCAACACAGGCAATGTTACCGGTGCGCAATATAACGGCGGCATGGTGGGTTATCTTTATGTAGTTTCGGACATAACCCGTTGCTCAAATCGTGGTGCGGTGCGCGGCACAGGCTCATACACCGGCGGCATTTTAGGATATGTTTATTCAACGAATTCCACCTACCGTAACATTAAATATAACATCAATTCAGGCAAAGTTTCATCGTCGTCCACATACGTGGGTGGCATAGTGGGAGGAAACCTTTATTATACTTATTTGGAATACAACGTTAACCACGGCGATGTGTCGTCCACCTATCCGGGAGCATCCTATGTGGGCGGTATCGTGGGCGGACAAACCACCAACGGCTATGTGCGGTACAACCTCAACGCGGGACTTGTAAGCTCGCAGGGCAACACCGTGGGCGGCATTACAGGCACCGGGGCATCCGCAGCTCTTACCACATATAACCTCAATGTAAACAACGTTACCGGCAACACCAACGTGGCAGCCATCTCCGGTTCTGGCCAGCCGGCAACCAACAACTACTGGGACAAACAGATGTGTCCCACCACCTACTGGTACGGCACCACGGCCAATGCCACCTACGCCAAGGAGACCAACGACCTTGTGGGCGTGGCCACATATCCCGGCACAGCCTATTTTACAGCCGTTACCGACAAATATCCCATCCCCACGGGATTGCAGGACAGCATGGCAGCAAAGGTGGCTGCAACTCCGATTCTGTTGCAGAACAGCGAGGACGTCAATGCCGTTGCCACCAACTTCCCTGTCGACAACAGCCAAAATGTGAACTGGACTTCGAGCAACCCCTCGGCCGTCAGCGTGGCAGGCACTGCCGCCACCGTGGGCACCGCAGGTATCACCACCTTCACTGCCGCCAACGGCGGTTTGGAAAAACACGTTGTATTAATAGTAACCCCCACAGCTTTCTGTGGTGGCACGGGTACCAAAGTGGACCCCTACTTGATCTGCAACGAGGCCCAGCTCGACAGCCTTGCCATGTTTGTGAACAACGGCTTCGATTTCCAGAACACCTATTTTAAGGTTGTCCGCGACCTCAATATGATAAACTACCAGCCGTGGCGTGTGATAGGCAATAGCACCAACCATCCTTTCAAAGGCCATTTCGACGGCGACGGACATACCATCTCCAACCTTGCTATAAACAGCGGTTCGCCCACCTACTGCGGATTGTTCGGCTATGTGATTGGCACAAGCTCCGACACCTGCTTCATCCACGACTTCACCATCAAGGGCTCCTTCACAGGAAGCTCTTATACAGGCGCTGCTGTGGGTTGGATACAATATGGTAAGGTGGCCAATGTTACCAACTTCGCCACTATATCTGGCTACAACAACTACCATGGCGGTATTGTTGGTTATGCAAGTTATACCGATGTCGTCCGTTGTGTCAACCGTGCTAACGTTACCGGTTCGCAGTACACTGGTGGTATTGTGGGTTATTCCGAATTAGGCGCCCGCCATATCGACACCTGTATTAACTCCGGCGCTGTTAATTCCAACAGCACATACGTGGGTGGTATTGTTGGCCGTCAAAGCTCATCATACGTACAACACTGTAGCAACAGTGGCGACGTAACCTCCACCACATCTTCGGCGGCAAGTTATGTCGGCGGTATCTCCGGATACATGTACAGCAGTGCATTCGTTCGCTACAATCTCAACGGCGGTCTTGTAAAGAGCAACGGCGGTAGCGTCGGTGGTATTGTGGGTAGAGCTACAGGTACCATCACATATAATATTAATGTGAACAATGTCATAGGAGGCGGTGTCAATATCGGTGCAATCGCAGGTGAAGGTTCTGTTGGTACCACCAACGTATGGGACAAACAGATGTGCCCCAACAACTATCTTTACGGCACCACTACGAATCCTGGCTCGCAATACACCACAGCCCAGCTTGTGGGGTCTCAAAGACCTAACTCCACATATTTCACGGCAACCCCGGGTCTGTATCCCATCCCCAACGGCATCAGCGACTCCATCGGTGCCAAGTTGGCGGCAACTCCGGTTACCCTCAACAACCCCGAATATGTGGACAGCACTGCCACCTCCTTCACCGTAGGCACTGCCAACGGCGTAAGCTGGAGCAGCAGCAACACCTCAATGCTCACCATCTCTGGCTCCAATGCCACCGTGGTGAACTCTGGCCTTGTTACCCTTTCAGGAACGACACAGAACCTTATCAAGCACGTACGTATCATTATCCGTCCGCAGTTCTGCGGCGGCTCCGGCACACAGGTCGATCCGTACCTTATATGTACTCCTCTCACTCTCGATTCCCTTGCCATGTTTGTTAACATGGGCATGGATTTCGCTGGTTGCTATTTCAAGGTTATCAACGACCTTGATATGTTTATCGTATCCAACTACAAGATTGTAGGTTCTTCGCAGAGCACTCCGTTCCGCGGCCATTTCGACGGTGACGGACATACCATCTCCAACCTGCTTATAAACAATGCCGGAACCAGCTATCGCGGTGTGTTCGGCTATGTGGCAGGCTACGCCCCCAACGACCGTGCCGAAATCCATGACCTTACCGTGCGCGGCACTATCAACGGCGGCAGCTACACCGGCGGTATTGTGGGTTACGCAACCTACTGCGACCTCTATAAACTTACCAACTACGCCACTTTCAACTCCGGCTACAGCTATCGTGGAGGTATAGCTGGTACCGCTTACGAATACTGTCGTATCGATAGTTGCTACAACTACTCCGATGTTCCCGGCTCGCAATATGTGGGCGGTATAGTTGGTCAGACATATAATTATGTACATGTAAGTAATGTTGAGAATACCGGCAATGTAAATAGTGTTTCCAGTCCCTCTTATGTCGGCGGTATTCTTGGATACCAACAAAGCTATGGTTCTATTCGTAATGCGGTTAATAGCGGAAATATTACTGCTTCGGGATATTACTCTGGCGGTATTGTCGGCTATCAGGGCAGTTCCGATACCATAGAAAATGTGAGCAATACTGGAAATGTTAACTCGACACAATATTATGTCGGTGGTGTGGTGGGATATAAATCCTCGTCCGGTTTTATCCGCTATGCAACCAATACCGGCAAAGTTAGCGGTACTTATTATTTGGGTGGTATAGCTGGTTATATGGGCTCGAGCCAGTTTATCACTAACTGTAAGAACACCGGTGAGGTGGCAGGTACTTCTTATCAGGTGGGCGGTATTGTCGGTTATTTCAGCAGTGGAAATTCTTCGCTGACAAGCGTCTATCAGGTGGCCAACGACACCAACACCGGCAAGGTGAGCGGTACTTATCAGGTTGGCGGTATTGTAGGTTACGGAGACTATTGTCGTACACGTTTCTGCGAAAACCGCGGTGATGTGCTTGGAACCTCTTATCACGTAGGTGGTGTTGTTGGATACAACTACCGATACAGTATAGTTTCCGGTTCCAACAACTACGGTAATGTAAAATCGGCATACACAGGAACATCTTATACAGGTACTACTGTGGGTGTAGGCGGTATAGCTGGTGAAAGCTATTACAACACTAGTGCCAACGTGGCCACCATCGACTCGTGCAACAACTACGGCGATGTGCAGAGCGGAGCCTACTGCACCGGTGGTATAGTGGGTTTGAACTACTACTACGGTCACGTGCGCAAATCGTTCAACTATGGCAAGGTTACAGGTACCTATTACGTGGGCGGTGTGGCAGGTAACAGCTATGCCTCCAGCTCCACTACAGTTAATTATTGCCCCCATATCACCGCTTGCGGCAACAGCGGCGAGGTTACAGGCACGGGCAGCTACGTGGGCGGTATAGCAGGCCGCAACGGACATGACGCTAACTCGTACTATTCCACCATCGAAAGCAGCGTGAACCACGGCCGTGTAAGCGGCGCCCAGTATGTGGGCGGTATTGCGGGACGCAACTATTCTACAAATGCCTCATACAAGGCCCGCATTATCGGCTGTCTCAACGCCGGTGCGGTATCGGCTTCCACCAACTATGCGGGCGGTATATGCGGCTACAACAACAACAGCAACAGCGCCGTGGACAGCTGCCTCAACGTGGGCAACGTTAAAACCGCCGGCGCCAACAAAGGCGGCGTGGACGGCTCAAGTGTGGCTCCTGTGGCCAGTTACTACGACACCATGATGTGTCCCGTTCCCAACGACTACAACGGCCACGCTGCGGGCTCCACTGTAGCCAAACGTACCTCGGCCCTCACCGACGGCTCGTTCAATCCCGCTACCACGTTGTTCACGGTAACAGCCGGACTTTATCCTCGTCCTAAGGCTATTGCCAACCATCCGGCAACTATCCTTGCCGCAACCCCGGTGTTCTACAGCGAAACAGATCTCAACAACACCGACAGCGTTACCACCTGCTACACAGTGGGTACGGGCAACAACGTTACATGGACTTCCCTCAAACCTATGGTTACATCCATCACCGACACCCTCGGTGTTCCAGTTTCCGTAGGCGACACAACCATTGTGGCACACAAAGACTCACTTAAAAAAGAGGTGGATGTGCGTATCACTTTCGCTCCCGCGATAAACACATTCACATATCCAACAATTATCGATACCATAGGCAAGCGGTTCGGCGGCTATATGCCATCGCTCACAGGCTCGTGCTTGTATTCCAGCCCCGACCTGCCCGAAGGCCTCACCATAAACCCGAACACAGGCGAAATTGGCGGCTTGGTACTGGATACGATAAAAACATCGTTTAACGTAATAGCCTCCTGCGCAGGCTGTGTTATGGCGCAGGCAATAGTAAACTGCACCATAGTTCCCATGCGGCTCTGCGTCGGTGCTACCTACACTGTGCCCGCCGGTCAGCAGTGGTACTACGATGCCGCTTATTCACAACCCGTTACGGGCAGCACCATAACCATCTCCGACACCACGGTGCTTTACGCCAAAGCGGAACCTCGTCTGGTTTCTACCGATTTCGCATATACAGGTGCAACTCAAGTATATAATATCCCTGCCGGAACCGACACCCTCGTTCTTGAAGTCTGGGGAGCTGAAGGCGGTTACCGTTCCTATCAGATTCAAAGTGGAAAAGGCGGTTATTCAGTAGGTAAGTTACCTGTCAATGGTTTCTCAACACTTTATGTCAATGTTGGACAATTTGGAGGTGTTACTACTTCTAGTGCAGGTAGCTCTACTATTGTAACAGGTGGTTGGAATGGTGGTGGTAATCGTTACGGCTACAAAGGTGGTGGTGGTGCTACCGATATTTCTGCGCAAGGCATAGCTGGATCTGCAACATGGAATACAACAGACCACCTTTACTCGCGTATTATTGTTGCTGGTGGTGGTGGCTCTTGTGGAGCTAATAGTAATAGTGCAACAAGTTATAATGGTGGTTATGGTGGAGGTTTATCTGGTGGAACAGCAGGTAGCGGTTGTGGCTCTGGAGGCATGGGTGGTACTCAGACTGCTGGTGGAACTGGTGGTAGTTCCAATAGCGGAACCTTTGGAGAAGGAGGGGTAGGAAAGTATAATGCCAATGGCTATGGAGGAGCTGGTGGCGGCGGCTGGTATGGCGGCGGCGGTGCTTATCCTGATGGCAGTGCCGACGACGACAAAGGTGGTGGCGGTGGCTCTGGATATGTATATACCTCTGCTACGGCAGCTAACTATCCGAGTGGATGTCTGCTCAACAGCAACTACTACCTTGTGGATGCTCGCACCGTGGCAGGCAACGAGGATTTCCCCAATATCGCTGGTACAGCCAACGAGACTGGCCATGAGGGCAACGGCTTTGCGCGTATCTCACGTTACGAATACCCCTCGCCAAAGCTCGTCATCATCAACCCATATCCCGAAGTTACGGCACGCATATCGGGCGACACCCATATCTGCGACCCGAGCGAGCGTGCTAAACTCACCCTCGACTTCACTGGCGGCGCTCCCTATCGTTTCCGTATCACGGGCGACAATGCCGACCGCATTTCCAACACCGACCATGTGGAAATCTGGGTTGCTCCCACGCAGTCCATGATATATACTGTTACCTATACCTCGGCAGTTACCGGTTGCGAGGCCGACAGCATGCGCCGCACTGGTAGGGCTTTGGTCGAAGTTTGTAACAACCGTATTATCTGCGATGGCGACACGGCCTTCCTGCCCGGTGCCTACACTTGGTACCACGACGCAGGCCTCAACGTGCCTGTCGGCGACACCATCGACTTCCCGTCGCAGACAAAGACATACTACCGCACAGGAGGATACACCTACACGGTGAATGTTCTGCCTCGTGCAACCGCTACAATTAAAGATACATTATATAATATATGCGACAACTCAACCATCAACCTTGAGATAGAATTTGTGGGACAAGCCCCGTTCACATACCGTATAACCGGCGATGTGGCCGACCGTACCACAAACTCCAACAGGGTATCGATACCCGTTCAGCCCGACAGCAGCTTGCAGTACCGCATCATCTCCTTCACCGATGCGCTCGGACACTGCTTGGAGATAGAGAACACCTCTACCACAGTGCTCTACTGCGACCAGCCTATCATCTGTGAGGGCGACACCGTTTGGTTGAGAGGACAATGGTTCTACGACGCGGCTTTGACACAACCCGTACTCGAGCCTTTCGTAGTACCCGACACAACAACTACATATTACCGTTATCCTTGCCAACCTGATACCACAGACTTTGCTTATACCGGCGATGTTCAGACGTATGTAGTGCCTTCTGGCGTTGACAGCGTGTTTATGCAGGTTTGGGGCGCACAAGGGGGTAATTCCGTTGCCCATAGTAGTGCTATAGGCGGTAAAGGCGGATATTCCGAAGGTAGGATGCTTGTTACTCCGGGACAGACACTGTATGTGTATGTCGGAGGAAAAGGTAACACTGGCATTACTTCTGTTGATGGCGGTTGGAACGGCGGCGGTGGTATTACCGCTTCGATAAGTTACTCGTCGGGAACAGCTCACATGGGTACTGGTGGCGGAGCTACTGATATATCAACAGTTGGCGGTGCTTGCACCAAGGATGCTAATTTCCGTTGGGTAAGAACTGCAGCTTCATACGCCGGACGTGTTATCGTAGCAGGCGGTGGCGGTGGTGCTGAATATGGAAGCGGAACTGCCGGCGGTGGACTCTCAGGCGAGGGCACTTACGCTGGAACACAATCTGCGGCAGGTACTGCTTATAATTATAATGCCTCATCGTATGTCACTTTTTATAATGGCGGTTTGGGTTATGGTGCATCCACGACAGGCGGCCATCACAGCCATGCAATGGGCGCTTGTGGCGGCGGCGGATATTATGGTGGCGGTGCATACGCATATAATGGATCTGTTTCTACCATTCAAGGCTTTGGAGGCTCTGGATATATTGCAGGTCTCGACGATGCCCGCACCGTGGCAGGCAACACCTCCTTCCCCAATGTTGCAGGCACAGGCAACGAGACAGGCCATGCGGGCGACGGCTACGCACGTATCATCACTGTATGTGGTGGTAGCGGTGGCGCCGGCGTTACAGCAGTGCCTTTCAAAATCATTGTAAATCCTGCTCCAAAGGTGACTGTACATGATACCACTTGGGAAATCTGTAACGGCGACTACGCCCAGATGGTTATCGATTTCGAGGGTACTGCCCCCTTCCACTATCGTATTACCGGCGACAACTACGACCGTGTTACCAGCAGTAACCGCGACACCATCTATCTGCGTCCTTCCACAACTTCGCGCTTCCGCGTAACCTATTTCGCCGACGCTTCGGGCTGCGACGCCGACGGCTCCGACGACTTCGTGAGCATCAACGTCTGCAACCAGCCTATCATCTGCGCTGGCGATTCCGCAGCTCTGCCCACTGGCACTTGGTATTTCGACCAAGCCCTCACTCAGCAGGTTACCACACCCAAGGTGGCTCCCAACGTAACCACTACTTACTATGGCGCAAACAACGCTACTTTCACTGTCTCCGTCAATCCTCAGGCATCGGCATATTTGCGTGGCGCTGTTATCAGCAAGTGCGACAACAGCAGCGAAAATCTCCATATCACCTTCACTGGCGGTACGGCTCCGTTCCGTTATCGCATCACTGGCGACACAGCTGACCGTATTTCCAACTCGAATATCGTTGACATACCCGTCAACCCCGATTCCAGTATGCGTTACAGGATTCTCTCCTTCAGCGACGCCTACTGCTATGGCAATATCGCCAACACAGAGGTCAGCATAACCATCTGCGACCAGCCTATTGTCTGCTCGGGTGACACCGTTTGGTTGCCTGCTGGCTACAACTGGTACTACGATGCGGCCAAGACACAGCCCATCCGCACCAATTTCGTCATCCCGACACAATCCACAACCTACTACCGCGAAAATCCCATGGTGAACTTCGCATATACGGGCGACACCCAGATTTATGTGGTTCCCGCAGGTGTTCACGAACTGCATCTGCAGACTTGGGGTGCACAAGGCGGTAGCGGTACTTCTTCATCCACAACGCTTTACGCTGGCGGTAAGGGCGGTTACTCCGAAGGTGACCTGCCTGTACACCAAGGCGATACACTCTACGTGTTTGTTGGCGGCAAGGGCAAGAACTCCGAAGCCACCACAAATATAGGCGTTTACTATCCCGGCGGTTGGAACGGCGGTGGCGATGCCGGTGTTCATACCTACTCAGGACAGTACTATCAAGGCGGTAGCGGCGGCGGTGCCACCGATATCCGCGTCAACTCGCCCTCGCTCTACGCACGTGCTATCGTGGCAGGCGGCGGCGGCGGTTCTGCCTACAGCTACACAGGTGGCGTGGGCGGCGGCCTGCAAGGCACCAACTACAATTCAACTTATGCTGGTCAGCCCGGTACACAGACTGCAGCAGGCAACGGAAGCACCGGTGGATCGTACGCTTACGGCACACTGAACAGCTCCAGCGTTAACGGTCAGGACGGCGACTTCGGCCAAGGCGGTAACGGCGGTCAAGGAACAAGTTGTTCCGGTGGTGCCGGCGGCGGCGGCGGCTGGTACGGCGGCGGCGGCGGTATGTCGGGCAACTCGCAGACCTGCTACCCCGGCGGCGGTGGCTCGGGTTATGTATATACTTCGGCCTCGGCCAACGACTATCCTGCCGGATGTCTGCTCAACAGCTACTATTATATGACTAACGCCCAGACCGTTGCGGGCAATACAGCATTCACCAACGTGGCTGGCACTGGCAACGAGACAGGTCACGAAGGCGACGGCTACGCCATCATAACCCCCGGTATCTCCGAATACAAGGTGGTGGTAAGTCCGAAACCCACGGCAACAGTCATCGAAACTACCTACGATATCTGCGGCAACCAGTATGCCAATATCGAAATAATATTCTCCGGCGCTCCGCCCTTCACCTACCGTCTGACAGGCGATGTGGCCGACCGTGTGGATACTGCTACAAGGGTGTTCGCACAGGTGCGTCCCAGCGCAAGTACCAGCTATCGTATCATCTATTTCCGCGATGGCCAGTGCGAGGGTCTCACCTCCGCAACCCACGCCGATGTGGTTGTCTGCAACCAGCCTATAATCTGCGCCGGCGACACCGTTACTCTGCCACAAGGCAACTGGTACAACGATGCCGCTCGCACCAACCAGATTATCGATACATTTGTGGCTCCCGTTGTTACCACAACCTACTATGGCGACAACAACGCCACTTTCGTGGTAACTGTGAATCCGCAGCCCACTGCCACCTTGAGGCAGGAGACTATCAATATCTGCGGTTCAGAGCGTGCCACACTGCATCTGCAATTTACAGGTACTGCTCCTTTCCGTTACCGTATCACAGGCGACAACAGCGAGCGTATCACCTACAACAACACCGACAGTGTTCAAGTGTCGCCCGACTCGAGTATGCGTTACCATATCATATCGATGCAGGATGTGTATTGCTACGGCGCTATCGCCAACACTGCAGCCGAGGTCATCGTTTGCGACCAGCCTATCATCTGCGTTGGCGATACCGTATATCTGCCCGCAGGTCAGTGGTTCTACGACCATGCTTTGACACAGCCGATACTGACAAACTTTGTAACGCCATCTGTTACAACTATTTACTATCGTAATGCTGTTGATACAATCAATTTCCGCTACACAGGCGATGTTCAGACATATACAGTCCCATCTGGCGTAACCTCGATAACTATGCAGGTTTGGGGAGCCCAAGGTGGCGACCAAACTGCATACGGTGGCTCATACTATGGAGGTAAAGGTGGTTATTCTGAAGGAGTGATGAGTGTTAGCACAGGTGATGTGCTTAATGTTTATGTGGGTGGCAAAGGCCAGAACGGAGCAACGAGTGTAACCTCTACTACAGCAGGAGGCTGGAACGGTGGTGGCAGTTGTGCCGCAAATACTACATCCAGTTATTTCCGTGCAGGTGGCGGCGGAGGAGCAACCGATATCCGTGTTAATTCCAACTCGCTTTACGCACGTGCTATTGTAGCTGGTGGCGGTGGCGGAGCTGCCTACGGAGCATCTAGCGGCACTGTAAGTGGCGGTAATGGCGGTGGAACTAATGGTACGCAAGGAACTTCCTCTGGTTATAATACACGAATGGGTGGATACGGAACCCAAACTGCTGGAGGTGCAGCAGGAACAAACACTCCTGGCAATGGTACTGCAGGAAACTTTGGCGAAGGTGGTACCGGCGGTGGCGGTGCTGCTTCTGGCGGCGGCGGCGGTGCAGGCTGGTATGGTGGCGGTGGCGGTAACTACGGCTCGGCTTCGGCTGGTTGCGGTGGTGGTGGCTCTGGATATGTTTACACCTCTGCCACTGCAAGCGACTATCCTGCTGGATGTCTTCTCAACAGCAGTTACTATCTTGCCAATGCTCAAACTATAGCAGGCAATACTGCCTTCCCCGACACTACAGGTATGGGTACAACAGAGATTGGACACTCTGGCGATGGTTATGCACGTATAATGACCAGTGGCACGGGCACTTACAAGGTTACCGTTAATCCTGTCCCCGTGGCTAATGTTGTCGATACTACTTGGGATATCTGCAACGGCGGTTTCGCTCAGATAGAGATAACCTTCACAGGTACTGCTCCGTTCTATTACCGTCTTACCGGCGATGTGAACGAGCGTGTGGCCTACAGCAACCACGAGTTTGTGAACGTGCGTCCTTCTTCGAGTACCAACTACAAGATTGAGACACTCTCCGACGCCAACTGCGAGGGCGGTGCCTCTGTCGACCGTACTGCTGTTATTATATGCAGTCAGCCTGTTATCTGTGCTGGCGACACTGCTATATTGCCGCAGCCGCGTCCGTGGTACTACGACCAGGCTCTTACCAACGCCGTTCCAGATACTTTCGTAACTCCGGCGGCTACAACTACATACTACGGCGCCAACGGTGCTACCTACACCGTTTCCGTCAATCCGCAGGCTGTGGCCACAATGCGTCAGGCTACGGTTACCAAGTGCAACAGCCAGCGTGTGGCCCTGCACATTACATTCCAAGGCACAGCGCCCTTCACATACCGTGTAACGGGTGATGTGTCCGACCGTATCACCTACTCCAATTCGGCTACAGTATATGTAAATCCCGATACATCAATGCGTTACCGTGTTACCTTATTCCACGATGACTATTGTCCCGGATATATCGAAAACACCTATACCGATGTTGAGATTTGCAACCAACCCGTTGTTTGTCAGGGAGATACTGTTGTGTTACCTGGTGGTTCGTGGTTCTACGATGCAGCATTGACACTTCCTGTCGGCGCTAACTTTATTGTTGCCGACACTACTGTTTCCCTTTACAAGAAAGCCGGCGACACTACCGACTTCAGCTATTCCGGTGTAATGGAGATGTACGAGATACCCGATGGTGTCGATACTGTACTTTTGCAGGTATGGGGTGCTCAAGGCGGCTCATACAATACGTCTTATGTCGGCGGAAAAGGCGGTTATTCAGTTGGTAAGCTCCCAGTCTCATCGACAGATACATTATATGTGTTTGTTGGTGGAAAAGGCACATTGATAAATGCCACATCAACTCAATTAGGTGGCGGATTCAATGGCGGTGGAAAGGCTACCACAACGTCATCCTCATATTATACTTGCGGTGGCGGTGGTGGTACTGATATCCGAGTAAATGGTACTACGCTCTATTCGCGTGTTATCGTGGCAGGTGGCGGCGGTGGTGCGCACGGTCCCACAACTGGTTATGGCAATGGCGGATATGGTGGAGGCACAACGGGTGGTGCCGGTGTTAGCAGCACTACTTCGTATTATGCAGGATTAGGTGGTACCCAGACTGCTGTCGGTAGTTCATATTACACCACAACACTCAACGATGCCTCGCGCTCCGACTTGGGAGGTTTCGGCTATGGTGCCTCGGCTTTGGTAAGCAGTAGCTACTCTTGTGGCGGCGGCGGCGGCTGGTACGGTGGCGGTTCTGCCCGTCGTGCTGGTGGTGGCGGTGGCTCGGGATATGTTTATACCTCGGCAACAGCTTCCAACTATCCCGCTGGCTGTCTGCTCAACAGCAACTATTATCTGTATGATGCCGAAACCCGTGCCGGCAACGTGGCAATCCCGGATACAACCTATAACGGAACAACTGAGACTGGACACGAAGGTAACGGTTTCGCTCGCATTATTGCAATGGGTTCAGGTTCTTACAAGATTACCGTTAAACCCAAACCTACCGCTACTGTGCATACCAACACACAAAATATCTGCGGCACGCAGTCGGCAGAGATGGGCATCAAGTTCACCGGTACGGCTCCGTTCTATTACCGCATTAGCGGCGATACCGCCGACCGTGTGTCGAACACCGATACAGCTACGCTTATCCTGCGCCCCAACGCAAGCACGCACTACACGATAACGTCAATCTCCGACGCCAACTGCGTGGGTGTTGCCAATACCAACTACCTCACTGTGATAGTCTGCAACCAGCCTATCATCTGTGCCGGCGATACAGCGGTTCTGCCGGAGCTTCGTCCGTGGTTCACCGACTACGCCCGCACCGACACTATTGCCGACACCTTTGTAACTCCCACAACAACTACGACTTACTATGGCGCTAACAACGCCACATACACAGTGGGTGTCAATCCTCTGGCTACTGCCACAATGCAGCAACGCACAGTAAATATCTGTGGTGCCGAGAGAGCCACACTCACTATAAACTTCACAGGTTCGATACCCTTCTACTACCGTATTACCGGCGATGTGGCCGACCGTGTGTCGTACACTAATACTGTGAATATCAATGTAACTCCCGACAGCTCGACACGTTATAGGGTTGAGTCGTTCCGCGACGCATTCTGTCACGGCACCATAGCCCGCGATTTCGCCGATGTCATTGTCTGCAACGAGCCTATCATCTGTTCCGGCGACACCGTTTGGTTGCCTGCTGGCGACTGGTACTACGATGCCGCCAAGACACAGCCGGTAACTACACCGTTTGTTGTGCCCAATGCAACAACAACATACTACACTAATGCATCTGTTAACGACACTATTAACTTCCGCTACACTGGTGCTGTTCAGTCTTACACTATACCCGCTGGCGTAGACAGCGTGGAAATGCAAGTTTGGGGAGCTCAAGGAGGTAATTGTATAGGTTCCAGCTCATCTGTTGTTGAAACAGGTGGTAAGGGCGGTTATTCCGAAGGAAAGATGCATGTAAGTACTGGTGATGTGTTGAATGTTTATGTCGGAGGACAAGGGCCTTCAAATATCACTGGTGGCGTAGGTGTTGGAGGATATAACGGTGGTGGATATGGCGCAGCAACATATTCTAATGGAGGTACTTCATATACCGCTGGCTCTGGTGGCGGAGCAACAGATATTCGTGTTAATTCCACTTCACTCTATGCAAGGGCTATTGTTGCCGGTGGCGGCGGTGGTCCTGCTAATGGAGGTAGTACACAGGGTCGTAATCCTGGTTGTGGAGGTGGAATAACAGGTGGCTCAGCATCATTGTCATATACATATTCTGGCTCGTATCAAAATGCAACTGGTGCTACTCAAACAGCAGGAGGTGTATGGGGTGGTTATGGAAGTGGTTACACTATGGCAAGTGCTTCGTATAATGGATCTTTCGGACAAGGTGGTAACCCCGTGAACTATTCTAGCAATTCCAATACTGCCTTTGGCGGCGGTGGTGGTGGCTGGTATGGTGGAGCAGCAGCTGCATGGGGACCAGGTTCCGGCGGTTCAGGATATGTATGGACTGCTGCAACGGCAAGCAACTATCCCTCGGGCTGTCTGCTTACCTCGGCTTACTATCTTACCAATGCCCAAACTATTGCCGGCAACACTTCGTTCCCCGACACTACCTACAACGGCACAACTGAGACTGGCCACTCGGGCAACGGCTATGCTCGTATCATTACCAGAGGACACAGTAGTGGTACTTTCAAGGTTACCGTCAATCCCAAACCGGTTATCACCATCAAGGATACCACTTATAATATCTGCGACAACGATACGGCATACGTCAATCTCACCTTCTCGGGCACTGCACCGTTCTACTACCAGCTTTCGGGCGACGCCGCAATGCGTGTTACCAACAACACAAGTGTTACTATCCCCGTTAAGCCTTCGGTAAGCACCGACTACCGTGTCATAGCCTTCTACGATGCCGAATGTGAGGGCGACCTTGTATCCGACTTCACCCGTGTGATAGTCTGCAACCAGCCTATCATCTGCGACGGCGACACCGTGCCTCTGCCCGCTGGCGAATGGTACTACGACTCGCTATTTACGCGGCCAGTTCCGGTTGGATTTGTAACTCCGCATACTACAACTACTTACTACACACCTGTAAAGGTGCGTACAGTAAGGAACTTTGCATACACAGGAACTCCGCAAGTCTATGTTGTTCCGGATAGAACCGACAGCCTCAAACTCGAAGTATGGGGTGCCCAGGGTGGACAAGGCGGCCCCAGAAATACTGGCGGCAAGGGTGGATATTCTTACGGTACTCTGATGCCTAATGCCGGCGACACTATAAACATTTATGTTGGTGGCGCAGGCGAGGGTAACTCAACCACCTCGTGGAGACAAACTTTGACAATAGGTGGCTGGAATGGCGGCGGTAACGGCAACCAGTGGAACAATGGAATAAGAGCTGCCGGTGGTGGCGCTACCGACATGCGTATCAACAGCAACTCACTGTACGCCCGCGTTATTGTAGCGGGAGGCGGCGGAGGAATGGCTCTTAACTCTGGTTATCCCGACATGCCTTATATTGGAGGTTATGGCGGAGGCCTTAACGGTGGCGACGGCTTAGTGCCACCCGATGTTAAGGGACATGGCGGTACTCAAACGGCAGGCGGTGCATCTCAAGGTACCGATCAATATATATCCACAGCTACATTTGGCGCAGCAGCTACAATAAATAGTCATATTTCAGGCAAGACTATGTCCGGCGGCGGTGGCGGCTGGTACGGCGGCGGCATTGGAACAGCGGCTGGCGGCGGCTCGGGATATGTATATACCTACACTACTTATTACAACTATCCTGCAGGCTGTCTGCTCAACAGCAACTATTACCTCTCCAACGCCCAGACCATCGGCGGTGATACTCCTTTCGTATCTCCCAACGGTACTGTAGATACAGGACACGTGGGTAACGGATATGCGCGTATCACACGCTACGGCGATTCTACGGCATTCACGACGCTCACAGTTGTAGTGAACCAGAGCGTTGCCACACTGCAGCAGGATATTGTCAATGTCTGCGACAGCAACAACACCGTAACTCTCAACATCAGCTTTGTTGGCGCACCGCCGTTCCGTTACCGTATCACCGGCGACGTGGCCGACCGTGTTACCAACAGCTTCAACGAGTCTATCGTTGTAACACCCGACTCTTCCACTACTTACGTGATAACCAGCTTCAGCGACGCACAGTGTCCGGGCATTATCACCCGCAACCATGTGGATGTTATCTACTGCGACAATCCTATCGCTTGTAAGGGCGACACCGTTTATCTGCCGCAAGGCGAATGGTATTGGGATGCAACTAAGACACAACGTGTGAATAAACCCTATATTATAACCGACACTACTGTTGTTATTTACAACAATGTGAAGGTTAACGACACCATCAACTTCCGCTATACCGGAGCAGAACAGACCTTTACCGTTCCCAATGGCGTTGACAGTGTGATAATGCAGGTTTGGGGCGCACAGGGAGGTACAAGATCAGGTTACACCGAAGGTGGTAGAGGAGGTTATTCCGAAGGCAAAATGCCAGTTACCAGAGGCGATGTGTTGAATGTCTATGTGGGTGGACAAGGATCTTCTGGGGCAAGCGTACCCGGAGGTTTCAATGGTGGTGGATTGGGAATTTCTACCAACAGCCGTGTTATGACATCTGGTGGCGGTGGCTCCGATATCCGTGTCAATTCCACATCGCTCTACGCGCGTGTAATCGTTGCTGGCGGCGGTGGAGGAGGATACGAGACCGGCAATAGCGGCAATGGCTCTACTGCTGCTTACGGCGGCGGTCTTACTGGAGGTAATGGTAATGGCTCCTCAGGACGTTGGGGTTCGGGCGGTACACAAACCGCAGGTGGAGCTGTTGCTACAGGAACTAACAGCTGGGGAGGTACGCTTAATCCCGGGGCCTTCGGTATTGGCGGATACGCTGTCAACGCTGGTTATTCCAACGGCGGCGGCGGCGGCTGGTACGGCGGCGGCTGCTCCATACCCGATGGCGGCGCTGGCGGCGGCTCCGGCTACGTATATACCGCAGCAACAGCTTCCAACTACCCGAGCGGCTGTCTGCTCAACAGCAGTTACTACCTTGTCAATGCTCAGACTATTGCCGGCAACACAGCCTTCCCGGATACCACTTTCAACGGCACTACCGAAACCGGCCACGAGGGCAACGGCTACGCACGTATCATCACCCGTGGCAACAGCGCACAGATGTTCAAGATTACCGTACATCCCACCTACAACGATACTTTGCGCGATACTATCTGTGCCGGTCAGGTTTACATATACGAGGACAGCGTTTACACCATAGCAGGTGACTACACACATACACGCAACAGCACTCTCGGCTGCGATAGTACTACAGTGCTGCGTCTGTTTGTGAAAGACACCTTCCACACCGTACGCTACGATACTATCTGTGCCGGTCAGGTGTTCTCCTTCAACGGCAATAGCTACACCGTTGCAGGCAGATATCCCAATGTCATTGTCGCTTCCAACGGCTGCGACAGTAATGTGATTGTCCATCTGTGGGTGAAAGACACTTTCCGCTCTACTCGCTACGATACTATTTGTCGTAACCAAACATTCAGCTACACAGGCAACAACAGCAATGTCGTAACCTATCCGGGCATCACATCTTCGACTAACGACACAGTCCTTGTAACTACCGATATGGCTGTCAACGGATGCGATAGCAATGTTGTTATCTATCTGCACATCAACGACACCTTCCGCACTGTACGTTACGACACCATCTGTCGTAACGCTACTTTCAGCTACTCTGGCAACAACAGCAACACCATTGCATACGCCGGCACTACATCGCTCACCAACGACACCGTCCTATACACAATGAATAAGACGTATCGCGGTTGCGACAGCCTGATGGAGATACACCTGCGTATCAACGACACCTTCCGCACTATCCGTTACGACACTATCTGCCGCAACACTACTTTCAACTACACAGGAAACAACAGCAACACCATTGCATACGCCGGAACTACCTCGCTCACCAACGACACTGTTCTTTACACTATGAACAAGACGTATCGTAACTGCGACAGTTTGATGGAGATACACCTGCATATCAACGATACCTTCCGCACACAGCGCTACGACACCATCTGTCGTAACGAAACATTCACCTATCGTGGCAATAACGGCAATGTGATTAACTACATACCGCGTCGGACCAACTTCAGCGATACGGTGATTGTAACTATCGACACAACGCGCTTCGGCTGCGACAGCAACGTGGTTATCAATCTGCATATCAACGACACCTTCCGCACGGTTCGCTACGATACGATATGCCGCAACGCTTACTTCACCTATATTGGCAACAACGGCAATGCTATCAATTACATACCGCAACGGACTGGTTTCAACGATACCACCATCCTTACGGTGAACCGTACCGTAAGAGGCTGCGACAGCACCATAGAGATTCGCTTGCATATCAACGACACCTTCCGCACGGTGCGTTACGACACCATCTGTCGCAACGCCTACTTCAACTACACTGGCAACAACAGTAACAGTATCAGCTATATACCGCGTAGGACAGGTTTCAGCGATACAACCATTATAACTGTGAACCGTACCATAAGAGGCTGCGACAGCAACATCGAAATTCGTCTGCACATCAACGACACCTTCCGCACCCAGCGCTACGACACGATATGTCGCAACGCTTACTTCACTTACACTGGCAACAACGGTAACGTGATCAACTACATACCACGTCGCACCAACTTTAGCGATACGGTTATTGTAACCACCGACACAAGCCGCTTCGGCTGCGACAGCAACGTTGTCATCAACCTGCACATCAACGACACCTTCCGCACCCAGCGCTATGACACTATCTGCCGCAACGCTTACTTCACCTACACTGGCAACAACGGCAACGTAATCAACTACATACCTCGTCGCACCAATTTCAACGACACGGTGATTGTAACCACCGACCGCACAGTGAAAGGCTGCGACAGCAATGTGGTTATCAACCTGCACATCAACGACACCTTCCGTACACAGCGTTACGATACTATCTGTCGCAATACTTACTTCAACTACACTGGCAACAACGGCAACGTAATCAACTACATACCGCGTCGCACCAATTTCAACGACACGGTGATTGTAACTACCGACACAACCCGTTTCGGCTGCGACAGCAACGTGGTTATCCGTCTGCACATCAACGACACCTTCCGTACCGTACGCTACGACACCATCTGTCGCAATGCTTACTTTACCTACACTGGCAACAACGGCAACATTATCAATTACATACCTAACCGCACCAACTTCAGCGACACTACCATTCTTACTATCAATCATACCGTAAAGGGTTGCGACAGCACTATCGAGATACGTCTGCACGTGAACGACACCTTCCGCACACAGCGTTACGACACTATCTGCGCAGGTCAGTCGTTTACCTTCGAAGGCACTCAGTATTGGAACACTACTACCTTCGTTTATCCGTACAGTTCTGTCCACCATTGCGACAGCAACGTGGTTGTGAACATCTGGATGAACGACACTATCCGCGACACCATCACTCGTATAATCTGTCCGGGTACCACCTTCGACACCAACGGACAGTCGTACGCTTTGGCAGGACAGTACACCCAATATCTGCGTGATAACAATTTCGGCTGTTTCAACGACTTGGTAATCAATGTGGTGGTAAGCGATACCCTCCGCGACACTATCTACGATACCATCTGCACCAGCGGTAGCGTTACCATAAACTACGAGACATACACAAGGGCTGGAACTTACCGTCAGTTGTTGAAGACACCTGCAAACTGCGATCTCGCACTGATGGTTTATATTGCTGTGGCGGACACCATCCGCGACACTATCCATCCGGTGATCTGTGCCGGAGCCACCCACACCGAGAATGGTGTCGGCTACACCCATCAGGGACTCTACCGACAGCATCTGCATACGGCGGCGGGCTGCGACAGCATCCAGTACATCGACCTTACGGTGAACGACACCATCCGCGACACAATCACTCGCATCATCTGTGCCGGACACACGTTCGACACCAACAACCAGTCGTTCTCGCAGCAAGGCCAGTACACGCAGTATCTGCGCAACAACGCTACAGGTTGTTTCAACGATTTGGTGATAAATATCGTTGTCCACGACACTTTCCGCACCCAGCGCTACGACACTATCTGCCGCAACACATACTTCTCCTACACGGGTAACAATGGCAACAGTATCAGCTACATACCTAATCGCGAGAACTTCAACGATACGGTGATTGTAACTACCAACCGCACGGTTCTCGGCTGCGACAGCAACGTGGTCATCAACCTGCACATCAACGACACCTTCCGCACTGTCCGCTACGACACCATCTGTCGCAACACCTACTTCACCTACACGGGCAACAACGGCAACAGTATCAGCTAT
>JAFSOU010000083.1 GCA_017443265.1 Bacteroidales bacterium | reverse complement strand
GCGCAGGGTGGCTCCCTTGGGGAAATGGTCCCCGTTGGGTAACAGTCTGTAACCGTGGTTGTTGCCGGCGGTAACGAGTTTCAGAGTGGCAGGCACGGGGTGGAGCTGTTCTGAACGGAGAGGCAAAGCGTAAAAGGTTGTAGGTGAAGTAGATGAAACACTGTCGGCGGCAAGCGAGAGACCGTGGCAGCGCAACGCCACCTTTCCCTGCTCCACATCCGCAACCCCTACACCCTCCAAAGCAACGGCGGCACTCTCGACATTCTGTGCAAAAGTAGCGATAAATATACTGTATATCAGTATGAGAAAGATAGATATTTGTTTTGAATTCATAGCAAATTATGTTTGTTTTTTGATTTTGCAAAAGTACGAAAAAAAGCACAAAAAAGCAAATTTTAATCGTTTAATTTTTATTTAGACTGCTTTTATTGCAGTTAACAACCTCTAAATATACTTGTTACAACAATGAATATTTTTTTGTGGATATGACAGATTATAACCTTATTGCAAAAAAGTGCCCCACCCCTCCTTAATTGTAGGGAGACACCTTATAACTATATCCTTGCATTGTATATATTCTTACTATAACAACTTCTCTCCGACTCATGGTCATTTCTCATATTCACGTCCAAATGGAAAACGCACTTGTATGTACTACTCCTAAATCTCTTGGATTATCAATATACCCCACATCCAGTGCTGTAGGTTCTGTTACATTATTGTGTTTTATCACATTGACGTAAGTTCTGTACCATTAACACTTTTCTACATCTATCTTCAATACACCCCACCTGCTTTATTTCATAAAAAAAGAGCCGCCATTTGAGGCGGCTCTTGTATGGTTGGACTTGAAAAGTGTCTTATCCGTTCAACGCTTCGGCGCCGCTCACAATCTCGATAATCTCGTTGGTGATAGCCGACTGACGGGCTTTGTTGTAGGTCAGTTTCAGCTCCTTGAGCAGCTCGGTGGCGTTGTCGGTGGCTTTCTGCATGGCGGTCATACGTGCGCCGTGCTCCGAAGCCAGCGAGTCGAGAACCACACGGTAGAACTGCGAGCGCAGCGACAGCGGTATCATCTCCTTCAGAATCTCCTGTTTGCTGGGTTCGAAGATGTAGTCGCTTTGAACTTTGCTCTCGTCTTTCTTGGTGTCGGGCATCACCGGCAGAAACTGCTCGGTGGAGAGTATCTGCGTGAGCGAGTTCTTGAACTTGTTGTAAACAATCTCAACTTTGTCGTACTCTTTCTCGCAGAAACGGTTCATTATGTCCTCGGCTATTGCCGCCACGTTGTCGAAAGTGGGTTTGTCCAGCACATCGTCGAAGGTGCTTTTCACCAATGTGGTGTGTTTCGAGAAGAACTCCGAGGCGCGTTTGCCTATGGTTATCAGGCTCAGCTCCACACCGGCTTTCTGTTGGTAGTGCTTAATCCTTGCGTTGGCCTCTTTTATGATGTTGGAGTTGAACGCTCCGCAAAGGCCTTTGTTAGAGGTTACCACAACCAGCAGCACTTTCTTCTCGTCGCGCACTGCGTGGTACGGGGTGTCCACGCCGTCCTCGACGTTGATGTCGCGGATGATATCCGACAGTTGCTTGTCGTAGGGACGCATCGACACAATAGCGTTCTGCGCTCTGCGGAATTTGGCAGCCGACACCATCTTCATTGCCGATGTTATCTGCTGTGTGGAGCTTACCGACGCTATGCGTGTGCGTACTTCCTTTAAATTTCCCATAAATCAGTGTCGATTTTTGTGATGAAAGTGTTATTTGGCGTATTTTCTTGACAGGTCGGCGGCCACGCTTCTCAGAATCTTGGTGTCTTCGTCGAGAAGTTTGCCTGCGCGCAGGTTTTCCAGCACGTTGGCGTGGTTCTGACGGAGGAAGAACAGGTATTCTGTCTCGAAGTCGCGTACTCTGTCAACGGGGACGTTGGACAGCAGTCCGTTGGTACCGCAGTAGATGATAGCCACTTGGTCTTCCACTTTCATAGGTGTGTACTGGGGCTGTTTCAGTATCTCCACGTTGCGAGCACCCTTGTCGAGCACTGCCTTGGTGGCGGCATCGAGGTCGGAGCCGAATTTGGAGAAAGCCTCCAGCTCGCGGTACTGTGCCTGGTCGAGTTTCAGGGTACCTGCGGTTTTCTTCATGGATTTGATCTGTGCTTTACCACCCACACGCGACACCGAGATACCTACGTTGATGGCAGGACGAACACCTGAGTTGAACAGGTTGGTTTCCAGATATATCTGACCGTCGGTGATGGAAATCACGTTGGTGGGGATATATGCCGAAACGTCGCCGGCCTGGGTCTCGATGATGGGCAATGCTGTGAGCGATCCGCCACCTTTAACTTTGCCTTTCAGCGATTCGGGCAGGTCGTTCATGGTAGCTGCGATGGCATCGTTGTTGATTATCTTGGCGGCTCTTTCGAGGAGTCTCGAGTGCAGATAGAACACGTCGCCGGGGTAAGCCTCACGTCCTGGCGGACGACGGAGAAGCAGCGAAACTTCGCGGTAAGCCACAGCCTGTTTGCTGAGGTCGTCGTAGATTACGAGGGCGTGACGTCCTGTGTCGCGGAAATATTCGCCGATGGCGGCACCGGTGAACGGGGCGTAGAACTGCATGGCGGCGGGGTCGGAGGCGGTAGCCACAACAACCACGGTGTAAGCCATGGCACCTTTCTCTTCGAGGGTTTTCACTATGTTGGCCACTGTGGAGCCTTTCTGTCCGCAGGCCACGTAGATACAATACACGGGGTCGCCGGCATCGTAGAAACTCTTCTGGTTGATGATGGTGTCGATAGCGATAGCGGTCTTACCGGTCTGGCGGTCGCCGATGATAAGCTCACGCTGTCCTCTTCCGATGGGTATCATGGAGTCGATAGCCTTGATACCTGTTTGCAGGGGTTGTTCCACCGGCTGGCGGAAGATAACGCCGGGAGCCTTGCGTTCGAGAGGCATCTCGAAAGTCTCGCCTTCGATGGGGCCTTTACCGTCGACGGTCTCGCCGATGGTGTTGATTACACGACCAATCATAGCTTCGCTCACGCGGACGGAGGCGATGCGTTTGGTACGTTTCACTGTGTCGCCTTCGTTGATGTCGTCGGCCTCGGCCAGCATCACCACACCAACGTTGTCTTCCTCGAGGTTTTGCACGATGCCTTGGGCGCCGTTTTCAAATTCCACGAGTTCGCTCGACTGGGCGTTGTTTAATCCGTAAACGCGTGCAATACCGTCGCCGACGGTGAGCACGGTGCCGACTTCTTCCAATTCCACGTTGAGGTCAACGTCGGCCAATTGTTTCTTCAGTATCGCCGATACTTCGGCAGGTTTGATTTCAGCCATATATCTAAAACTATATTATTATCGTTAAATGGATTTCTCGTAAACGTTCTTGCTGAACTCTTTCAGCAGTTTGGCTATTTGTGTGCGTATGCGCGCATCGTACATGCTGTTGTCGAAAGTTACGCAGAAACCGCCCAGCATTGTTGGGTCTGTTATGGTGTTCATCTCCACTGTTTTGTGCGTGTAGTCGGCTATCAGCTTGGAAATCTGTTGTTTGGTGTCCTCGTCGATTTCCACGGCGGTGCGCAGCTCGGAGAGCACAATGCCTTTGCTTTCGCGGTACATGTCCAGAAAAGCGCCCGATATGCCTTTGAGGCTAACGGCACGGCGTTTGCGGACAACAAATTCGAGGAAAGTCATGGTAAGACGGCTAACCTTGTCTTGGAACAGCTCGCGCATAATGCCAAGTTTTTTCGACTCTTTGATCACAGGATTGCTGAAAAGCACGTTGAGCACGTGATTTTCCACGCATACCTGATGCACAAATTTCATGTCCTGGCAGGCGGTCTCCACCTCTCCGGTGTCCGTGGCCAGCAGAAACAGTGCCTTGGCGTAGTTTACATTTATTCTGTAATTTTCCACAAGTAGTGTATTTACTTTGTATTTTTGTAGTTTTTATGTCGGTCGACTATCGTTCGGTAGTTCTGATTTTCAGAGATTTGCGCTCAGCTTATATATACTTTGCCACAAGGTTGCCAAACAAATAATTCGACTTGCAAAGTTACATTTTTTTTTTCAATTGAGCAACATTTTTTGCGTTTTTCTTTTCAACAAAAGTTGATTTCGCCATAACCTACCATATTTCAAAGGTTTATGAGAGGCGTTTTTTATCAACCTTGACTTTGCCTGCCGGATCACTTTCGGGATAGAGGTCGCGTCTCTCCAAGACGCCTTTTGGGGTTCCCCATACTCCCATGTGGGGTTACCGATGGTGCGTGTATTCGACACGCTTTATCGTTGGTCGCCTTCGGCGAGAAATTGAACAAATCTAAACAAATCAAACAAATGTCTATTTGTGAGATTTGGTGAAATTTGTATAATTTCTGCCACGTAGTGGCACACTAATACAAGTATAGCAACTTGCAAAGTTGATATACGAATAATAATAAAAAATTGCTTCCCTCTGCTTATTTTTTGTCGTTTCGGCGAGGCTTTGGTGGCATTTCTGAGAAAAAAAACGTACTTTTGTATCTCTTTTTAAAAAATAAATTTTTTGCATAAACAATTGGTTTTATGAAAGTTGTAATAGTTTCCATTGGCGACGAGCTGCTTATAGGACAGGTGGTTAACACCAACGCCGCCGCCATGTCGCAGATGCTCACCGCCAGCAATTTCGACGTGGTGAGGGTGGTTACCATCTCCGACAAGGCCGAAGATATCGAGGAGTGTCTCCGCACTTCGCTGCAAATGGCCGACGTGGTGCTGATAACCGGCGGCCTCGGTCCCACCAAGGACGACATCACCAAACACACGCTCTGCCGTTTCTTCGGCGCCAAGCTGATAGAGGACGCCGCAAGCCTGCGCAACGTGGAGGAGCGTTTCAAGGTGCTGGGCTACGAGGTTACGCCCATCAACCGACAGCAGGCGCTTGTGCCGGACAACTGCACGGTGCTGCTCAACAAGATGGGCACCGCCCCGGGCATGTGGTTCGACGTGGAGAGCAAAATAGTGGTGTCGATGCCCGGAGTGCCCGACGAGATGCAATATCTTATGGGACAGTGCGTTATGCCCAAACTCCGCAGTCGGCTCGACAACTCGGAGATTGTGCAGACCAATGTGATTTTCCAAGGCATAGGCGAGTCGTTCCTCTCCGACTTGGTGGAGCAATGGGAACTGGCACTGCCCAAAAACATCAAAGTGGCCTACCTGCCCCAAGCGGGGATGATTAAAATGCGCATAACGGCAACAGGCACCGACCGCCAAGCTATTGAGCGACAGCTTTTTGCCGAACGCGACAAACTTATTGCCATAGCAGGACAATATGTGGCGGGCATCGACTGCCAAAGCATGGAGGAATGCGTGGCACAGAAGATGCTGCAGCACGGCACTACGCTGACCTCGGCCGAAAGCTGCACCGGAGGCACCATAGCAAGCCGTATAACGCGTCTGCCGGGTGCTTCGCAGTATTTCAAAGGTGGTTTTGTGGTTTATTCCAACGAGCTGAAAGAGAATATCTTGGGCGTTAGGCACGACACCCTCGAGACTTTCGGAGCGGTGAGCGAGGAGACGGTGACGCAGATGGCCGAAAACGCCCGCCGCAGAGCCAACGCCGACTATGCCGTGGCCACTACCGGCGTGGCGGGACCTTCGGGCGGAACACCGCAGAAACCCGTAGGAACGGTGTGGATTGGAGTGGCTTCGGCACAAAAGACGGTAACTCGGGTGCTGCATCTGGGCAACAACCGCTCCCGCACCGTGGAACGCACTGTAAACAACGTATTTATGGACCTTTTAAAACTTGTCGACGAAGAATGTGGCAGATAATTTCCAACCCCCGTGTGGTTTCAATCTTTATGCTGGTTTGCTCCAACTGTTTCATGACCTACGCTTGGTACGGACACCTGAAAAACATGTCGAACCGTGCTTGGTACGTGGCGGCCATAGTTAGCTGGCTTATAGCACTTTTCGAATATCTGATACAGGTGCCGGCCAACCGTATCGGTTCCACGGTTTACACCCTGCCGCAGCTCAAAATCATTCAGGAGGTGGTGTCGCTTACAGTTTTCATCCCCTTCTCGATGATTGTGATGAACCAGCCCTTCAAACTCAACTATGTTTGGGCGTGCCTTTGCATGTTGGGAGCAGTGTATTTCATTTTCAGAGACTAATAAAATCAAAAACATTAACATAACTTACTTACAATGAGCAAAATAAACATTACAGCCAATTTTCTTTTAGGGGTGGCGGGCGGCATCCAGTTCCATATTTTCAAACAAGCCGCCAAAAATCCACGCAAAAAGCAGGAAAAAACGCTGTGCGGAATACTGGAGTTTGCCAAAGACACCGTTTACGGGAAAGAGCATAATTTCGCCAAAATTCTGAAAGCCAAGGACGACGAAGAGCTATACCGCCTTTACCGCGAAAACGTGCAGCCCAACAACTACGAGGATTTGAGCCCGTACATAGAACGCCACAAGCAAGGCGAGGCCGGAGTGCTTTTCCCCGACAAGCCCGCACTCTACGCCACCACATCGGGCACCACCAAGGAACCCAAATGGATTCCCATCACCAAACGCTACCTGAACGATGTTTACGGCAAGATGAACAAGGCTTGGCTGTACTCCATGATACGCAACCGGCACGGCGTGTTCGGCGGCAAACTGGTAAGCATTGTAGGCAAAGTTATCGAAGGCTACGCCCCCGACGGCACCATCTGCGGCTCCATATCCGGCTTCTCGCAGCGCGACTGCCCCAAGTTTGTGAAAGACCTTTCGCCCTACCCTTTCTCGGTTTACTCCATCGAGGACTACACCGCCCGATACTACACTATAATGCGGTTCGGAATAGAAAACCCCACCTCGCTTATCATCACCGCCAACCCTTCTACCATTGTGGAGATGCAAAACAACGTTAACGAATACTACGACAAATATGTCGAGGACATAGAAAAAGGCACCCTCAACGCAGATATGCCTATTCCCGACGAGATACGCCAGACTTTTGTTCCATACCTGAAACCCAACCCCAAACGCGCCGCAGAGTTGCGGGAACTGAAATCAAAATACGGCACTGTGCTACCCAAACATTACTGGCCCGATTTCCAGCTACTCACCACTTGGAAATGCGGCAACACAAAAATTTATCTCGACAAATTCAAAGACTCGTTCCCGCAACAGACTTTCCATCAGGAGTTTTCTTACTACGCCACCGAATGCCGCTTCGGTCTGGTGATAGACGACACGGTGAACACCATACTTTGTCCGCACATGCACTACTTCGAGTTTGTACCCGAAGAGGATTTGGAAAAAACCGACAACGAGAAACGTTTTTTGCAGATGCACCAGATTGAGCAGGGCAAACGCTACATAACCTACGTCACCACTTATGCGGGACTTTACCGCTACAATATGAACGACCTTGTGGAGGTTGGGCCAAAATACTGGAACACACCGTCCATACATCTGATACAGAAAGTGAACGGCATTGTATCCATCACTGGTGAAAAACTGCACGAAAAACAATTCATCGACGCAGTGAGACAAGTGGAGAACGAGATGGAAACCCCGTTGCGTTTCTTTATCGGTTTTGCCGACCTCGACTTATCGGCCTACCGTTTCTATTTTGAGTTTGCCGACACCGACACCAAACAGCAAACAGCCGAGGCTTTTGCCAAAAGAGTGGACGAGGTGCTCAAATCCTTCAATCAGGAATACAAAGCCAAACGCGACTCGCTACGGCTTAAAGACCCTGTTACACATCTGTTGAAAAAAGACTCGTTCGAGACTTTCAAAGCGCAATGCATTGCTGAAGGCCTGCGCGACGGACAGTTCAAGCTCAACCTACTACTACAGGACGAAAAACGCCACAGCAAGTTCCGCAAACTGGTGAAAGAATAACAGGAACAAAACTTCCAACTCAGGAAGTTACATTTCTTATTGGAACTTACATTGGTGCGGGGGTTCGACAAGCTCAACCTCCGAGAGAGGGCGTGCGGTCACTGAGCTTGTCGAAGTGCCGCCAACCGGTTGCGGCGGATTTGTGAGTTCTCCACCTACGGCTATCGAAAGGTTCACTGAACCTTTCTTCATACGACGCAATAAAGTATCTGGATTTCAAATCCCTAAATTCACTGTTGCGGATTTGTAATCCGCAACAACCGAAAATAATTGCCGCAATTCTTTAAGTTAACAAATCAATAACTACTTGGGCAACATCCATATAGTTTGACTTAGAAAAATCTAATTCAACAACTCTTTCCGTATCTGTTACCAATCCTTTTCTTAAACCGAGATATATTTTAGGTTCTATTGTTATCTTTTGATTTTCAACACAAATAATATCACAACTTACAGAATTTTTATACAATGCATTAAATGAAGTTTCCTTTATTTTTTTTAATAGTTGTTTCCTGTTATTCCATATTTTATCTTCCTCTGATTTTGAGACAAGACAACTATGGTTCAAACACTCAAAAATTACTTTAGAGAGATTTTCTGCCGTAATATCTAAAGGAAGTATAAAAACAGGTTCACCAGAGAGATATGACCCTGCTTTTAATTTATACATAGTTATAATTTTATAATGTCTGCAAGTTTTATAAACCTCAATACCTTTCGATTCTATTTCTTTTCCATTAAATAAATGAAAAATTCTTGCAAACAAATTCACTTTTTTCATATATGCAAAATTCATAACGTCATGTAGCTATTGGTCACAATTGTCATGCAAAGTTGCGATTGTTATTGGAACTTACCCGCAAGTGGTGGATGAGATAGTCGACCACCCGCATTGTCTAACTACAAACTAATTGCTGACCTTCATTCTTTCCAACTTCCGAGAAAAAAAACTATTTCTTGTTCAAAACTGCGGCTATGGCGCAGGCTTTCTCGGTATCGGAGGCCGACACAGAGCATCTGCCACCGTTAATTTCGCCGTTCACTCTCGGGACGGACAACACTATTTCGCCCAAAGTCATGGCCAATCTTTCGCCTACTGTTGCGGCGGTAAGTTTGCGGAACATCTCGGCCCCTTTTTTGTCGAAAACAAAATCCACCGACATTTGTCCGTTCCATTCCACGACACTGGCCGAATCCACATGACTTCCGTCGATAAGGGGACGGCCTTCGGTATCGCCATAGAGGAAAAGCAACTCGCAGAAATCGCCGGTGTACTCGTCCTTTAGCCAGCGGTAATGGTAAGGCGTTCCGTCTGCAAATTTCAAGGTCATCTGTCGCAGCGCTTCGCCATAAGCGGCAGTGTCGGGCACAGGCACCAACCGGCTTCCCGACTCGGCATTGGCGTCTTCATCGGCTCTTTCGCCCAGCATAAGCTCGAGGGAGTCGATAATATTGGCGGCTTCGCCTTCTTCAAGCACACGCCAGAACTGGAAATCCGACGCGTTGTAGCTCTGTCCGAAATACTCGTCGGGGTCGACATTGCAGTCTATCTGGTTCTCAATCTGGACACGGCCTGTACATCCGGCTATTATCGCCAGCGAGGCGAAAACTAAGGAGTAAAATATTTTCTTCATGATATTTGTGGGATTACTAAGATTCAAAAGCAGAAAGGGCATCGGCCAAAATTTCTTTGTGGTCGAAAGCCAGAGGGGGGAGGCTGTCCAAACGGAACCAGCCTATTTCGGCGGCATCGTCGGCGGCGTAGGGTTGCACGGCGTTCTTGTCCACAAAAGTGTAATAGGCCGTTGTGATTACCCTTCCGCGGGGGTCGCGGTCCACTGCGGAATAGGTGCCTAACTCGTGCATCTCGCCAGCAGTGACGGTTGTCTCCTCCATCAGCTCGCGACGGGCGCACTGCTCAAGGGTTTCGTCCATATTCAAAAAGCCACCGGGGAAAGCCCAGCAGCCTTTGTAGGGGTCGTTTTTGCGACGTATAAGCAAAATTTCTTTTCTGTCGGCGGAAAAAACCAGTGTGTCGGCAGTTACGGCAGGCCGCGGGTAGCGGTAGCTGTACATGCCGTTGCTATCGGGAGTGGCTTTGTCCATGTTTGCGGTGTTGTGGCGGGTTGCGGTGCAGGAAATTGATGGGGCACTGGAATTTCTCGAAATAGAAGGAGTCGAGTTTCACACGTTGGGCGCTGTCGAGCATGGCGCGCGACTCTTCGAACTGTGCCAGTATATTGTCCAGCAGGTCGTGCTGGTAGCACACCACTTGGTCCTTGGTGGCTTCGAGCAGCGAGTCGTTGTCCTTGTTGATGGTAAGAACCAGCAGCTGTGCCTGGCATTGGCGCAGCGAGTCGATGGTGGGTTTCGACTTGGCTTTGTATTTTTCCTTGATGGCCACAAAATCTTCGCGCGCTTGGCCTGTAAGCTCCAGCTTGTCAGCAAGGTGCTCGCGTTTGGGACGGTTGCTAAGCAGCATGTAAAGCGTTGTTATGTTGCTTATTATCAGCAGTGCCACAAGCACCGAAATTGTAATTTTTTTTCCTTTTTTGCTCATATTATATGGTTATTGTAGGATGTCGGTGAAATAACTAGTCGATTCGCTGATATAGCCTTCGTCGATCATGGTGTCGGAGTTGGAAGTGGTAAGCAGCAGTATGTTGGTAACAATGAGGGCGAGTATCATTGTGGAAACCACACGGATGGCTATTTTCTGGCGTTGCGAGCTGGCGGCGCGGCGCTGCTCTATTTTCTGCATAGTGCCGGCAAACGAGTGTGCGATGCTGCTCATGTCGGAGCAGTCGCGCTCGATGGTGGCTTGCAGGAAGTCGTCGAATTGTGTGTCGTTGGTTGTCATAATTACTCCTTTCCCTTTATTTTAAATTTCTATCTTTATGTTTTTCCTAATGTTCTGTTTCGCTCTGAAAATCAGCTGTTCCACTGCGGGCAATGCCACTCCCATTATTTCGGCAATCTCTTTTTGCGGCATCTTTTCGTAGAAGAACATGGTAAACACCATATTTTGTCGTTTTGGCAGTGCTGCTATAGCTTTGTGCAGTTGTTCTATCTTTTCGTCTTTTTCTTCGGAGTCGTCGGGTTTGTCGGCCCGTTGCAGCAGAGTGTCCTCCAGTTTTGTGAAAATATTGTGCACCCTTTTGTACCTCAGCAGGTTGTACGATTTGTTCATAGTTATGCGGTGCAGCCAAGTAGAGAGTTTCGATTCCTGCTTGAAGTTGTAAATGGCATCGTACACATCAATAAAGACTTCTTGTACAATATCTTCGGCATCCTCGTTGTTGTGTACGATACCATAGCTCAGATACACCAACCGCTGGTGGTACTTGTCGTACACCAGCCGGAAGGCTTCCGGGTCGTGTTGTTTCAGAGATTCGACTATCTGTTTTTCGTCCATTACCAATTTTTTGTTGTGAAACGAAAAAAGAGAGTGTTTGGTTACGAATTTCTGCTATTTTACGGCCTTTTCCGAGTTGTGTTTGTTGCAAGTGGCCTTTGCGTCGGCATTGGCTTTGCAGTCTGTTTTTGCTTTGTTGCAGCAGCCTTTGCCGTTTTCGTGTTTGGCGCAGGCTTTGTCGTGGTTGCACTGTTTGGCGCAGGCTTTTTGTTCGCCTTGTTTGGCACAGGTTTTGTTTTCGGCTTGTTTGTTGCAAGCTTTAGCCTCGGCGTTTTTGCCCTGACACTGAGCTGCGTGGGGGCATTTTGCCTCTTTTTTGCACATCGTAGCCGAAGCTGCGGGAGTGCTATTAGTGGCTGTTGTTACTTTTCCCTGTGCGGCGGCTGTTCCAACAAACAGCATGGCCACGGCTGCCAATAAAATTACTTTCTTCATTTTTTTTGTGTTTTTTAATTGGTAGTTGAACCTTTGTCGTTTAAAATATTGAAATCTTACGTTTTGTATTAAAAAAAACGGGAATGCCATTTTTTCGGCAGCACTCCCGTTCGGTTAATATCTGTTATTGTATCAAAGCCACGATGTCGCCTTTTTTCACCTTTTCGCCCTGTTTTGCGAAAACGTGCATCAGCTTGCCGCTGAAGAGTGCTGTTACTGGGTCGTTGCCGTAGTAGGCTATCACATAACACATGGTCTCGCCTTCCTTGAATGGTGTTCCGATAGGCGGGTTCATGGACTGCTCGTTCATGGTGAGGTCCCAGATGATGGTGCCGTCGGCCTTGGCGGTAACGGGTTTGGCGTCGGGGTACTTGGCCATCATTTTCTCCACTTCGGCCTGCTTGTTGTCCACAGGTTTGGCGGGAGCGGCGGCTACCGGACCGGCAGCGGCTTTCTGTTTGGCGCGTTCGAGGTCTTCTTCGAATTTTTTCTTGGCCACGCCCGACTTATAGTCGCGGTACTGGCGTTCGTGCATAGCCATTTCGAAGAGTTCTTCGTCGTCCTGTCCGCAGTCCCAACCTTCTTCTTCCATCATCTTGCGATATTTGGGCAGTTCGTTGGGGTAGTTGTCCTGCGGTGTGCCGGTAAAGAATTCGAAGCCTTTTTCCTTGGCCAGCTCCACTATTTCGGGTGCGAGGGTGCCGGGCAGCTTGCCGGTCTTGCCCAATATCATATCCCAAGTGTTCTGGTCCATCTGCGAGTAGCGCGGTTTGCCCTGTGCCATCTGCATTATGTTCATCAGGGCTATGTTTTTCACATATTGGCTGAAAGGCGTTACCAGCGGCGGGTTGCCAACTTTCGGCCATACGTACTGCACTTCGTTGAAGAGTTCCACCAGCAGTTCGTCCTCGTTGAGTTCGGGTTTGCCGGCTTTTTTGAGGAACATGTTGATACCTGCGTGAGCGCCTTTGAGGTCGGCCATCATGGAGCCCATCATGCCGCCGGGCAGGCCGCAGCCGACAAGCAACGAGGTGCTTATCTTGTTTTTCGGGTCGATGAAATAGCCGAGGAAGTCGTCCATGAATTTCTGTGTGAGGCTGCGTGCCTGCATGTAGGCTTTCATGTTGATTTCCGGCACGTCGAAACCGGCGTCCTTAAGCATGGCCTGGATGGTGATAACGTCGGGGTGAACCATTCCCCACGACAGAGGTTCCATAGCCACGTCGATGATGTCGGCGCCGTTTTTGCACACCTCAAGCACCGAGGCCACCGAGAAACCGGGGCCTGTGTGTCCGTGGTACTGCACACGGATATGCGGGTATTTCTCTTTGATGCATTTCACCAGTCGGCCTAGCATTACGGGGCGTCCCACGCCAGCCATGTCCTTGAGTCCTATCTCGTCGGCACCGTATTCCACCAGTTTGTCCACCACGCCCATGTAGTATTCCACGGTGTGGATTTCGGAGTAGGTGATGCTAAGGGCGGCCTGCGAGATCTGGCCTGCGGCTTTGGCGTATTTTATCGAAAGTTCGAGGTTGCGGTGGTCGTTGAGTCCGCAGAAAGAGCGAACAATGTCAACGCCCTGCGCTTTTTTCACCTTGCACATAAGCTCGCGCACGTCGGCGGGAACGGGGTACATACGAAGTCCGTTGAGGGCGCGTTCGAGCATCTGCGTTTTGATGCCCGCTTCGTTGAACGGCTTGCACCAAGCGCGCACCGATTTGTTGGGGTTTTCGCCATACAGCAGGTTCACCTGTTCCGAGGCACCGCCGTTGGTCTCTACTCTCGAAAAACAGCCCATGTCGATGATGACGGGGGCTATCTCCTGCAGCTGGTCGATGCGGGGCACGAACTTACCCGACGACTGCCACATGTCTCTGTAAACCAAACAGAATTCTATTTTACGTTTTTCCATCTGTGATTTTATATCTTTTAATGTTTAATACTTTTGTTTTGCAGGCAGATGTGTTTTTTCGGATTCCCCTATTCTTGTGTGCATAACATAAAATGTTGATACACAGCAAGTAAAAAGCAGGGCGTTTTCAAAAAAAACATCCTCTCCCAATTAGCAAAGATACGGAAAAAATATGGAAACTGCAAATTTTTTTGAAGGAAAAATCACTACTGTCCCGTTAAAGTGGACTAATCTTTCTTTGAAATCGCTGAAATAAAGTCTTTTACGAGTAGTTTGAGGAGTCAACGGACTTGATTTTGTAACTTTGCGGCCTAAATGGTCTGCATATGTTTCAAGATAAG
>JAFSOU010000082.1 GCA_017443265.1 Bacteroidales bacterium | reverse complement strand
TTACATCTAATTTTTGATTGTGTAGATGATGTGAAGCGGTGTTTTAATGCCGTTATATTTTGTTTGTCGGAAGTGAAACATGTTGTTTCCGATATAAATGTTTTTTTCTCAAATTTTGTTTCTTTGGTATCGTTGAGGCGCGTTTTTGAATGTTCGTGCGTCTCAATTGCATCTTTTTGTGGAAAATGTTCAACACAGTATTGCTTTTTCGAGGGGGGGGGAAAGGGACTGGTTATTATTATTTATCAAATAATGTATTTTATGGTGACACCGAGGCGTATTTTGATCGTCTGTACGCCTCTGTTTCATTTAAGTATGGCAGTCCCTCAATGAGGGATTGCCTTTTTCTGGAAAAATAAGTAAAACAAACAATAATAATAAAAAATCAAAAAAATGAAACACAAATTCATTAAAATTGGCAGCATGTTTGCAATGGGTGCAATGATGGTAATTGCTGCCTCCTGTGCAAAAGAAGAATTGGATTTGTCCAGAGTTATGGAATATGGTCCTTCCAAACAGATAAATGTATCGGCACAGATTATGACTACCCGACCTGAAAAAGCCCACATGGATGGAAAGGAAGAAGACGGAATCTATAAAGTGTATTGGGATCAGGGAGACCAAATTACTGTCAACAACGGAGTTCTCGACATTATCGACATCGATCCAGTCGACCCTCAGATAGCTGGTTTCACTGGTACGGCTTCGCCAAACACAATGCTTGAACCCGGTCGCGATGTTTACCGCTCCATATATCCGGCAAGCATCATCAACTCGATACCGGCCGATGCTACCCCGATGATTGTAACGTTGCCCACAGTGCAGAGCTACAACGGCTCTTCTGACCAAATCGACAACAACTACATGGCCGCTTACTCGTCGGCTAATGCATCTACCGACGTGACCAGCGTGAACTTGAGATACAAAAACATCTGCTCTGTTCTTAAGGTGGTTCTCAAAGCACAGCCGGGAACAACAGGTGTTGATGCTCAGGTAAGCCGCATACGTCTCACCAGCCCCGAAGGTATGTCTGGCGACTTCGAAGTTACTTTCAATGTCATAGGCAATCCCGTACTTACAGCTGTTGACGGCACTCCGAGCAACCTTACCGAACTTGTTTTCTCTACCCCTGTGGATATTACAACAGAAAAGACTTTCTTTATTATGGTGCCCCCAATACAGAACAAAGCCCTTGTGATGCAGATCTGGAACGGCGACGGCACAAAGGTGGTTCAGCAAGAGACCGCTTCGGCCACTCTTAATCGCTCGTTTCTGTACACTGTTACGCAAACCGCAAATTACCAGGACTGGGGCGGAGCTATCTCAGTTTCCGACAACCAGAAAGTGTATTTCGCTGGCGGCAACCTGCAGCACAATTTCCGCCAGAACAAATGGCGCTTTGCACATGAGCAGTACAGTATTTTACCCGATGCTACAAGATCACTCATTGTCTTCCCCGCAACACCTACCACCTCTTATGCCGATATGGATGCCAAATACGCTCAAATACGAAACCTCGACATTTGGACTGACCTGTTTGGCTGGGGCACATCTGGCAGCAATGTTTCAGGAGCTTTAAACTATGCACCCTACAATACATTGTGGGGCTATAATGCGACAACTGTGGCCGGATGGGGTGCCGCCCGATACGGATTCGGATATGGGCCTGTATCTCAAGCAAGTGAAGTTTGGAATTTTTCCAGCGACGTAGAGCATTCATATCTTGGACGTCAGTGGGATTGGACAAACTGCGATCCCTCAACCCACATCCCTGCAGGCGGCACAATCCTAGCTGACCACAACTTCTTCGCCGACTGGGGCTTTGTGAACAATTCAGAGCTCAATGCTACCATCAGCGACCCGACAAAACGTGCGGGTACAACTATAGGACAGACTTGGCGCACATTGTCGCATAACGAATGGGATTACGCCTACAGAGGCGCAAAACGCATCGACATAGATGGCAACTACAAATGTGGTTTCGGAAGAATAGACACTACTGGCAACGGCGATTATGCCAATGGCTTTTTCTTCATCCCAGACAAAATGCACTGGTTTATGATGCCCCAAGGTCTGAAACTCACTCCTGGCACAACTGCCACACTTTTCGTTACCAACACATACACTTATGCCCAGTTTAAACTGCTTGAGAGCTACGGCGTTGTGTTTTTGCCGGCTTGTGGTGCAAGAACCGAAACAATCCATCATCGGAATGAAATCGGTTTTTACTGGTCTTCGTCATCCTGCCCCGCTACAACAAGTTACGACGGACAACCGATTACAGCACACCAACACGCCTATTCATTCAAGATTTATGGGTTGAACAATGGTCAGGAACACATAACTTCTGTTTACACCGAGAACAAGTTCGACGGCAACGCCGTCCGTCTGGTGCGCAACACCACCGACCAATGATAATTCAAGCTATCAAATATAAAAAAGCCTCCGCAAAAGCGGGGGGCTTTTTTATTTGATGCGTTCCAAAAAACGTTACAGGACAATTATTTTTCTTTTTTTCCAGCAGTGCAAAGGCTCTGGTCGGTTGGTGCATCGGAGCAGGACACATTGGCCGTTGTGCAAAAAAAATCCGCCTGACGCAACGTCAGACGGATTTTTTTTACAAGTGTGTGAATATTACAGATGTACGGCTTTGCCGTAGGCCTGTTCGATGGCTTCCATAATGGCTTCGGACATGGTGGGGTGGGGGTGTACCGAGGCGGCCACCTGCTTGGCGGTGAGGCCGTTCTGCCGTGCCGAAACGATGCCGGCAATCATCTCCGTAACGTTGTCGCCACAGAAATGTGCTCCCAGTATCTGGTCGGTTTTGGCGTCGATAACCATTTTGATGAAACCATCGCGGTTGCCGGCTGCCGTGGCCTTGCCCGAGGCGGTGTAGGGAAATTTGCCCACCAGCACTTCGTATCCGGCTTCGCGGGCTTTTTTCTCGCTCATTCCCACCGAGGCCACTTCGGGAGTGGTGTAGGTGCAGCCGGGTATGTTGTTGTAGTTGACGGGTTGCGGGTTGTGGCCGGCAATTTTCTCCACACATACGAGGGCTTCGGCCGATGCCACGTGAGCCAGGGCGGGGCCGTGCACCACGTCGCCGATGGCGTAGTAGCCTTCCACGTTGGTGCGGTAGTAGTCGTCCACAACAATTTTGGTGCGTTCGGTGGCTATGCCCACTTCCTCAAGGCCTATGCCTTCGAGGTTGGTGATAACGCCAACAGCCGAGAGCACTATGTCGGCATCCACCACTTCGGTGCCTTTCTTGGACTGGATGGTGACGTGGCAGATGTCGCCGTCGATGTCCACTTTCTCCACCGAGGCGGAGGTCATCACTTTCATTCCCATCTTGCGGAACGAGCGGCTTATCTGTGCCGACACATCCTCGTCCTCGTTGGGGACTACGTTGGGCAGGAACTCCACGAGGGTAACTTGCACGCCTATCGACTGGTAGAAGAAGGCAAACTCGCTTCCGATGGCTCCGGAGCCTACCACCACCATTGTCTTGGGTTTTTCGGGCAGTGTCATGGCTTCGCGGTAGCCAATAATCTTTTTGCCGTCCTGCGGCAGGTTGGGTAGGTTGCGCGAGCGGGCGCCGGTGGCTATGATGATGTGGTTAGCCTCGTACACCGTGGCTTCGCCTTCGGCGTTTGTAACCTGTACTTTCTTGCCGGGCAGCACTTTGCCGGTACCGGTAAGCACCTCCACGTTGTTTTTCTTGAGCAGGAACTGCACGCCTTTGCTCATGGTCTCGGCCACTCCGCGGCTGCGGGCCACCATGGCCGGAAGGTCGGCTTCGGCGGGCTGTGCTGCCACACCGTAGGCCGAGGCGTGGTTTATGTAGTTGTACACCTGAGCGCTTTTCAGAAGGGCTTTGGTGGGGATACAGCCCCAGTTGAGGCATATCCCGCCAAGGTTCTCGCGTTCCACCACAGCGGTTTTCATGCCCAGCTGTGCCGATTTTATTGCGGCAACATATCCTCCGGGACCGCTGCCAATAACTATTACATCGTAGTTCATATCTGTCGGTATTATTTTATTGTTTTGATTTTCAAAAGATTAAATCCTGCAACACGGTAACAAGGTTGGTACAAAGATACGATTTTTTTTGAAATAGTGAGCGGTGATGGAGGGTAGGGGAGGAATAATAGGTGAAACAAGAGCGTCAAACTCATATAAATCTAATCGATAATCCTGTTTTATGATATCGTCTATTTTGATATTGAGTCGTTTGCTTTAATAATGTTTGATTCGGCAAATTTTCGGATGCGGTCGACGCTCATACGTTCCGAAGGTACGAGTTGGTTAGTGTAATATTCGGCAGTAGTTCCTTGGTGATAGTGCCAAGTCATGTCACGAAGCTGTTGTTCTTTTGCATCGAGATCGAGAGAGTTGAGCACGGCTATAGCCTCAGCCCAGTGCTGCTCGTGTATATAGACTTGCGCCAGGTTGAGGTAAGCATAGGTGTAGCCAGGACTGATACGAATGGCTTCGCGAAACATCGCAATGGATGAGTCGGTGTTATGGAGTTCGGTATATTCGAGACGAGCCAAATCGGTGATGACTTGTTTGCACCAAGGTGAGGCTTTGAGCGCCGCACGGAATGTGGAGAGGGCCGGTTTGTGCTGATATTCCTGCGCCATTGCCTCGTAGTAGGCCAAAGGCATACCAAGGGCGGTAAGATTACACCAAGGGGTTCTTGCTTGGTGGCAGTGATTCTCCACATCTTGCCACTGGCGTTGGTGGATTCCTCCTACTATATATGCAAGGTGCGACTCGCTTTTCCAACGGGAACACCCAAGTGTAACAACGGCTATTAATATTACTGCGATTATTGGATGCCAAAGGGACTGTCTAAATTTACAATTGTGGATATTTGGCGACAAACCTGATGCTGAAGTGGCTATCAGCACGGTCCATAGCAGGGTTTCGATACGGTCAATCGGGAAGTCGAACATTGCAAAGACAGCGACTCCGACGACAAATGCCATGGCAATTCGTGAGAAACGGCCGAGGCGTGTGCGTTTGCTAGTGTTTCTCACGCCAACCCATAACGAAACAAGGACGGATAGAAGTAACGTTAAGCCCACATAACCATTCTCGGAAAGTATGCGGAGGTAGTCGTTGTGAGGACGTACAAAATTAAAATCAAGCAGATTGATAGAAAACACATCTCCCGTACCAACGGAAGGATAACATACTTTCCAATTGCCAGCACCGCATCCAAGTAGAGGTTGGTTGTCAGTCATACGGAATGTCATCCGCCACAACGACTGACGTTCGCAGATTGAGGCATTGGCCAACAATCCGCCTTTTTGGTTGGGGGTGTGCAGAGAAAGTGATGTGAATGCGCGTGTCCCCCCGACAATCAAAACTAAAGCTGTCAGTGTGATTATCGAAACGACAAGCCACCGTCTTTGTCTTTTTTTGTCTTTAAGTATAAAAAGCACTATTAAAGTAATAGCTACAGATATGGTAGCCAGCCATACAGCACGCGACTGAAGGAAAAAAAGCATCGAAAGATGAATTGCAATGAGTATGTAGTATATTACTCGTCCTTTTCGGAATCGAAAACAAAGACGTATCAAGGGGAAAGACATTGTAAGAAGAAGCATCATCGAAAAGGTGCTCTTGTGAGAAAAGAGAGATGTTATTGCATAACGGCTACTCCATGAAAAATCGCCGAGTTGTGATATCTGCCACGCGGCAACGGCCAATGATACCACGCTAACAGCCAGAGATACCCGCGACATCGTTACAACAAAGCGGGCCGGATGTCGGAGAACAAATGGATAAAGGAGTAAGAATATTGAAATGACCAAAAACCATTTCGAAGCTTCGAATATCGCCTCGGCCTTATTGGTGGCCCAAATTATAGATGCAAACTGCAGAAGGACAAAGAGTAGAAGAAGGACTGTGCCGGCTGGAAAAGACGGCTTTTCTTTATTGCACCATGATAATAATAAAGCAGTCAGTAGTGAAAGGGCTGTCAATGTGAATCGCACAATGTTTGAAATGTCGGCCAGTCGGGGGTCGAATCCCACTGTTGCAAGACATATCATAATCCCAAGAACTATCCGAATTACTCGAATGGCTCTTGCGTTCAGTGCGCTGTTTTTTTCACAACTCACAACTTATCTTTTTACTACAATTTTTTGGACAGTGACTTTATTGTCGGCAATGGCCTGCACAAAATAAATACCACTTTGTAGTCCGTTGGCGTCAATATTGGCGTTGCCGTTTTCATTGCAGTTGAAATTTTGGGTTGCTACTTTATGCCCGTCGATGTCAAATACATTGAGTTGCACATCCCCGTTGAATCCTGCTATAGAGACATTTATTATATTTGCTGCCGGGTTGGGGTATATTTGTATGGTGTAGTTATTGGAAGGCATTTCGACAATGCCGTTAGAGGGTGCAAAATAAGCCATGAATGAAGCATTGCTCACCACATCGACCAGCCGCGGATTAGCGGTTATTGCATCGTGCCAGTGGCTGAAAACGTATCCTTCGTAGGGAATTGCGGTCAGCGTCGCCCTTGTCCCTACTTCATAACCACGACTACCCGTCACATATCCCATTGTAGAGTCGGCACTAACAGCCACTATCTGATAAACAATTCTGTTAAATACAGGATTGACTGTGACTGAAGAGGCACTATTTAACGTGAATCCGAATCTGTGTGTCGTGCCGGAGGTGCCGCTATAGTGGGTATAAATGTCGTTGATGCGGTCAACATTGTTCACATAAAGGTGGGTGAGTTCGCTGGTTTGGTCGGGCAGGAAGTCATAACTGTAATAGAATCCACCAAAAACGTATTCTGTCGCACCGCACAAATCTCCATAATAATCAAATGAGCGTTGCACTTCACCACTGCCGGTGCCCGTACAATTGATGCTTATGGGAACTAATGAAACTCTGGTAAATACGGGATTTATCGTGATTGACGATGCACTATTTACGGTGAACAAAAATGTGTATGCTGTGCCGGAGGTGCCGCTATAGTGTGAATAAATGTCGTTTATACGGTCAATGTTGTTTACATAGAGGTGGGTGAGGTCGCTGGTTTGGTCGGGCAAGAAGTCGTAGCTGGCAACGAATCCGCCAGAATAATAATCGGTGGCACCACATCTATCGCCATCGTAATGATAAGTGCGTTGTACCTCGCCGTTGCCAGAGCCCGTGCAGTTTATTCTTACAGGAATCTGAGCATTGATTGTGTTGCATACAAAGAATGCCGAAACTACAAAAAGTAATATGTTTTTCATACCATGTTTTTTTGTTAGTTATTTTGACTTTACACAGTTTCTGTTTATCAAGACTTTTACTGTTTTTGCCGAAGTCCGTTTAATAAAAAGCGAACAAAACGACACTGCAAAGTTACAATTTTATTTCTTATTTGACAAGTTTTTTCCTGATATTTTTATAGGATAGATTCCAGACCAAAACGCAACTCAGTTTTTCAAAGATAGATAAAATTTTCGATATGGCAAATCGAAACCGATTTTTTTTCTTGGTCTGCGGTTGAGTTTATGCTGCAGTTCAAGGATATCGTCATCGGTCCAAGATG
>JAFSOU010000081.1 GCA_017443265.1 Bacteroidales bacterium | reverse complement strand
CGATAAAATGTGTATCTTTGCTCATTGGTTTAAACTTTGTTTTGTCGTAACTGCAAAGATAAACCAAAGGGCTGACATCTTATATCGTCAGCCCTACTTTTTTTCAACTTTTTCAAAAACTTTTATCGGACACCAATGATTTTTTTTCGTCTTTTTCGTTGTCGTTTTATACTAAAACCGCCGTTGCAACGTTTTACAATTCACCATAATACGATGAAAGCCGTAAAACACATATTGCCCCTGTTGTTGGTCTTCGCCATGCAAAACGCTGTGGCACAAACCGATATGCACCTTGTCAATTTCGACAAGCGGCTGCTGCATTACGGCATCGGGCTGGGGGTGACGGAGATAAAATTCGATCTGCCTCTGGCTCAGGACGATGGCATCCGCAACACCATGCGCGGCGTGGAGTCGTACTACGCCCCGGGTTTTCATCTGTATATCATTGGCGATATGCGTCTTACCAGTTTTATGAACCTGCGCCTTATCCCCGGCATCACCCTTGTGGAACGCAATATGCACTACAACTGGGACCCCGAAGCTCTTGCCGCCGACCACCGGCTAGACGAGCAGCGCAACGTGGAAACAGTGTTTGCCGACGTGCCTCTGGAACTGAAAATCCGCACTTGGCGCTGGCGCAATTTCCGACCGTACCTTGTGGGGGGTGGCAAGTTTTCCTTCGATTTCGCTTCGTTGAAAAACAACAAAAACCGCGATGACCAGTCGATAGTGCGGCTAAAGACGTCGGAATTCAGCTACACCGTGGGCGCGGGATTCGATTTCTACCTGCTCTATTTCAAAATGGCCATCGAGCTGAAGATGAACTTCGGTATCACCGACCAGAAAATCCCCGACGACACCTATTACACCACCGCTATCAACGCCATGAACTCGAGGGCGTTTCTGCTTACTATAACCGTAGAAGGCTGATTACCAATGAAAAACATAACCGATTTAACCCTCTCGCCCGAACAGCTTTTTATCGAAAAACGTCTGTATCAGGCTGTTGCCGAACATTTTAGAGTGTCGGCCGACGAAATTGCCCACATTCAGGTGCTTCGTCGTAGCATTGATTCGCGCCGTGCCCCCGCCAAATACCACGTTGCCGCCGATGTTTATTTCAAAGGCGAGGAATTTGCACCTGCTTCGTATCATTCGGATTACCAATATGTTGCCAATGCCACGCCTGTGATTATTGTGGGTGCGGGTCCGGCCGGACTTTTTGCAGCTCTGCGTGCCTTGGAGCTGGGTTTGAAGCCGGTAATCATAGAGCAGGGCAAAGATGTGAGCGCCCGCAAATTCGACATTGCCAAGCTGGTGCGCGAGAAGGTGGTGAATCCCGTCTCCAACTGGTGTTGCGGCGAAGGCGGCGCCGGCACCTACTCCGACGGCAAGCTCTACACCCGCTCCACCAAACGTGGCGACATTGGCGACGTGCTCCGCAAGTTCGTGGAACACGGCGCTTCCGAGGAAATTCTTATCGACACCCATGCGCATATCGGCACTGACCGTCTGTCCGACATCATTGCCAACATCCGCCACACCATCGAGGAACACGGCGGGGAGTATTATTTCGAGACGCAAGTAGCTGATTTTAAGCTGGATGGTAACGGCAACGTGCTTGGCGTGATAGATGCCAAAGGCAATGTGTACGAGGGAGTTGCCACCATTCTGGCCACAGGGCATTCGGCACGTGGCATCTACGAGCTTTTCGCTCGCAAGGGGTGGCTGCTGGAGCCCAAGCCCTTTGCCCTCGGCGTGCGCGTGGAACATCCTCAGCATCTGATAAATAGCATCCAATACCATACCGACAAATACTCGCAGTTTCTGCCTCCGGCGGCGTACAACGTTGCCACTCAGGTCAATGGTCGGGGGGTGTTCTCGTTCTGCATGTGTCCGGGTGGTATCATAGTCCCCGCCGCGACAGGGGAGGGGCAGCAGGTGGTGAACGGCATGTCCAACTCGCGCCGCAACTCGCCCTACGCCAACGCCGGCATAGCGGTTCAGGTGTCGGTGGACGATGTGCCTGAGTATCAAAAATATGGAGTGTTGTCGTTGTTGCGTTTCCAGCAGGATGTGGAAAAGGCTGTCTTCGCTGCGGCGGGCAACAGCATCAACGCTCCGGCCCAGCGACTGACCGATTTCTGCAACGGCCGTCGTACCAAGCATTTGATGAAATCGTCGTATATGGGTGCCTGTGTCGAGGCCCCTTTGCACGAGGTTCTGCCAAAGTTTGTGGCCACTTCGCTGCAGCAGGCTTTCCGCGATTTTGGCAAAAAGATGCACGGCTATTATACCGACAATGCCATGGTGTTGGCCGTTGAGAGCCGCACTTCGTCGCCAGTGCGCATACCCCGCGGTGAGGATATGCAACACGTTGATTTAAAACGACTTTACCCATGCGGCGAAGGGGCAGGCTATGCGGGAGGCATCACATCGTCGGCTATCGACGGCATCAACTGCATGAACCGGATTGCAGAGATAGGGGGCAGGGGTTAGTATTCAGGGGGCAGTTGTCAGAGGTTAGTTGTCAGTAATCAGTAATCAGTGGTCAGTGGTCAGTAGAGCCCCGAAGGGGTGAAGAAACATCCTGTGGATGTTTCGATAGCGACCAACGGGAGCGGAGAAATGAGCCCCGTAGGGGCGTCAGACTATAGGTGGGGGTGAAGAAAGGTTCAGTGAACCTTTCGATAGCGAAGCGGAGAACCCACAGCCCCCATATAAAAGATATTCCCCAACCAATGAGCCCCGAGGGGGCGACAGAAATACAGAGAAAAACGTTCGATTTTAGCATTAAAATATGAAAAAAATGATTTGAAACATCCTCCAATCCCATCGATAACGGGGTGGGGGAGAAGATGATGCTGTTTTGTTAATAAACGGATTGTCAATATGTTGCAGAGGTGTGTCAAAATATTTGTCCGAAAAATTTTGTATATTGGCAAAAAAGTAGTACCTTTGCAAACTCAAATTCAGAGGAGGTTAAGTAGCTCAGCAGGTAGAGCACATCCCTTTTAAGGATGGGGTCCTGGGTTCGAATCCCAGCTTAATCACGGAACAACTAAAGCCCTGAAACAGGCTGATGGTTAAGTAGCTCAGCAGGTAGAGCACATCCCTTTTAAGGATGGGGTCCTGGGTTCGAATCCCAGCTTAATCACGATAAGGAGACCGGCAATTTGTCGGTTTTTTTTGTGCCTGTCGGAACCTCGATTTTGTGACAAAAGAAGCATCGCTCCCACGAAAGTAGGAGCAACTTTCGCCGCCAAATTCATTTATTGTTTCCTTTAATTGGTGTCCAGTAAAAAATCGGTCTCGGTTTACGATTGTGTCTACCATTTTTCTTTCTTTTTTCTCTTGAAATATGAAGAAACTGCCAGTGGCAGTTTCGATAGCGAAGCGGAGAAAAAAAACACATTCTGTGAATGTTTCGATAGCGAAGCGGAGAAAAAAAACAAATTCTCCGCCCTTGCGGGCTATCGAAAAGTCCACTGGACTTTTCTTCATCCCTATCTAGCGCGCATCTGCCCACGCTTCCCGGGTAAATGTTCGGCCCACCGCGCATTCGATTTTCTGCGAAAATCGTTAGGTTTAGAAATACCGAATCTAAACCCAAATGCGGCAGCCTCAAGGCATTGAGAAAAAAACGTTAAGAAAAACGTCGGAGTGCAGCGTTAAGAAGGCGTCACTGTTTGAGCATAGAAACGTCAAACGTTTGAAAAACGAACTCAGATGTGAGATTTTGTTTATGCTATGAACTACGACAAAAGTGCGAGTTTGACTACTTTAGCGGAACGCAGGCGTTTTTTAGTTTTTTTGTCACAGCCTTGAATTTTTCTTTTGCTTCTTTTCTTTTGTTTCAAGACTAATACTGGTGCGTTAACTTTTTAACAATCTCTGCAAATTGTTGATAATATTTAAATTACAAAGATTGCTGGCAATTTTGATTTGAAAAGAACGTATTATTGCAGAACAAATTCTGTGATAATATGAATTCAGGCAAATATATTTTCAGTCAGATAGCGGGCTTCCTTAAGCTGACTCCTTTCAACAAGTTGGTGAAAAAATACAATGGCAACTATAGGGCACATGGATTGACTTGTTACAATCAATTGCTTCACTTGCTCTTTGGCCAGCTTTCTTCATGTGGCTCTTTGCGGGATATCTGCCTGTGTCTCAAGGCTCACGAGTCCAGCCTGTTCCATATGGGGTTCGGCAAAACCGTTGACCACACTACATTGTCAAGGGCTAACGAGAAAAGAGATTTTCGTATATATGAAGAACTCGGACACGTTTTGATAGATATTGTAAGACCGCTGTATGCATCGGAGAAACTGGACGATGTGGACACGGACCTCGTGTTGCTGGCTCTTGATTCAACGACAATATCAGTCAGCATGGTTTTGTGCGACTGGGCAATTGGGAGATATAGCAGAGGAGATGTGAAGATGCATACTCTTTTGGACTTGAGAGGCAGCATTCCTGTACAGATATATGTGAGTGACGGACGATGGTACGACAGCAACATGTTCGACAAGCTGGATATCGAGCCATTCACCATATATGTGGCGGACAAGACGTATGTGGACTTGGAGGCACTATGGCGGATACATCTATCCAATGCCTTTTTCTTCGTTAGGCCAAAGACCAATATGAGATTCTTGTTCAAGGAAGTGCTGGTTGACAACATGTCGGGCTCCAACATTGTGGGAGATTTCATTGTAGGATTGGCCAAGAAAAAATCAAGTGACCAGTATCATGACGATTTGAGATTGGTCAGGGCGCTTGATGAAGAGTCGGGTGAAATAATCGACTTCATAACCAACAACTTTGAACTGACGGCGGACGAAATTGCCAACATCTATAGGCATCGTTGGAGTATCGAAGTCTTCTTCAGATGGATTAAACAGAATATAGTCATTAAAAAACTTTGGGGGTATTCTCAAAATGCCGTCAAAACTCATCTTTGGGTTGCAATTTGTGCGTACCTGCTGTTGGCATGGATAAAGAAAGCTTATCAGAGCAAGTATACCATAACAGAAATAGCGACTTTGGTAAGTGTTTCTCTGTTTGAAAAAGCTGATTTGCACGAACTTCTGACAACTCCCAACGAGAAATCCCGTAACATGGATTCAAGTCGAAATGGCAATGAACTCACTTTGTTTTAAAATAACGTTAAATTATTAACTGTAAAAGTTCACAAGGTTGTTGTTAGGCATTTGCCCTTGGGTTGGTAAATTCCGATTTCGTTGATAAATCGGATTTTCCCAACCCTGAATTGAAGGAAAATGGCTATATTTGCAAAGGAAAACATTAATTTAAAAACAGCAAATTATGCCACAGACCTATCATGCAAATGCAACGACAAATATACACATTCGTCGCGAAATAAACAAATCAAATT
>JAFSOU010000080.1 GCA_017443265.1 Bacteroidales bacterium | reverse complement strand
CGCGCCAATTGTCTATAGGAATATTTTGGTGGCTATGGAGACGGTGTTCACCTCTTCCCATTCCGAACAGAGAAGTTAAGCCCGCCATCGCCGATGATACTGCGCTAGTTCGTGGAAAAGTAGGCCGCCGCCAATCTTTTTAAAAAGGAACCACGGATGTGGTTCCTTTTTTTTGTGGCTCCGGCGGCTCGGCCACAAGCCAACCCGCTTTTTCCGGACGCTAGTTATTCATTCTCCTGCTCGCCTTCGGCTCGCGAAATCTATAAATCTTGAAAATTGTTTGCTCGTTGCACTCGCATTTTTTTATCACCACCAGCCAACCCGCTTTTTCCGGACGCTAGTTATTTATTCTCCTGCTCGCCTTCGGCTCGCGAAGTCTATGAATCTTGCGAATTGTTCGCTCGTTGCACTCGCTTTTTTTTGCCACAATCCAGCCATCGACGAATAAATAATTAGCATTTATGATGTTTCGGCCGGTTAAAAGGCGTTAATCGTACTTGATTTCGAAATCACATGTTAGATGGTACCACGATTTGACAGAGGTGTACCTGTCGCGGGTGGATGTTTTGTAGGTGAGTGGAATTCCGATGTTTTGTGGTTTTGTTGAATAAAGAATGTGGTAACGATAAATGCCTGCATGTACATGGATTCCAGACTTGCCTACTGTGGCTTTCTTTGTGGAGTTTGGAAATAGAGGTTTGCCGCCACCGTTATATTGATAATCTCTAGTACCAAACAGCCAACCTGTTCGTTTCCCATTATCGAACACTTCAAGCCATCCCCAAAGAAAGTTCGGTGAAAAATAGCCATACAGAGTGTCTTTGCTGCCGTTTTTTATCTTGAATATCGGACCTTCAATTCGTCCTCTTCTTTTATATTTATAAGTTTCAATTTCAACATTCTTTGGAGGGAAAAGATGTCGTTCTATTGAGAACACCGTTTTTTTTGTGTTACCGTCTCTACATGAAGGCAAGGGATTGTTTATACAAACCTTGACTACTTCCTCACCTCCTGTCAATATGAATGAGAGCGACAGAGTGTCGGAACCGTTTACAGTTGCTGTTAGTCTGTATGAGCCTGTGTCTCGCAGCATAATGCTGTCGCTAAGCATGGCCTTTTGACCGTCGGGCTTGGTCATTATAACTGTGGCTGTTGTGTCGATACTGGCAATAAGAGGACACTGCGCCTGCACACTCGTTATCCCGAGGACGAAAAATATTGTTCCGAGTAAAACGAGTTTCTTTATGGGCATTTAAGATTGTGATGTTTCGGACATTTATTCCCAATACTCTATCTCGTATTCGAAAGTAGTGTTGATGTATCCAGATTCCCAACGTATTATGTTGCCGCGAGTGTTGTATAAAAGATGGTCGTCGGATACTATAATATTGTCGTGTGTGTCGCGATAGCGCTGCCATTCTTCTTTGCGAGTGCCGTCGGGCCAGCAATGAATCAGTATATCGAACTCTCCTTCAGGAAAATATGCTGTGCCTGTAATTTTTGTAAGTTTGCCGTTACTGTCGTAATGATAAGCCAAAGAATCAGCATTTTCCCAATACTGTCCTTGGCAGGTTGTTATGCGTCCTGCATTGTCGTAAGTATAGTTTATGCGGAAAAAGGACTCTTCGGTATAGTACTCATCATTGCCGTATTGTATCAAACGTCCTTGATTGTCGAAGCAACGATAAAATGCGGTTGCTGTGTAGGTAAATGTATCTCTGGGTCTGATGCTTGTTGTGTGGTATCTCAATTTCTGACAAAGAGAGTCTTCACTATATTGCACAAGTTTGTGGGAGACATAATTTGTATCTGATCCACAATATACCCAAAGTATAGTTTCTGGCTGTCCGATGTCATTATAGCTGATATCGCATGTTTCAGATTGGTAATATTGTGGCATGGTAGTATCATTATTTGGTTTCAACCAGTGAATTAGTTGACCTTTGTCGTTGTATGTCAGTTTGATATTCGGATTAGTTTGGTATCCATGACGGTCGTATTCTGTGATATCTGTCAGTGTTCGTTTGCCTGTGGAGTCTATTCTATATTCCCGTATAATGCGTATGTGATTGGTATCGCGTGGCGGCATATATGGCCAGCCAATATTCCAGTTGGTCTGCGCCAATGCCGGGAGAAAAGTAGAAATTAGTATCAGACCCAACAATGCGTTTCTGCGTATCATATTTATGGGGACTTCTAATTTTACATTATTTCTGATTTCATAGTCATTTTATCCGATTTTTTGCGAATTCCGTTAAACAAATAACGAACAAAACGACACTGCAAAGTTACGATTTTATTTCTTATTTGACAAGTTTTTCCCCGATATTTTTATAGAGGGTGGGGGTGATTTGCTGTTATTCAATGTATTATGTTTTAATCAATTCGTCCCGAGACGCAGTATCTGCTCGTAGCGGCACATGTTGTACACCATGCATGTATGCGTGTTGAAGGCTGCATTGCGTGCAAAATCGACCGCACGGCTGAACATCCCGGAAAGACTCTGCTCGCAAAAACCGAAGATATGTTCCACTCTGACGCGAGTTTTGGAGTTCTTCCGGTTTATCGTATCCTGCCACTTGCTGATTTTCTTGCCCTTCACATTACGTTTGATGACACGGTCCTTGAGCTTGAACTTGCGCATCACCCGTTTCACTCCTTTCCCTATATATGCGCTGTCGCCAAGAAAATCCTGACCGGTGTCACTTTCGTCGCAGAAACGCTTGCAATAGTAAAAACTCAGTGAATGTTTCTGTACTGGAGTTTGGAATGTTCCACGCAGGACTTCAACTCAGCGGCATCAATAGTGATTGTGCAGGTTTTGCCGCTTTTCGAACCGACATATTTGTATGCCATACCAAGATTTGATTGTATCAGTGTGGCGACCAAATCTTTCAATATCGCATCATTGTTGTTTATTGTCGATTCCATTATGATTTTCTTGGATGCATCGGCATTGGCTTGCAATGTTTCAATGCTGTACATGCTTTCGTCACATTTGCAGTAATATGTAAAGCAGTTGTTTTCAATGGCCACGTCGGTTATTGTAATGCCTTCTGCAACCTGCGATGGCAACTGTAGTTTTGTGTTGTTTATTATGGCTTGCACTTTGTCTTCAACATTTGGGTTGTTTTTACCCATTGCCGATTTGAGTTCGTCATAGGTGAATCGGCAGGTGTAAGAATCATTATTGTCTGTGCTTTTAAATATCAAATTAAAATTGGCTTTCGCTTTTATTATTGCATTAATCAATTTTTTGAAGCTGTCATTTGTGTTGTTTGCATACGTTGAAAGCATGTTGTTGTGAAATGTAGTTTCGTTTGCACGTATTGCATCAAAATTGAATGCCTGATTATTAACTGAATAGGTGAAAACGACTTCGCCATTTGAATAATTTACACTATTTACGGATAAGAAATCGCCTAACGCCATAGGACACATATTGTCCATAGCTTTGCAATGTTCTATCAATTCTTTGCCGCTGTTGTTGCAAGAAAACAGTATGATTGCAGCAATGCAGATGAGGATGGTGTTGCAGATGTGTTTCATTGTAATAAATTTACTTATAATTAGATAAATAACCGATTGTAATCTACCAAATCACAGCGTCGGGGTGAAACCAGTTGCCGTTAGTCTGTAGGTGCCTGTGTCTTGAAGCAATAAACTGTCGCCCAAAGGTGTCTTGCTGCCATTGGGCATGGTCAATGTTACAAAGGTGTTTGTGTCAATCTCTGAAATTATTGGACATTGCGCATATCCAAACATTTTACAGAGAAGTAAGAATGATAGAATGGCCGGTGCAACTTTCTTCATCTGTTAGTGATAGATTTATTTGCGTACAGAACACCACTTTTTTTACAATAACAAAGTCGGCTTTTGTTCTTGTTTAACCAAATTTTCCATGCTGTACAAGCAATGTTTGAAATATAGTACTTGCCAAAGGAATCCACACCTTCGCTGTTGGGTGTGCCTGTAAGCAATTCGAAATTGTGAACTATTTTAGCCGTTTCGCGAGAAAGTGGATTCCGCATTATTGGAGCTGAGTTCAGTTTTTCCAATCGCAAAAGATAAATCTCCTCCGCCTGAAATAAACTGTCTTTTTCGCAATCGTGACGGTTGTCTCTGTGTTCTCCATAATAAGTTACCATTCCATTTTCCGGCTCTTTGTGATAATGACAATAGGGAGCCATATATTTTGTTATTTCGGAGTAGCTGCATTTCACTGTCAAAGAATAATTTGGTTCGAGAAACCATTGAAAAATATCCGACTCCGATATTTCCTGTTGTGCCCGTACGCTCGTTATTCCAAGGACGCAGAAAATTGTTCCCAGTACCAAGATTTTTTTCAATGGAGCAGTGGCAATAAAGAGAAAGAAACTTTTCATGGTGAAGTAATTACACTGGTTATTACTTGTAATCCGCGCTTAAATTCGTAATTGGTTAATATCGATAACGGTTGATTACTATGGAAAAAAAATACTAATCACCAAATCACCGCGTCGGGGTGGAACCAGTTTCCGTGCAGACGTAGTGTTTGCTCGATAACGTCGCGAACGCAGCCTTTGCCGCCCGGATAGATGGAAATGTAGTCGGCAATTTGTTTTATCTCCTCGGCGGCGTCGGCGGGACATGTGGCAACGCCCGCATGTTGCATTATCTCGTAGTCGGGTAGGTCGTCACCCATAAAAAGCACCTGATTTTCAGTTAGTTTATGGCGATGCAAAAACAGTCTGTATGTCTCTATTTTGTTGGCGCAGCCGGTCATAATGTCGTCGGGGTCTGTACCGAGGGCTTTCATACGGTTGTTGATGCTAAGCGACGTGGCACCCGACAATACGGCTGTGATGTAGCCTTTCTTTTTGGCGTATTGCAAAGCGAATCCGTCCTTTATGTTGCCGGCGCGCACAGTGTCGCCGTTGAACAAGGTCCACACCGAGCCGTCGGTCATAACACCATCGAAATCAAATACAAAGGCTTTTATGTCGTGAAGCTTGCTTTTGTAGTTCATTATATATATTTATTTGGTATCAGATAATTTTTAACGTAGTCGGCAACGCCCTGGCTGAGGTTGTGGAAAGGTTTGTCGTAGCCTGTGGAACGCAGTTTGGAGATGTCGGCCTCGGTGAAATACTGGTATTTGTCGCGGATGTCCATTGGCATGTCGATAAACTCGATGTTGGGTTTAAGTCCCATGGCCTCGAAAGTGGAGTTGGCTAGGTCGAGGAAACTCTGTGCGTGTCCGGTGCCGACGTTGTACAGACCGCTTTCGGGTTTGTTGTCGAAAAGGTGGAGGATAACGCTAACCACGTCTTTTACATACACAAAATCACGTAGTTGCATGCCGTCCTCGAAGTTGGTGTTGTGCGAACGGAAAAGCTGCATCTTGCCGGTCTTGCGTACTGTTTCGAAAGTGTGCAGTATTACCGACGCCATGCGGTCTTTGTGGTATTCGTTGGGGCCATACACGTTGAAAAACTTGAGTCCTGCCCAGAAAGGCGGCTGTTTTTCTTGTTTCAATGCCCATTTGTCGAACTCGTTTTTGGAACGGCCGTAGGGGTTGAGGGGTTGCAACTGTTCCACAATGTCGTGACTGTCGATGTAGCCCAAAGTGCCGTCGCCGTAGGTGGCCGCCGACGAAGCGTAAATCATTGGTATGTAGTTCTTGGCACATATTTCCCAAATGCCTTTGGTGTATTCGAGGTTGAGCTCAACAAATACGTTCCAATCGAACTCCGTGGTATCGGTGCGGGCGCCTATGTGGAACACAAAATCGACGTCCTCGGCATTGTTGCGGAACCAATCGAGAAAATTCTTGCGGTCTAAAACTTGTTTATATCGTTTTGTCTGCCAGTTGTTTGATTTCTGTTCTTTGGAAAAGTCGTCAACAATGGCTATGTCGGTTATGCCTCGTTTGTTGAGAGTGCCCACCAGCACCGAGGCTATAAATCCTGCCGCACCTGTTACTACTATCATAACTTTTTGATTTATCGTTAATTATTGTCTTTTGCATCTTTGCAAAGTGCGAGAATGTTCTCGTAAATTGCAGTATATGTTTGGTCGGTAAAACCTTCGGTTTTCCAAGTGCCTACAAAAGTCCCTCCAACGGTCCCGACTTCTTTTATGATTTTTTTGAAGACGCCGAGCGTCTCGTCGGGGGTGTGGTTTGAGAAAATGCCTTCTGGTATCGGAGTTGGATATACAATCAGGTTGTATTCGCGGTTTGCGTCGATGTTGAAGAAATGGAAGGGTGTACATGTGCCGGCGCGAAAACCTACGACGTTGTGGTAGCCCATCGAAAAGTCTTTTTCTATGCCTATTTTGTTGAGGTTTTTGTAGTCTATGGGCAGGTTGAAACGTTGGTAGTTGAAACGGCTGCGGATAACGGGTTTGTGCAGTACGTCGGTAAGGCGCTCTGTTTCAGAGGTTTGTTTCTGGAGGTCGCCTTCGGAGCCGTACGACAGCGAAATGCCCACTTTGCCGTAGTCGGCGAGGTGTTTCAGTGTGTAGCGCAGATGGTCGTTTCGGTACGAAATGTTGTGGTCGTAGGGGGTGTAGTCGCACATCAGCGACCAAAACAGTGTCTTGGTGCCATATTTCCGCGAAAGATGTATGATATTTTCGTAGTTGTCGTAGGGGTCGTCCTGCTTGTTGAGCAGCACTTTGGAGCGCTGTTTCACGTGATGCCAGTCGCGTTTGGCAATGTCGTGGCAATAGCCGTAAGCGGTGCGCAACAGTCCGATGCGTTTGTATTTGTACGCCTGTCCCAAGTTCACCGTTGAGATGAAGTTGAAACGTTTTTTGGGCATCTCCCATTGCGGGAATCGTTGGCTGATTTTTTCGGCCAGTCGCCATGCCCAGATGTCTATCACGGGTTTGTCGAGGAATCCGTTGTTAAATGCTAAGCTGTTCGAAGCATCGTAACAACCGAGTTTGTCGGTGCGGAAAGGCAGGTATTCCTCGTATCGCGACACAAGGTAGAAACTTGCAGCAAAGATGTCGAAGGGAAGGTCGGCTTCTTTGTTGTTTGTGCCGAAAAAAGCTGTAACCCCGTCGTAGTCGAAACATACGATGTCCAATGTGTCAATCGAATGATTGAAAAGCAGGGGAGTGGATTTGATAAAAAGGCAGTCGTTGCCTATTTTGGCGTTGTTGTAGCAAATTTTTGTACCGCTGTGGTTTTCAAAAAACACGCTGTCGGAGGTTATTTCGAAATCTGTGCCAAGTATTGTCTTGAAAATCAAGTTGAAGACGTATCCGGCACGGTTGGTAACCTTCGGGCAGTAGATCAGCAGCATTTCTTTGTATTGCAGCGTGTTGCGTTTGTGATTTGCACTATTTGCGAGCTGGCAGCTGGCGTTCTTCGTCGATGAGTTCCTCTACATCTCTGCCAAGGTGACCGCGGATTTCGGTGTTGCCTTTGCGGATTTTGAAGGTGTACTGTCCGGCGTGGATACGCACCTCGTCGTATTTGAAAGGAGTAACTTCCACCCCCTGAATGGTTACGAAAGCCCATTTGTTGCCTTTCTTAACGGCTCCCAGCACGAAAGGATAAACGTATTTCGTGTAGTCGATGCAAACCTGAACATCGTCGTACTGAGTTTCGACAAGAATTTCGCCATGGTAGCCGGCCATGCCCCATTTGCCGCGCATTTTCACGCCGTACATGCCGCCATCGGATTCGTAGAGGGCGTCGTCGAAACGGGCGGGAATAATCCATTCGTCTTCTTCATCGACATATCCCCATTTGCCGTTGTCGTCCTGCGAGGGGTAAAGTTTCTGTGCGTTGGCCTGAAACACTGTGCAGGCGGCAAAAAGCACTATCAGAAAAGCATATTTTTTCATTGTTGTAAATTTTTCAAGTTAGTAAATAAAACGAGTATAATCTTATTTTATTGTCGCAACTTTTTTATACTTAGCTGTTTATTTTCGCCCAGCTGTCCTTGAGTGTGCAGGTGCGGTTGAAAACCAGATGTCCGGGGGTGCTGTCCTTGTCCACGCAGAAATAGCCCAGACGCTCGAACTGCATTCTGTCCATATGTTTTGCGTTTGCCAAAGCAGGTTCCAACTTGCAGTCGGGTAGCACTTTCAGCGAGTCGGGGTTGAGGTTTTCGAGGAATGTGTGTCCCTCTTCCACGTCGTCGGGGGCGGGGACTTTGAAAAGGCGGTCGAACAGACGCACCTCGGCGCCGATGGCGTGCTGTGCCGACACCCAGTGTATGGTGCCTTTCACCTTGCGTCCGTCGGGCGAGTCGCCGCCGCGGGTGGCAGGGTCGTAGGTGCAGTGTATCTCTACGATATTGCCTTGCTCGTCCTTTATAACATCCTGACAAGTAATGAAATATGCGTAGCGCAGACGCACCTCCTGACCGGGGGCCAGACGGAAATATTTCTTCGGAGGATTCTCCATAAAGTCGTCGCGTTCGATGTACAGCTCGCGGCTGAACGGCACTTGGCGTGTGCCTGCCGTTTCGTCTTCGGGGTTGTTGATGGCGGTAAGCGTTTCCACCTGATTTTCGGGATAGTTGGTAATAACCACTTTTACGGGGTTGAGCACGGCCATCATACGTGGGGCAATCTTGTTGAGGTGTTCGCGCAGGCTGAACTCCAGCAGCGAGTAGTCGATTATGTTGTCGCGTTTGGCCACGCCAATGCGGTCGCAGAAATTGCGTATGGCCTCGGGTGTGTACCCGCGACGGCGGAAACCGCAGATGGTGGGCATTCGCGGGTCGTCCCAGCCGTTGACGTAACCCTCTTTCACAAGCTGCAGCAGTTTGCGTTTGCTCATTACAGTGTAGTTGATGTTGAGGCGTGCAAACTCGTACTGGTGCGAGGGGAAAATGCCCAGCTGCTGTATGAACCAGTCGTAGAGCGGGCGGTGTATGTCGAATTCGAGGGTGCAGATGGAGTGGGTGATATTTTCGATGGAGTCGCTTTGTCCGTGGGCGTAGTCGTACATGGGGTAGATGTTCCATTTGTTGCCGGTGCGGTGGTGTTCGGCGTGCAATATGCGGTACATGATGGGGTCGCGGAACTGCATGTTGGGGTGAGCCATGTCTATCTTGGCGCGGAGCACCTTGGAGCCGTCGGGGAACTCGCCGTTTTTCATGCGTTCGAACAGGTCGAGGTTTTCCTCCACGCTGCGGTTGCGGTAGGGGCTTTCAACGCCCGGAGTGGTTACCGTGCCGCGGTTTTTGCGGATGTCGTCGAGCGACTGGTCGTCGACGTAGGCCAGACCTTTCTTAATCAGTACCTTGGCCCATTCGTACAGTTGGTCGAAATAGTCGGAGGCGTAGTGCACGCTTGCCCATTCGAAACCCAGCCAGCGCACGTCTTCCATAATGGAGTCCACATATTCGGTGTCCTCCTTGACGGGGTTGGTGTCGTCGAAACGCAGGTTGGTTTTGCCGCCGTATTTCTTTGCCAGTCCGAAGTTGAGGCAGATTGATTTTGCGTGACCGATGTGCAGGTAGCCGTTGGGCTCAGGCGGAAAACGCGTCAGTATGCTTTTGTGAGTGCCGTTGGCAAGGTCGTTTTCGATTATTTCTTCAAGGAAATTGAGATTTTTTTTCTCCTCGTTTTCGTTGGTCTCAGCCATTTTTGATGTATGTTTAGTTTGTGATTTTTCAAAGAGTTAAGCCATGTTGTGGAACACGTTGGTAACGTCGTCGTCGTTTTCGAGACGTTCGATGAGGGCGTAAACCTCCTCCTGCTGTTCGGGAGTGAGTTCGCGTAGGGTGAGGGGGATGCGCTCGAATTTAAAGCTCTTTATTTCGAAATTATTGTCTTCCAGATATTTGGAGATGGCACCATAGTTTTTGAAGTCGGCATAAATCATAATCTCGTCCTCGTCGCGGAACACCTCGTCGATGTCGCAGTCGATAAGTTCCAGTTCGAGGGTTTCCATGTCGATGCCTTCGTGCCAAGCCACCACAAAGCTGCATTTGCGTTCGAACAGGAAGTCGTTCATTCCCATCGTTCCCAGCTCGCCTTTGCCGCGCACAAAAGCGGCGCGCACGTTGGCCACGGTACGTGTGGGGTTGTCGGTGGCGGTCTCCACCACAAGGGCTATGCCGTGAGGGCCTTTGCCGTCGTAAACCACCTCTTTGTAGTCGCTGGTGTCCTTGCTGATGGCGCGTTTTATGGCTCGTTCCACGTTTTCTTTCGGCATGCTCTCGTTCTTGGCGGTCTGTATAAGCAGACGCAGACGCAGGTTGCTGGAGGGGTCGGGGCCGCCGGCCTTAACAGCCATCTCTATTTCTTTGCCAATTTTTGTAAAAGTGCGGGCCATGTTGCCCCATCGTTTCAGTTTACGTGCCTTGCGGTACTCAAAAGCTCTTCCCATATTGTTTCAAATTCGTTTGTCAATCGGTGTTTTACGATTGGGTTGGTTTATATGATGTTAATTTATAATGTGTTGCGAAAAATCCTTGTCGATTTTTTACAATTTTGCAACTTGCAAAAATACGATTTTTTTCGCAAAAAAGCAAGCAGAATGTGAGTTTTGTTGAGATGATAGATTCCAGACCAAAACGCAACTCAGTTTTTCAAAGATAGATAAAATTTTCGATATGGCAAATCGAAACCGATTTTTTTTCTTGGTCTGCGGTTGAGTTTATGCTGCAGTTCAAGGATATCGTCATCGGTCCAAGATG
>JAFSOU010000079.1 GCA_017443265.1 Bacteroidales bacterium | reverse complement strand
TTTCATCCCGAGCCACATTCACAACCGTCATATCTTCAAGTTTGTCAACTGGATTTTTGGGGAGCTTTATGGAAACACCACACTTGGCTTCAAAACGTTTATCATAATATCGTTTTGTTTCATTGCAGATATTTTGTAAAGTATTATTAATCTGCTGTTGGCCGTTATTATATTGGTTGATTTCCTCGTTAACTGACTTTATTAACAATATACCATCGCCAAAAGCATTATTCAGATAATATGTTTGCACCCATATTTTAATATTCTTGATTATACTAATAACAAAAGCCAGCATAAACCAAGCTAACAATACACCTGCTGCAATTATAACAGAATATTTTATTTCAAGCCCAAAAAATTGTCTTGGTATTATAAAAAATGCCACAACTCCGCCAATACTACCAAAAACAAACTTTGAACAAAACACCATTATCAATGCTTCATTTAAGCATTTGGAAAGAAACTTCATAAGTCTATTAAATTTGAATTTAAAAATAATTCAAACTATGGTTATCCTTTTACATAACCCTAATTAACTTCACCTATAAAATCTTCGTAAGAACTATAGTTTCTTTTTGCATCTTCAAGAATTTGTGTCTTTACTGCATCGTGATTCACGTTTAACTCCCTATAATTAATCTCAACACCGCATTTTCCGCACCTATAATTCATATAACCAATAGTTAAGACACCTTCATTACAGAGAGGACAAACTAAGTTCAAGTCTGTTAAATCATAAATATTTAATGATTTATTCCATTTCCAACGCCACTTCCATTTCATGCGTTGATAATCACCCTCCGTAAATCCATTTACAAATGGAACTTGGGGAATTGAATTTTTCTTGTTTTTCTTCTGTTTTACAATACTAACAACTATCCAAACAATCAAAACAACAGCTAAAGCTAACCACAGGTTTATTTTTACCCCCAACACAGTGTTTAATACATCCATAAAAGATTCCGTTTCACTATAACTGCTTCTAATTACCGAGACTATTGCAGTAATAACCATAAGCAAAACGCCTGCAATAACTTTGCTCCAAACCGGATCTCTCCATATTTTTTTTATATTCATCTTCATGGGTTATTCTACAACAAAACACCGACCATACAACAATTTTATTTTGACTACTTATATTATTTAAAGGTTGTGTTACTCCAATGCTGTTTTGAGTGTGTTTATGTTATCCACACTACGTCCCTTGTGTGGGATTAGTTAGACTACTTGTCTCCAACACATTTTTGGCAAATAATAGTAATCACTTTTTATTATATATGTTCCTCGAATCCGCGAAAATGAACGTTAAGTTCGTGGAGGTGCTCCAACAAGGTTCCGAGAGAGGTTCCTTCGGTCATCTTGGCAAAAGCGTTGACATCCTTGGGGAAACACTTGCCGCCATAGCCGAACTTTCCGTCAGGACCTGGGACGTATGTGTGGGTGTCGTTGATATAGCCTGAGAGAAGGACTCCGGTATGCACTTTGCGCCAGTCGGCTCCCATCTTCTCGCAATATTCGCGACAAGCGTTGAAATAGGTTACCTTGTAGGCACCGAAAACATTGTGCATATACTTGGTAAGCTCGGCTTCAAGCGGGGTCATAACGGTGAACTTTTTGCCCACAAATATTTTGGTGAGCAGCTCGTGTGCGCCGGTGAATACCATGGTCTGTTTTTTGAAGTCCTCGATATGTGTGCGCTCGGTAAGGAATTCGGGCATATAATGTACCTTATGGCCTGTTTCCTTCGAAAGACGGTCGCTTGTGCCGGGGAGGATGGTGGTGCGAACAAACACAGGCACATCGGGGAGCTTCGTGATAAGCTCCTTCATCAGTGTCAAATCCTGAGTGCCATCGTCCTCGGTGGGTACGTGTATCTGCAAAAAAGCGATGTCGATATTGCTAAGGTCGTCATTGTAACCTTTTGGAGGGTCGCTGATAAAAAGTTTGCATTCGGGATTGTTGTTTTCCAGCCAATCTTTCAAAGCTCCGCCTACGAAGCCGCAACCAATAATTCCAACGTTAATCATAATCTTTGTTTTAGAATATTTTCTTTGTAATTTGTCTTTTATTTCTTTTTAAATTGCAACCACTTACCTGTTGCCGTACATACTTTCATAATATTTCTCGTACTCGCCGGAGGTTATGTTGTCCATCCACTCTTGATTGTCGAGGTACCAGCGCACTGTTTTTTCGATACCTTCTTCAAACTGAAGACTTGGCTCCCAACCGAGTTCGTTTTTCAGTTTGGTGCTGTCGATGGCGTAACGCAAATCGTGTCCGGCACGGTCGGTAACGTAGGTTATCAGCTTTTCGGAATAGCCTTCGGGGTTGCCCAAAATCTTGTCCACAGTCTTGATAATCACCTTGATAAGGTCGATATTCTTCCATTCGTTGAAACCGCCGATATTATATGTGTCGGCAATACGGCCTTTGTGGAAAATAAGGTCGATGGCACGAGCGTGGTCTTCGACAAACAGCCAGTCGCGCACGTTCTCGCCCTTGCCGTACACCGGAAGGGGTTTGCCGTGACGTATATTGTTGATAAACAGTGGTATCAGTTTTTCTGGGAACTGATACGGGCCGTAGTTGTTGGAGCAGTTGGTAACCACGGTGGGCATGCCGTAGGTGTCGTGATAGGCACGTACAAAATGGTCGCTGCTGGCCTTGGCAGCCGAGTATGGCGAATGTGGCTGATATTTAGTGTCTTCGGTAAAGAACTTGTCGCCGTAGGGCGGGTTGCCTTCGGGTTTGGTAAGCTCCAGAGCGCCGTAAACCTCGTCGGTGGATATGTGGTAGAAACGTTTGCCGTCCCAATTGCCGTCCCAAGTAACTTTGGCGGCTTGCAGCAGGCTAAGAGTGCCCATCACATTAGTTTTGGCAAAAGTGAAGGGGTCTTTTATGCTGCGGTCCACATGGCTCTCGGCGGCAAGGTGTATCACGCCGTCTATATCGTACTGCTTGAACACTTCCAACATTTTGTCGTAGTCGCAGATGTCGGCTTTTACAAAAGTGTAGTTGGGTTTGTTCTCCACATCTTTAAGGTTGGCCAGATTGCCGGCGTAGGTCAGTTTGTCGAGGTTAATTATCTTGTAATCAGGATATTTGTTCACAAACAAGCGAACCACATGCGAGCCGATGAAACCGGCACCGCCAGTTATGAGAATATTCTTCATTTACTTGATTTTAAAAGTCTTATACATTCTTTCAGGGAGTCTTTCCAATAAGGAACCGTTACTCCCGCCTCTTTTATCTTTTCTTTGGACAATACGCTGTAAGCGGGACGCTTTGTCGGCGAGGGGTATTTATCTGATTCTATGGGAGATACACTGATTTTATCACCACTTTCCTCGAAAATTGCCTTGGCAAAGTCGTACCACGAAATAGCTCCTTCGTTGGAGAAGTGGTAGATGCTGAGTCCTTGTACACCATTGTTGAGCACGGTCATCAGCGCGCGGGCAAGGTCGGTGGCGTAGGTGGGCGAGCCCACTTGGTCGTAAACCACGTTCAGTGCGTCGCGTTCGCCAGCCAGACGCAACATTGTTTTCACAAAATTGCCTCCAAACTCGGAATAGAGCCATGCCGTTCGTATTATCGCCGCATCGCAACCCGTTGATTCCAAAGCTTTTTCGCCTTCGAGTTTTGTTTTGCCGTAAACGCCGGTGGGAGCGGTGGCGTCGGTCTCTTTCAGCGGATGACAGCCTTCGCCACAGAAAACATAGTCGGTGGAGATATGAATAAGCGGTATGGAAAACATCTTTGCCACCTCGCCCAACACCTTAGTTCCAAGAACGTTAATCTTTTCGGCCTGTTTCGGTTCCGTCTCAGCGCGGTCCACGGCAGTGTAGGCGGCACAGTTGACAATTGCCTGCACACCGTTTTCCCGTACAAAAGCCTCTATCCCAGCCTTTTCGGTTATGTCCATCTCCGGCATGTCGGTAAACAGAAACTCGTGTTGCGGGTATTCGCCGCTTATTTTCCGCATCGACCTGCCAAGCTGTCCGTTGGCTCCTGTAACAAGGATTTTCATTGGTTATTAAAAGTTAAAATCCAAAGTATCAGCTATTTCCGACAAAAGCGGATGATGTTTGTCCTTTTCGGAGAGAATCACCTCGTTTGCAGGAATGTGCCAGTCGATAGCCAGAGCGGGGTCGTTCCAAGCTACGGCACCCTCGCTCTGAGGAGCGTAGAAATTGTCGCATTTATACTGGAACACAGCCTCTTGGCTAAGCACGGCAAAGCCGTGGGCGATGCCTTTGGGCATAAAAAACTGAAGGTGATTTTCGGCGGTAAGCTCCACAGCTACGTGTTTACCGAAAGTGGGTGAGCCTTTGCGTATATCTACAGCTATGTCGAGCACTTTGCCCACAATCACCCTTACGAGCTTGCTCTGTGCAAACGGCGGCTTTTGGAAATGCAGTCCGCGCACCACGCCGTAGCGCGATTTGGACTCGTTGTCCTGCACAAAATCAACATTACCGACCTTTTCGGCAAAATCTCTTTCGTTGAAAGACTCGAAGAAATAACCACGGTCGTCGCCAAAAATCCTTGGTTCTATGATAAATACGCCAGAAATGGCGGTTTTTGTTACTTCCATCGCTCAAAATCCTTTTTCGGCCAAGCGCATAAGATATTGTCCGTATTGGTTTTTAATCATCGGCTGGGCAATCTCTTTCAGACGTTCGGCGGTAATCCATCCTTTTTCGAAAGCTATACTCTCGAGGCAAGCCACTTTCAGTCCCTGACGTTTCTCCAACACTTCGATAAAAGTGGAGGCTTCGGAGAGGGAGTCGTGCGTGCCGGTGTCGAGCCAAGCAAAGCCGCGTTTGAAGATGTTCACTTTCAGTTGTTTGTCTTCCAAAAAACGTTGGTTTACTGTGGTTATCTCCAGTTCGCCGCGTGCCGAGGGCTTTATTGTTTTTGCCACCTGCACCACCTTGTTGGGATAGAAATAAAGTCCCACCACGGCGTAATTGCTTTTTGGGTTCTTCGGTTTTTCCTCAATGGATAGGCAGTTGCCGTTTTTATCGAACTCGGCCACACCGTAGCGTTCGGGGTCGGCCACCCAGTAGCCGAACACCGTGGCTTTGTTCTCTTTTTCCACATTGTTCACCGCTTCGTGGAGCAGTTCCGAAAAGCCGTTACCTTGAAAAATATTGTCGCCGAGGACAAGGCAAACGGAGTCGTTGCCGATAAACTCCTCACCGATGATGAAAGCCTGAGCCAAACCGTCGGGAGAGGGCTGTTCGGCGTAAGAGAAATTCACGCCATAGTCGGAGCCGTCGCCAAGCAGACGCTGGAACCCGGGCAGGTCTTGCGGGGTGGAAATAATAAGTATGTCGCGTATGCCCGCCAACATAAGTGCCGATATGGGGTAATACACCATAGGCTTGTCGTAGATGGGCAGCAGCTGTTTGCTGACACCCTTGGTGATGGGGTACAGCCTAGTACCCGAACCACCGGCTAAAACTATTCCTTTCATCACCCGTTTTTCTTTTTACGACCAAACCGTTTTTTTGAATTGGAGTTTTCGTCGCTGTAGCCGTAACTATAGCCATAACCGTAACCATAACCGTAACCGGTACCATAGCCGTAGCCATAGTGGTGTTTGAGCATGGGCACATCGGTAAGCACAATGGCCATGTTTTTGAGTTTCTTATCGTCGTAAAGCTGTTGCACAAACGGGAAAAGACGCTTGTTGAACACGTTAACCCTCATCACATAAATGGAGAGGTCGGCACAACGGTTGATGATAGCCGAATCGGCGACAACATTTGAAGGAGCAGAGTCGAACACCACATAGTCGTAACGCTCTTTCAGTTCAGATATCAAATTGTCGAAATCGGGCAAATACAGCAGCTGAGTGATATTTGGCGCAGTTTTTTCGCACACCACATAGTCGAGGTTTGGCGACAGGGAGCTGTTGTTAATGATGCTGTCAACATCTTTATCCTTGCTTATAAGGTATTCGATGACACCATGTCGGTTGGAGCGGTCCATAACTCTGGACAACTGGCGTTTGCGGCAGTCGAGATCCACAAGGACCACTTTTTTGCCAAGGTATGCCATTGTTACTGCAAAATTCATAACAGTGTATGTTTTGCCTTCGTGTGGCAGCGAGGAGAGAAACTGAATCACTTTCTTGTCGTTGGACCGGAGGAAGAACTGCACATTGGAATACATTATGCGGAAAGCCTCGGTGAGTGTATCTGTACCATTTTCGCTGACAACAAGTTCCAAACCCTCCTGCTCTTTGCCTTTTTGCGGTATTTCGCAAAGTATAGGTATGGTGAGATTTTTTTCGACGTCGGTTTTGGATTTCAGCCTGTCGTCGAGGAGTACTATCAGCAACATGATAAACAGAGGTATTGCAAATCCTGTTGCTATGCCCGCCGAAATAAATTTGCGTTTGTCGGGCGATATACGGGAAGTGGCACCGGCGGCTTCAACCGTTTTGGCCACATCTTCAGACACAGCCAAGGCCAAAGCCACCTCCTCGCGTTTGTTCAGCAGATACAGATACAGCGATTCCTTGATTTTCTGCTGACGCATAACGTCGGCCACAGCTTTTTCACTGTTGTTGATATTGCTGGCATATTGTTTGGCCATATTCTCCTGACGGTGGGCGTTTTGAATTCTCATCCGCAGGGATTGCTGCATATTTCTTACCACAACATTAACACCTTCGCGAGCCGATTCGAGAGTTTGGGCCAAACGTTTGGTGGCGGGGTTGTTCTCGCCATGAATGGTCAAAGACTCGTCGTACTGCATCTTGGCATCGTTGTATTTTTCTATAACACGCTGCAATGCAGAGCTTTGAGCATCAACAGGGGGAAGGTAGTCATTACGTTTTGTGGGGTCGTCGAGCTGCGATTTTATGTAGTTGAGATTGGACAGTTCCGACTCAAGCATCAAGGCATCGTCCTGATAGCGGTTACTTTTTTCGATATACATCTCCGATGTTGATACCGATGCTGTTCCCGTATATGGCACACCGGATGCGCGACGAATGTTGTCGATACGCGATTCAACGTTTTCCAGTTCGCCGTATATGGAACTGATACGGGTCAGTATAAATTCCTCGGTTTTACGGGTTTTCTGTTTCTTGTCCTCGTTGGCATCCTCGTTGTAAACAGCAATCAATGTGTCGATTATCTCACGTGATTTAACATAATTTTCGCTTGTAATCGAAACATCGAGCAGACCTTTCGATGATGAACTGATGTTTCTTACGGCAAGATTTCCGACAATTTGTGCCGCCCTCTCGTGCGAGGGTATATAGTTGATTGATATTGGACGTGTGTTGTACAGTTCGTTACCCGTGCTGCTTGTCCTGTCGATTACAAAAGTATGATTGTCGTCGAGTTTTATTCTTGTCCCGAATTTGGCTTGATTTGTTTTTCCGCCATTTATCGAATATGTGTATTTCTCGTACGAAGTCGGAGTTACTTTCATATCGAGATGGATGTCATCGGCTTTATTGCTATCCTTGTCGAAGACGGTCAAATGAATCGGGGAGTCGTGGTAATACTCGTATTTTTCGAACATGCTGCTGTATTTGTATGTCGGCTGCAGGTCGAGGCGTTTCACCACTCTTTCCATCAAACGTACCGAGCGAAGGATGTATATCTCGCTTTCTATCTTGAATCCGAAACTACGGTCGGCGCCGCCAGTGCCGAGTAGTGTGGATACATCCTCGGCTTTCGAAACATTGTCAACCCTGATAAGAATCTGTGCCGATTCCTGGTAGATACGCGGTTTGGTTTTATAAACGAACATTGCCACTCCTGAGCATATTACTATGGAGATGACAAACCAATACCAATTGTTTATAAACATAAACAATATGTCCTTGAAAGAGAAGCGGAAGGTCTCTTTCTCGAAATCGTTGCTGTTTTGCTGATTGGGCAAATTGTTGTTGTTTGTTTCCACGGTTCAACTATTTTAAGAAAATGTAAACAAAGGTTAGTATCGATGTTGCGAACGACAAAACGCTGGTTATCACCGTCAGTGGTGTGAAATCGAGGTTTGCCTGACGTTTCATTTTGTCGTTGGGTTCCACATATATGATGTCGTTCTGCGCCACATAGTAGTAAGGCGAGTCGAATACATCTTTCGAGGTAAGGTCAACGGTTCCTATCTCGCGGTATCCGTCCATTTCGCGTATGATGGTTACGTTTTTGCGTTGACCTGAAATATCAAGGTCGCCGCACATAGCAATGGCCTGAAGCAGAGTGAGCCGTTCGCCTTGCATATTATTCTGGTTGGCGTTTTGCATATTCATTTTGCCTGTGGCGCCCAAAGTGTAGAACTTGAAATTCTGCAGGTTCACTGTTACTCGTGGTTCCGGCACCAGCTCTTCTTTGGCAAGCAACACCTCCAACGTGTCGCGGAGCTGCTCGCGGGTCATTCCTCTAACTTTCAAACGGCCAATGTATGGGAAATTTATCTCTCCGTTGCGGTCCACAAGGTAGCCTTGCGCCGAAGTGCCTCCGGCTGTCTCGCTGTTGCCTTTGTTAAACGATGCTGTATTGGCACCTAAAACGGTACTGGAAACCGAAATACCCAAAAGGTCGTCGATTTGGATTTTGTCAACAAACCTCTCGGCTATGGCCACTTTTTCATCGCGAGGAGCATCCTGAATATAAACAATGTCCTTGGGTACGGCACACGACGCCATTGCGGCGACGACCGCACTTAAACAGATGATTTTTCTGATTTTCATTGCTTTGCTTATTTATTTGAAAAAAGTTGTTGTTGCTAAACGATACGCCAAAGGCTCGGTCGGTAACATGAAATGATACGACCCACACGTTTTTTCTTCCTTGAAGCCCAATTTGCACTTATTTTTATAAATGACAATTACTGCAACAAGTTTACATAAATGACTATAATACAAAGACAAACGCCGAATTGACGTTTCATTAGTCTTTGTAAAAATCATTGCAAAGATAAGTATTTTTCCGGAATATAACAATTTTTTTACACTTTTAAAACTAACATGGAGCTGTTAAAAAATTATTGCTTTGAAATTACAGCCCTGTTTTGACATAGTGTTGGGGGGGGCGCTTCTCGGGGATTTCTACCGAACAGCAAGTTTATTTGTTGTTTTCCAGTATTTTGCGTTCGATAGCCGTGGTCGAGAAACCGGGCAGGAAGTCGAGGGTTTCCACTCGTCCGCCCTTGGCCGTAACCACGTCGTAGCCCACAATGTCCTCGGGACGGTAGTCGGAACCCTTCACAAGTATATCGGGCTGCACTATTTTGATGAGTTCATACGGAGTATCCTCATCAAAAAACACCACATAATCTACAAACACCATAGCGGCGAGGAGAAGCGCGCGGCTGTACTCGTTGTTTACGGGGCGGTGCGGACCCTTGAGGCGGCGCACGGAGGCATCGGTGTTGAGTCCCACCACAAGCACATCGCCCAAGTCGCGGGCTTTGGAGAGGTAGTCGATATGGCCTTGGTGAACAAGGTCGAAACAGCCGTTGGTGAACACCACCTTGCTGCCAGACACTATGCTACTGCGCAGCTGTTCGGCAGTAACTATCTTGCCTTTAATCATTTGATTGAAATTGGTACTCATTGGGCCGTTTGTTTTTTTAGTATCGAAAACTTGATAAGATACGCAAAACCGAGTATCAGCACCACCACCTGCTGCGACGACCACAGCAACCATCCCGAAGCCAGACCTGCCTCCTGACCCACTCCGTAGATAGCAATGGCCTGCCACACAAGCACAGGGTAAAGTCCTATTCCTCCGGGGGTTACCATCATGCCCACGGTACCGAAGATATACAGCACCAGTGCCGCCACAAAGGGCAAGCCGGCGGTTTCGGGCAAGGCTAGAAAAATGATGTATCCTCCAAGGAGATAAAGCACATATATGGCCACGCTGTAAAAGACAAACAGCCACGGACGTTTAAGGCGGATTATACTTTTAAGTCCGTCGAAAAAACCCACAATAATGCGGTGAATCTTTTCGAACCACTTGTATTTCAGCAATTTCTTGTAAAACATCAGGTATCCGCCAATGACAACAATTGCGGCTGCAACGGCTATTGCCAGAAGTGTCCACATATTGGGCAGCGACGACACTTTGGTAACTAGCTGGTCGTAGAGCCAGTCTTTCAAAGTGCTGAAAGCCAGTGCCAAGCCAATCAAAAGTGTGATGCCGAAAGCAAGGATATCCACGGTGCGTTCCATCACAACGGTGCCGAGGGATTTCTGCACCGGAACGGTATCGGAGTCGCGGAGCACGCCGCAACGCATAACCTCGCCCAGACGCGGCACGGCAAGGTTGGCCAGATAACCCACCATCACGGCGCCGAACGAATGGCTGGTTTTGACGTGGTAGCCAGTGGACTGCAGCAGCATGTTCCATCGCAAAGCGCGCAATACGTGGCTCAGGATGCTCACCAGCATTGCCACAGCAACCCAAAAATAGTTGGCACTGAGGAACGACTGCCAGATGGCGGCTTTCGAATCGTCGTCGAGTTTGAGCAAGAACCAATAGACGAAAAAAAGGCCTACGCCGAGAAATATGACAAATTTCAGAACGCTGCCTATCTTCGCTTTCATAAGAGAGTGATATTTAGTGCAAACGGTTGTTTTGCGGGAAGATAACGGTGGGGGTGTGCTGTTTGGCTTCCTCGAAATCCATCATGGCGTACGAGGCTATGATGATAAGGTCGCCGACACCAGCTTTGTGCGCGGCGGCGCCGTTGATGCCTATGACGCCCGAGCCAGCCTCGCCTTTTATCACGTAGGTGCTGAAACGCTCGCCGTTGGTGATATTGTAGATATGCACCTGCTCGTTCTCAATCATATTGGCGGCACGCATCAAATCCTCGTCGATGGTGATGCTGCCTATATAGTCGAGGTCGGCCTGAGTTACCGTAACTCGGTGTATTTTAGATTTTAAGACGCTTATGTACATCGTTCTAAATTTTTGCAAAGGTACGTTTTTTTGCAGGTTTGAGCAACATTTGTTTATAATATTGTTGTATTTTATTGTTTTCCAGCGCCAAAGGTTGTGAAAACTTCGACAACTTTTTCGAAATTGCCGAACAAAATCCACAAAACGATGATGGAAACAATGGCTGCATAGATGAAAATACGGCTTGCTGGCACTGGCTCGGCGGTGTACGACGAGTGCCGCTCGTGCATGGCCTTTTTCAGCTCTATCTTGCGTCCGTAACCTTTCGGCGATTCGCTCTGCTGTTCGGCAATGAGCTCACCATTGGAGGAAAACCGCGGCTTGTAGCTGAACTGCCTTACCTGCTTGCGTTTGAGCAGACCGGAAAGCGACGGGCGCTCCTCTTTTTTGTCGAACGAATTGACCAAATCGCGGTAATACTTAAGGTCCTCGTCGGTGGTGTCGGCATCGCCCTCCTTGCGGTTGGCATACTTGGCACGGAGCATCTCAAGCTCCTCTTTCTCCTCGCTGTAGTAGCGGGGCTTGTAGGTGAAACGTCGTGGCGACGGTGTGTAGAACATTCCCATAGTTCGTCTTTTTTTGGTTCCCCACACTGCGCTTCGCTTGTGCGGGGTTATTAGTATGCTGTCCCTTCGGGACTATTTTGGTTAACTTATATTGGTATCAATCAAGCAATTGCGGTACTCGTGGATGGTTTTTTCGATACCCAGATAAAGGGCGTCGCTGATGATGGCGTGGCCGATGGAGACTTCGTCCAAGAAAGGTATGCGCTGTTTGAAGTAAGTGAGATTCAGCAGGTTGAGGTCGTGGCCGGCGTTGAGTCCAAGTCCGAGAATGTGGGCCACGTTGGCGGCCTGCACGTATTTCTCGATGGCTGCCTCGCGGTTGGCGGAGTAGTTGGAGGCGTAAGCCTCGGTGTAGAGCTCCACGCGGTCGGTGCCAGTGAGTTTGGCTTTTTCGATAAGTTCGGGAACGGGGTCGATAAAAATGGAGACACGTATGCCACAGCTGTGGAAATGGGCGACGATATCTTTCAGAAAGTCAAAGTGTTTCACCGTATCCCAGCCGGCGTTGGAGGTAAGCACATCCTCGGCGTCGGGGACAAGGGTTACCTGCGTGGGACGCACCTCGGTAACAAGGTCCACAAACGAGGGTATGGGGTTGCCCTCGATATTGAACTCGGTGGTTATCACCGGTTTTAGCTGCCGCACGTCGGCGTAGCGGATATGGCGTTCGTCGGGACGCGGGTGCACAGTGATACCCTGTGCTCCGAAACGCTCGCAGTCGATGGCGAATTTCACCACATCAGGCAGATTGCCACCGCGCGCGTTGCGTATGGTGGCCACTTTGTTTATATTTACACTGAGTTTGGTCATAATGATTAATTGTTTTTTTCTCCTGCTCAGCTTCGCTTCGCGAGATCTTTTTGATTGTTTCCTGCTCGTTTCACTCGCGAAATCTTAATAATCTTGTAAATTGTTTCCGCCTATGGCGGAAAATTGTTTAGATTTACCCGATTTCAGCCGCTTGCGTCTAGGAGCTTTTCAACAGACCTCTGACTACCGAATACTGATTACTAATTTTCAATAAAAAAATAATAACGCAGAAAGGTGGAAATTATTGTAAAAATGTTTTTCCACCCCTTTTTTCGAATGAAAAAATGGAGTTGTGCTTCAGATTTTGCGGCAAAATCTGAAGTAGCGGTTCAGAATTTTGTTTGGTTTATGATTGAGAATTAGATGGTTAGCATTTGAGGGACGATGGAGATGCGATTAATGAAAAAGATTGGGTAGAATGTTGCACAATGGACTGTGCGTAAACATTATTGCTCCAACAGAAAATCCAAGTAATTGTTGCGGTTCACTACGCGGAATGCAGCATCGGGATAGGCATTGGCAAAGGCAACAGGTGTTTTAACTTTAGTTTCGTTCCACTTCAGTTCAAAAGCGGAGAGGGATTCGGTAGATTCTTCTATCAGGTCTATTTCCTGGCGATCGTATGTTTTCCAAAAATACAGATTTCTGTTAAGACGGCCATGAAGGTTTTGTTTCACTCGCTCGCTAATGAAATAATTTTCCCACAGAACACCGACATCTTCACGAATAGCCAACGGCTGAAAGCGGTTTATTACAGCGTTTCGTATCCCGTTATCGTAAAAATACCATTTTCCGGCCTTCGACACCTCCTTGCGAAGGTTACGTGCATATCCACCCAAACGGAATATGACATAAACTTTGGAAAGCAAGTCCATATATTTCTGAACAGTGTTTTTGCTCAGTCCCAATTTGTTGGACAATTCATCATAAGACAATTCGCTACCTACCTGAAAAGCCACGAGCTGCAACAACGCCATCATTTTGCCGGAGTTTTTTATTCCGTCCAGTGCAAGGATATCTTTTAGCAGGTATGCCGAAACGATATTATTCAGATAATCGATGTTGGCTTCGCTGTCGGTATTCAACACCACGTCGGGGTAACTTCCAAAAATGAGGCGGGTTTCAAGATTGCGACGGGTCTGTAGAAGATTTTCCTGCTGAGAAATTTCGTGTTGCGAAAAAGGCAGCAGCTGAAACTGTGTACACCGACCGACCAAGGGCTCGCCCACCTGATTGCGAATATCGAAGGCCGAGGAGCCTGTGGCAAGGATGCGCAAGCCCGGCACCTCATCCACAATCAGTTTCAGCTTTTCTCCAATGTTTGGCACCGCCTGTGCTTCATCTATGGCAAGCAGGTCTGTATGGGCAAACAAACGACGATAGTTGGCAATGGTTTTTTCTTCGAGCAATGCTTGGGTGTCGTAATCCTCGCCGTTGAGCAGCATGGTTTTGCCGGTAAAATGCTCAAGTATCTGCCGCATAAGCACTGTTTTGCCCACACGCCTTGCACCAAAAACAACAACCACTTTGTTTGGAACAAGCTGACGCTCAATTTTTTGCTGTATTGTACGCTCTATCATGACATTAATTATTATGCTGCAAAGATACAAAAAAAAATCAACACACTGACGATTTTTACGTAAATTTAGTCAATACACTGACTATTTTTACGTAAATTTGGTCAATGCACTGACGATTTTTACGTAAATTTGGTCAATACGGGATGGGGGGAATAAAACAAATTGCCTTTTACAATACAAACTTTTGGTATTGTTTATCTGATATGCACCACAAGAATAAAAACCACATCCCCGTGCAATGCACGATTGAAAATTTGGAGTTGTACTTCAGATTTTGCGGCAAAATCTGAAGTAGCGGCTCAGAGATTCGTTTAGCTTAAGATTGATAATTAGATGGTTTTTGAGTGGTAGTTCGCTTCAAAGTTGTAAGAAACTCTTACATGTTGGATCCTTATCAAGCTCACCAGCATAATAATTATTTTGAATAAGCAAACGTTTTACTGTGAGGCTTCAAAAAAATCCGCCATACGAGCAATGGACTGTTTTTTTTACCTTATTTCCTTGCTGGATAATAATTTCTTTGCAGCATAAGTTTTATCTCTAAAAAGCTACGTATTTTATTGGAACTTGCATCTCTCTTCGCCATTCACTTTTCACTATTAACTAAAAATTCGTACCTTTGCACTCTAATTTATTCATAGATGGAAATACATTATACCAACCAAAACAACAATCAATCAGGCAACTACGGCTGTTTGGCGCAGACAATAATAATGACGCTTTCGCTGATGGTGGTGGGACTTCTGCTGCCGGGAGTGCATATCACCAGCGTTTTAACTGCTGTATTGGCCGCCCTTGTCATCTCGCTGCTCAACAATTTTCTGCGCCCCATACTGCTGGTGCTTTCGATACCTTTCACCATTGTAACAATGGGACTTTTTATCTTTGTCATCAACGCAGTGATAATATGGCTGGCGTCGAAACTGGTTACCAATTTTGTGATAGACTCCTTTGGCACGGCATTGCTGGCGGCTCTTATCATCACAGCCATCAACTACCTGCTTGAGCTGCCCAACCGCCTGAGCGAACGCCACGACTACAACGAGCACAACAACGACGACGACGACGACTCCGATCTCGACGAATTTATAGAATACGAGGAAGTTTTGGACAAAGACGACGATTAAAAACAAAACATAAATCAATTTTTTACGACATCGAAAAAAACAAAATAGTTATGAAAGTTTTCAATACTGTAAAAGAGCTCCGCGATGAGCTTGAGCCGCTGCGCCAAGCGGGCAAAATAATAGGACTTGTCCCCACCATGGGGGCACTGCACGAAGGTCATCTGTCGCTGGTGCGTCGCGCCAAGCAGGAGTGCGATATTGTGGTGGTGAGCGATTTTGTAAACCCCATACAGTTCAACAACCAGCATGACCTTGAGACCTACCCCCGCACCCTCGACGAGGATGTGGCCAAGCTGCAGAGCGTGGACTGCGACTACGTACTCGCGCCCAGCGTTGAGGAGATGTACCCCACCCCCGTTACCGACAAATACAGTTTCGGCATAATAGAGGAGGTGATGGAGGGTCCGCGCCGTCCGGGTCATTTCTCGGGCGTGGCCGTGGTGGTGCGCCGTCTGTTCGACATTGTGGAGCCACAGAAAGCCTATTTCGGCGAAAAGGACTTCCAGCAGATAGCCATCATCAAAAACCTTGTCAAGCAGATAAACTACAACATCGAAATAGTGCCCTGCCCCATAGTGCGTGCCGACGACGGCCTGGCGCTGAGCTCGCGCAACAAACGTCTGTCGCCCGAAAACCGCGCCAAAGCCCCGAAAATCCACGCCACCCTCAGCGAAGCCACACAAAAAGCTGATACCATGAGCGTTGCGGAAGTGAAACAATGGGTTATGGACGTTTTCACCGATGACCCCGCCTTCGAGCCCGAGTATTTCGAGATTGTGGAAGACGTAACCCTGCAACCTATAGCCAGCTGGAACGACGCCGACGGCATTGTGGGCTGCATAGCAGTGTGGATGGACGATGTGCGACTGATAGACATCATCCGTTTCAAATAAGGCAAACAGCTTATAATCAACTAATAACGGTATAGTTGTGAGTTATCAACTTTGACAGCTCATAACTATACTTTTTTTTGCGGGAAAGAGGCGGAAAAATATCGTAATTTTACATTGCGTTTTTGTATCGTATTACTAATAGTAATACGTTGTTATTCATTTATTTACACATTTAAAGGCACAAAAAAGGAGTTTTAGAATGGATTATCTGAACATCAACCGTCAGCTTTTGGAGCAACTGGCCGAAATAACAGCCAGCATGGAACGCATCACCAAGGAAGAACATACCCACCCGTTGGACAAAGATTTGTTACTCAGTCAGATAAAAGAGCTTTACGCCACAGCTTTGAAAATTGAGGCAAAGGCAGAAGGACAAGACGTGGTGGAGAGCACCGAGGATTTTGTGCAGGAAGGTCCGCAAACTATCGACCCCAGCAAAACGGAAGTCGCTCCACAAGACGAAGAACCTGAAGCAGAGCCCGAAACACCGGCCGAAAACACCCACTTTGAACTGCTGCAAAAACCGGTAGAGAGCACGCCAGAGCCGGAGCCCGCTGCAGAGCCCGAACTGCCCCAGGACGAAGAACCGGAAATAACACTCGAACCGGAGACTTCTCCCGAACTCATACCCCCAATGTACGGACCTATACCCGAAGACTTTAAAGAAGTCCAGCCTCAAGACAGCGACGATGAAGAAACTCCCGAACCGGAACACGAGCCAGAACCCGTTTCCGAGCCAGTTGCCCAAAAAGAGGAAAACCAACAGAATATCACCGAAATAGTGATGAACCGCAAATCGGCGATAGAAAACATTGTTTCGCAACAACATACCATAAAAGCGGCTCACGAAACCACTCCCCAACCACAGGCCGAAACTCATCACAACGACCATTCACAATCCAACGAGGAACAGCCCCAGCTCTCGCTGCTCGACTACCTCAGCTCGGGTGTTAGCCGCGTGGTGGAAACCGTAGCTCCACAACCTCAGAAACCTGAACCCGCAACACACACCGATACCCTTAACACTCCTGCTCCTGCACAAACTCCTACCCCCGAGCCCACACCAACACCTGTAGTGCCACAACAAACACCAGCCGCACCAAAATTCACCGACCTGCGCTCGCTTATCGGCATCAACGACAAGTTCACCTTCATCAACGACCTGTTCGAGAAAGATATGCGCAACTACAACGAGTTTATCAACACATTGAACAAAATCGAAGACCTCGGCGAGGCACAAAGCTTTGTGCAGCAGAACGCCACCATCCACAACTGGGACAAAGAGTCGATGGCTGTGCAGCTGTTTATGTCGGTTTACAAACGTCGCTTTTCGGCACCCTTAACACTTGCGTGATATGGAAGAAAACCGTAAAGTCATAATTTTTTCAGCTCCCTCGGGAAGCGGCAAAAGCACCATAATAGGCCACCTGCTGAAACGTGTGCCGGGACTGGAGTTCTCCATTTCGGCCACCAGCCGCAAACCGCGCCAGGGCGAGCAGGACGGCAAAGACTACTATTTCCTTACCGAAGATGATTTCAAACAACGCGTTGCCGAGGACAAGTTTGTGGAATGGGTGGAAGTGTACCAGGGCACCTGCTACGGCACACTGAAATCGGAGATAGAACGTATATGGGACAAAGGCAACACCGTTATCTTCGACGTAGACGTGCTGGGCGGCGTTAGCCTGAAAAAGATTTTCGGACAAAAAGCGCTGTCCATCTTCATACAACCGCCGTCAATAGAGGTTTTGGAACAGCGTCTGCGAAACCGCGGCACCGAAACCGAGGAAAGTTTGCGTAAACGCATCGAACGGGCCGAGATGGAACTGCAGTACAGTAACCAGCTCGACGTGGTGGTGGTTAACGACAACCTCGATAACGCCATCAACGAAACAGAAACCATAGTAAACAACTTTTTGAACGGAAAATGAGCAACCTCTTATTGTTTTTCAAAAAATACAGTTATGTGGTCCTGTTTCTGGTGCTGGAGACAATAGCCATACTGCTTATCGTCCAAAACAGCTATTACCAGAGTTCGAAAGTGATATCGTGGTGCAACTCAATAGCAGGAGGGTGCTACAGCCAAGTGGCGTCGGTGACGAGCTATTTCAAGCTGGCCGAGACCAACCGCCAGCTGGTGGAGGAAAACGCACGTCTGCGCGAACAGCTCGCCAGTTCGTACACCCACTACAACAAAAAGGAATTCACTGTTGACGACACCGTTTACAAACGCCAGTACAGCTACATCGAGGCGCAGATAATCAAAAACTCGTACAACAAACGGGGCAACTATATAATGATAAACAAAGGCACTTCACAAGGCGTAAGAAACGATATGGCCGTGATGTCGCCGCAAGGCATTGTGGGCATTGTGGTGAACACCACCAGCAATTTCGCCACCATCATGTCGGTGCTGCACCCCGAAAGCAACAACAGCGTGAAAATAAAACGCACCGGCATTTCGGGCTCCCTTGTGTGGGACGGCAAGGACTTCCGCTACGGCACACTCCTCGACATACCAACAACACACAAACTTTACAAAAACGACACCATAATTACCAGCGGATACTCGCAGGAATTCCCCGAAGGCATAGTGGTGGGATATGTAGAGAGCGCCAAACAGAACTCCGGCGACGGTTTCTACACAGTGAAAATACGTCTTGCCACCGACTTCAACAAAATCGACTACGTGTACGTAATAAACAACAGTTTCTACCAAGAACAGCAACTTTTAAACAAAAAAATTGCCGAATACGATGAACAGCAAACTGATAATCAATAATATACTCCGATTCATACTACTCATTGCCTTTCAGGTTCTGATACTGAACAATGTGTACCTCGGTGTGGACGTCCAGCCGGTTGTGTACCTTCTTTTTATTCTTATGCTGCCCACCTATTGCGACAAGCTACTGCTGCTGTTCCTTGCTTTTTTGTCGGGACTATGCGTGGACATTTTCTCCAACACACTCGGTTTCCACACCTTTGCGGCTACGCTTATAGGATTTCTGCGCATCACTTTCGCCAACCGTATGATAACCCAGAACGACAAAGAGGTGGAAACACCGTCGATACGCTCTGTGGGAATAAAGCAGTTCTCCTTCTACACTCTGATACTCACCGCGATATACTGCTTTGTATATCTTATGCTCGAAGCTTTCGATTTCGGTGAGATATTCTCGGTACTGTTCCTCACCATTATCAACACCGCAATAACCTACACCCTGATACTGATTCTGCAGTACCTGTTCATACGGAAAAAAGAAATATAGCTTTTTGTGAAGACGTTAAGGCGTGAAGATGTTTAGTTGTTGAATTGTTTAGTTTTTTAACTGAATACTGACAACTAATTAATTTACAAACGGATTTGTTCAAGTCTGACGACTTTCACAGCGTAAGCCACGTTAGTGGCGAACAAATCAGTGTGTTTAACTCAAAACAGCAATCTACAAACAAAACAATTGTCAATTGTTCATTGTTCATTGTCAATTGTATTCAACTGCAAACTCAAAACTACAAACTGCAAACTAACAACTACTCCTCCTCTATCCTTTTCAGGTGGCACACCATAAGGTTGCCTTCTTCGTCGCGGAGGTGCATGCCGTTGCCTTCGCAGTAGCGGAACATCTTGCAGTCGGCGCACTGGTCTTTGCGCATCCAGCTGCGGTCGCGGTAGGGCTGGAAACGGTTTTGCCACACGTCCCAAAAATTGTCCTTGTAGATATTGCCCTGATAGTATTTGCCGCGTATGCTGGTGCAGGCCGAAATGCTGCCATCGATCAGCACCGAAGCCACCGTTACTCCGGCATGGCACTGGTAGATGTAGTCGCGCACCTGACCTTCATATTTGCCCAGAAATCCCTCGCAACCGTACGAGGCATGTATGCGTCCTTCCGCGCGGGTGCGTTTGATAAACTCCATAAACTGGCGGAACTGGGCATTGGATACCTGCAGCTCGGGCACCTGCTTGGCTCGTCCCATCGGCGTGATGGTGAAAAGCCGCCAGTCCTTGACGCCAAGCGAGATGATGTATTCCTTGAACTCCTCGAGGGTGTTGATATTTTTCTGGTTAACGCAAGTTATTATGTCCCATTTGATGTTGGGAGTGTTGGCAATCATGCGTATAGCCTCGCTGGCACGGACGAAACTGTTGTCGTGGCCGCGCATCCAGTTGTGGGCGTCTTCGAAACCGTCGAGGCTTATCGATATGGAACGCAGTCCGGCGTTGAGCAGACGGGAGAAACGCTCCTGCGTAAGTGCAAGGCCGTTGCTTACCATTCCCCAAGGGAACTCACGTTTGTAGAACTCGCGTCCGCACTGCTCCAAATCCTCGCGCATAAGGGGTTCGCCGCCCGAAACTATTATCATCATTTTGTGGTGGTCCACCTCGGGGGGCAGACCGTCAAGGACTTTCAGGAAATCTTCCAACGGCATGTCGGGTGTAAGCTCCTCGTTTTTGCAGTCGCTGCCGCAGTGCTTGCAGCGGAGGTTGCACCGAAGGGTGGATTCCCAAAACAGTTGGTGCAAGGGATGCAGCTGTTTGTTGTTTTTGTGCATCCGGCGCACGGTTTCAAGGATGATACGCTGTTTCAGTTTCATCGGCGAAGGGTGTTATTTCTTTTCTTCGATAATCTGAAATTCTGCTGGCGGCACACCATAAAGGGGTTTCACGCGATCCCTGTCGTCGTTGTTTTTTCGTGGCTCACGTTGCACTCTTCTCTTTTGAGTGGTGTCCTGCGGATTCTGGTCGTCGAACATCACTGGCGGCGGGCCGTAGAGCAGCGGGGGAGGATCGTCTCTTTCGGCTTTTTGTATTGGCCCGTCGGATTGTTCTATGGGGTCGGAGACCACTTTTTTGCTACAGCCCATCAGGGTTAGTATTCCGGCCAAAGCCACGTTGGATAATATGAGGTATCTTCGTTTCATTTTCTGACGTTTGTTTTGTCGCTTGTGGCAACATTTTGTAAGGGTAACGTATTTGGGGTAGAAATATTGTCTAAGAATTTATTTTCTTCGTTGATATCCTTTTGGTAACTTGCATAAGAAACTCATTTATCGTAAGTATACCAATCTTTAGCTATTGATTTCAAATTGTATCGATTGGCTAGATTATGGTTAGCATTAAGTGCAGAATCTATCTGAAACAAAGTTATATTGGTGTCATAATCCTTATTATAGAAGTCCATCCGTGCTTGCTTGAAATGTTGTAAACTATACTTACAATAATAAAAAACAAGATCTGAATTAAGTGCTTCAGCAATCAAAGACAACTTTTTGTATAAAGAATAAGCCACATTATAAATACTGTCATATCGGCCTTCAGGATATACTATGAGAATAAGTGTGTCGTTACATTTTCTGTCTATTATCCCAGTTGTAGTAATCCCAGTTGTAGTTAGGCTATCATAATAATGCCTTATAAAATAGCTGTCTTCGTCGCGATAGCGACCGTTGGTAGATATCATCCATCCGCAATATTTACTGTTGTCAAATAAACAACCTTGATTAATGACGGCATCAACAGATGGGACTGGTTTTTTTGTGGTGCAACCCAACACCATCACAAAGAGTACAGCCATGTATAGGCAACTAAGCTTTTCTTTCATATTGCTTTTGATTATTCGGTTTTTTCCTTCAGGGTTTTATTTATATTTGCACCCAAGAAACCTTGTGCTTTTCTTGTCAATATTACTTGAGCAGTATCACTTTGGTAACTTCCGTTGGCATCGCCGTCCACATCATCGATAAGTAGCAAAACATAACCTCCTTGAAAACCTTCGTTTACAATACGGAAATTGCCATTTGCATCGGTAAATGCGGTGTCGAATTCTGGGTGACGGACAACCTGAATGTCTTTTATGGGAGCCGATTCTTCATTTGTTATAGTCCCCACAATTTCAAATTCGCTAGTTTCCACCCCGTACAACGCTTCTACCCCATCTTAGCAGCTGTTTATCCCGAACAATGCTAGGATTGCGGCGAGAAAGGCGTTGGAGATTTTCAGTAATCGGTTTTTCATGACAATTTGGTTTTATTCGGTTTTTTCCTTCAAAGTCTTTGTTACCGAGCCGTGGCCTATTCCAGCATTCCACGAGCCATCGCCGCCGGTGTAGGTTATTTGCACTTCGGCGGTGTCGTCTTGATAACTACCGTTGGTGTTTTCGTCGGTATCGTTGAATTGCAACGTTACAGACCGAACGGGGAAATCGTCTTCCCTACGCAATACAAAACTGCCGTCGGCGGCTGTGTAGGTGGTATCCCAATCCATCACCACCTGTATGTTTTCTATCGGATTTTGTGCCTCGTTCTGCACGGTGCCAGTAATTTCGATGTATTCTGCGGTTGGTGTACCGTAAGCACAAGGCAAATCTGGTATTTCATTACCGTCATCGCAACTTGCTGCTACGCCGAACAATGCAAGGATTGGGGCGAGCAGGGCGTTGGCTTTTTTCAGTATTCGGTTTTTCATAAGGCTTTGGTTTTTATACAACAAAGATAGGAATCCGCTGTGGGTTTCCTATCTTTGATATGTGACGATGGTTTTTAGTTCAGATTCACGTTCTCCAGCTCGCGCTTGATGTAATCGTTGGCGCTTTCCTTGCTCTGGAGCTCCTGTTTCAGTACTTTTTCGGCAATCTCGATGGAGAGAGTGGCAATCTGGTTTTTGAGGTCGTGGATGGCCTGCAGTTTTTCGTAGTTGATGTTTTCGCGGGCGGCTTCCACAATACGGTCGGCCTCGGCGGTGGCTTTGGTACGGGCGTCTTCGATAATCTGCTCGCTGGTGAGGCGAGCGTTGCGCAGCATCTCGTCGCGTTCGTGTTTGGCTTGGATAAGCAGCTCCTCGTTGTGGGCCTGCAGGTGTTTCATCTCCTCGCGTGCCTTGTCGGCGGCGGTGAGGGCGTCGTTGATGGCCACTTCGCGGTCTTTCAGCGATTTAAGAATTATCGGCCAGCCGAATTTTGCCAAAATCAGAACAAGTATGGCAAAAGTGATTGTCATCCAAACGATTGTACCCAATCCCGGAGTAATCAACGAACTTGAAAGCAATGGAATGTTCATTTCGAATATATCTTTTTTGTTTGTTTACTAGACTTTGTAACTTTTTAAAATTCAAAATTTTCAGGGACTGGCACCAATCGTGGCAATCCCTGAAAATAGTTTTCGCGTTGCTATTAGCCGATAACGAGCAGCAAGCAAACCACGATGGCGAAGAAGGCAACACCTTCTACAAGAGCGGCGGCGATAATCATGTTGGAACGGATGTCGCCTGTTGCTTCGGGCTGGCGGGCAATGGCTTCCATTGCGCTTTTACCGATGTTTCCGATACCGAGACCGGCACCGATTGTTGCAAAACCTGCTCCGAGAGCTGCTCCCATTTGGGCAATTCCTTCGGCCAATAATACCAATAATGCTGTCATAACTTTAAATTTTAAAAATTTATACTATGTTTTATCAGTTTTACATGTTTTAGAAACGCAAATATACTGATTTTTCATCAAATTGAGGCACTTTTTGCGATATTTTTTTGGGTTTCATATCTATTGCTTTGACAATAAACACTTTACAACTGATGATTATTTGTCCAAAAAACGACTTTGAAGTTACAAACATCGAAAGCAAGAAAAGTTTTTTTTACAAATTTGTGCTTTTTTGACAAAAGAAATGTAACTTTGCACATCGAAAAAACATACGAAAATGCACCTTTTTTACATCAGCAATCTTGACAGCGATTTGGTGGAACTGCCGAAAGAGGAGGCCCAGCACTGCACCCGTGTGCTGCGTTTGCAGACGGGCGACGAAATAGGCCTTACCGACGGACTCGGACAGATGTGCCGCGCCGAGATAGTGAGCGCCGACGGCAAGTCGTGCCTTGTGCGTATCGTCGAACGGCAACACGAATACCAAAAACGCAACTACCGTCTGCACGTGGCCGTGGCACCTACCAAGAACACTGCCCGTATGGAGTGGTTTTTGGAAAAAGCCGTGGAGATAGGCATCGACGAGCTTACGCCAATAATCTGCCAGCACTCCGAACGCAGCTTTATAAAAACCGAACGACTAGAGAAAATAGCAGTGTCGGCCATGAAACAGTCGCTAAAAGCTTATAAACCTGTAATTAACGAACCCACAAAACTATCCGACTTTCTTAAACTCCCGGCGGAAGGAGAGAAATTCATTGCACACTGCGAGGGCGACGAGCGCACATCGCTGAAAGAAGCCTGCACGGCGGGCACTCCGATAACGGTGCTTATAGGTCCCGAAGGGGATTTCTCAAAAGCGGAGATTGAGGCGGCTTTTACGGCGGGATACAAAGCTATAACTCTTGGAACAAGTAGGTTACGCACCGAAACGGCGGCATTGGCATCCTGCTTTTTTGTCAATTTTATAAACGAATAACTATGGAAGCTATGATATTGGCGGCGGGACTCGGCACACGTCTGCGCCCGCTTACAAACGACAGGCCGAAAGCCTTGGTGGAGGTGAACGGCACCACACTGCTGGAATACAACCTGAGGCGACTTATCGACTTTGGTTTCAACAAGATAGTGATAAACATACACCATTTTCCCGATATGGTGATAGACTTTGTCCGCAGGCGACAGTTCGATGCCGAGATACTGTTTTCCGACGAGCGTGAGCAGCTGATGGACACAGGCGGAGCCTTGAAAAAAGCCGCTCCGCTGTTTTCGGGCAAAGAGCCGGTGCTTATCCACAACGTGGACATACTCTCCACCCTCGACATTGGAAAAATCTATCGTAAACATCTTGGAACGAGAGTGTTGGCCACACTTTTAGTGAGCAAACGCGACACCTCGCGGCAACTACTGTTCGACAGCAAAAAACAGCTTGTGGGTTGGCACAACAGTTCCAGCAACGAGACCCTGTGGAGCAACAAGCCTGTGGAAATCTTTGATTCCATGGCATTTAGCGGAATACATATTGTAAATCCGGAGCTGTTCGACCTGCTGCCGCCAGCGGCCCCCTACCCTGTCATTCCCGAATATCTTAAACTGGCAAAGCATCACAAAATTCTTGCTTTCAGCCACTTGGCAGAACAATGGATAGATGTGGGCAAGCCAGAGACTCTGAAACTTGCCGAAAAATTTATGTTATAACTGAAAATCAACTTGTTGTATGAAAGCGTTTTTGGAACAAATAGCCGACAAAATACTGCAAAACCCTTGTTATCAAACAGATAAAAGCATCGTGGTGTTTCCCAACCGTCGTGCGGGACTGTTTTTGAATAAGTTTCTGAAAGCCAGCGGTAAAACCTTTTTCATGCCCCAAATACTGGGTATGGACGACTTTGTGTCGCAGACCAGCGGCATGAAGATAGTAAAAAACGAGTTCCTGCTGTTCGAGCTGTTCCGCATACACAAAGAGATAAGCCTGAAAAACGGCAACGACAAATATCAGACTTTCGAGGAGTTTATCCCCTTTGCCGACACCATTTTGAAGGACTTTTCAGACATCGACCTGCATCTGGTTGACGCAAAACAGTTGTTTACAAACATTTACAACGAAAAAGAGCTGCTCGAGTGGGACATCTCCAACCCCGAAAAACTTTCAGAATTCCAACGGAAATACCTCGCTTTCTACGAATCGCTGTACGATTACTACAGCCGACTGCAAGAGGTGCTGAAAAAAGAAAACAAGGCCTACAGCGCCATGATTTACCGCAAAGTGGCTGAAAACATAAACGAGTACGCCGACAAGCTGAAATGGGAGAAAGTAATGTTTGTGGGGTTCCACGAAATTTCACAAAGCGAGAAAACCATTATCAAAACACTGATGGATAGAAGTTTGGCGGAATATGTGGCAGATATCGACGACTACTATTTCAACGAACAGATGGAGGCCGGAAGGTTGCTGAAAAAAAACTCAGACCTTTGGAAAACAAAGGATTACGAACCGGAAAAGCATTTCAACCAAGGAGAACGGCAGTTCACCATCACCAGCTGTCCAGAAAAAACACTGCAATGCGAATATGTGGGCAACATAGTAAAGGAAATGGCTGACAACAAGCACAGTATGGAAGACACGGTGATAGTGCTTGCCGACGAAAACCAGCTGATACCCGTGCTCAACGCACTGCCGAAAGAAATACAAAAGGCAAACGTAACTATGGGATTCCCATATACTTACACCCTGACACACAACCTGCTGACAAGTTTTCTGGACATCTACGACAATTACAGCAACGGAAAACACTACGTAAAACCTATAATACATTTTCTGTCGCATTATCTGATAGAGAAAACTCTTGGTATCAACAACTTACAATCAAAACTGACCAAAAAATTTGTCAAAGATAGTAAATTCTACATCAGCGGAGAAGAGCTTCTGACCATTGTGCCGGAGCTGAAAAGCAGAGGTCTGGACTTTCTTTTCGCCAAAACGGAATACCATCCCCGCGACCTGATAGAAATTTTTAAAAAATTGGCTCTCGTGGTCAAGGACAACTGCAACGATATACGCGAACAGATAGCACTACAGTCGGCGTTCGAGATGTTCGAGCATTTCACCGAACTGCAGGAGAAATACGACTTTGTGGACAGGATAAGCACCCTTCGGAAAATATATCTGCGAATAGCCGTGTGCATAACCCTTTCGTTCAAAGGCGAACCACTTGAAGGTCTGCAGATTATGGGGTTGCAGGAAACCAAGAACATAGATTTCGGTAACCTTATAATTGTGTCGTGCAACGAAGGGATAATACCGAAAGGTGCCTCGCACAACTCGCTGATTCCATACAACTTGCGCAAAGGGTTCGGCATGTTCACCTATCAGGACCGCGACGCTGCCGAAGCCTACAACTTCTACCGTCTGCTGCAACGTGCCGAAAACGTGCATTTTATCTACCAAACCGACACCGAGGGCGGCAACAAAGGCGAGGCCAGTCGCTACCTTGCACAGATAGAAAAAGAGCTGGTGAAACAATTCCCCAACATCCACCTGTCGAAACAGACTTTGGTAACAACACAAACCATTGATTCCAAAGAGCTTTTACTAACAAAACCCAAAACCGAGGCGGTGATTGAAAAACTAAAAGCCAACGCCCAAAAAGGGCACGGTTTCTCCCCCTCGGCACTGAACAACTACCGCAAATGTCCGCTGAGCTACTACTACAAGTATGTGCTTGGCATAAAAGCGCCAGACAGCCTAGAGGAAGAGATAGAAATACCGGAACTGGGCACTATTGTCCACTCAATTTTGGAAGAGGTGTTCACACCTTTTATTGGAAGACAGATAGATGCCGACAAACTCCCAAACGGAACTGATATTGAGCGTATTATCGACGAATATTTCAACAAAAACGTGTTCAAGGACCAGCGAACCAACACCGGCGAGAACTATTTTATGCTGCAAGTGGCCAAAGAACAGATAAAACGGTTTGTGCAACACCAAAAAGAGGAGCTGAAAAACCACGAATACACCATAATAGGACTTGAGGATGAATTGACGGGCGACATAAAGATAAACAGCGATTTACAAATAAAAATCTTCGGCTTCGCCGACCGAATAGAGACCATCGACGGCATAACCCGCATTGGCGACTACAAAACGGGAAAAGTGGAGCCCAACGACCTCAAAGGCTGCAAGGTATTTTTCGAAAACAAAGAATTCGACAACGAAAATATGTCCGACAAACTGCTTCAGGTGATGTATTACGCACTGGCTTTCAGTAAAAAGCACAATTGCAACGAGTTCAAGGCCTGCATCTACTCCCTAAAATATTTCAACCGCTTCGACGTAGAGGTGAGCATTATGGACAGCCCCATCATCAACAAAAAACATCTCGACACTTTCGAAGAATACATAAAACTCTTGGTATCAGAGATTTTCGACACCGCAACAGCTTTTGAACAAAACCTGGACGGCTGCACCTACTGCGAATTCGAATCCATCTGCAACCAACAAGGCAAGACATACTAAACTTCCGGCTCTGAACATTGTTTTGTTGAGAAAAGTGGCACAAAAAACGCCCAAAGACAAATAAAAAAAGTATTTTTGCAAATGAAACGAGTTTTTATTGTTGATATAACAAACTGATTTATAAAACAATGGCCAACAACAAACTAAAAAAACTCCTTAGCGACACCGCCATTTACGGAATGAGCAGCATTATAGGCCGTTTTCTGAACTACCTGCTGGTGCCGCTCTACACCTACAAAATTGCCGCCGAGAGCGGTGGTTACGGCGTTGTCACCAACCTATACGCCTACACAGGACTTATACTCGTGTTGCTCATTTTCGGCATGGAGACCACCTTTTTCCGTTTTTCAAACAAAGAAAACGTCAACCCCGAAAAAGCCTTCTCCACATCGCTGATAGCCGTAGGCAGCGTGGCACTGTTCTTTGTTGCAGTTGTTACCATTTTCCTTACACCCATCAGCAATGCCATGAACTATGCCACACATCCCGAATATATTGAGATTATGGCAATTATAGTGGCATTGGACGCTTTTCAGGCCATACTCTTCTCGCGGCTCAGGTACGAAAACCGTCCGATAAAATTTGCTGCACTCAAACTGCTGTTTATCGGATTGAACATCGGCATGAACCTTTTCATTTTCCTTGTGGCACCCAACATCTACCAGCAGTACCCCTCGCTGATGGGATGGTACAATCCTGATTATCAAGTGGGTTACATCTTTGTTGTGAACCTTATCTGCACCTCGCTTGTTACCTTCGGTTTTATTCCCGAACTGCGTCATCTGCGCAACGGCTTGGATTTTTCGTTGCTGAAACAGATGCTGAAATACACGTGGCCGCTGCTGCTTTTGGGCATTGCCGGCATACTCAACCAAGTGGCCGACAAAATATGCTACCGCTTTATTGTTCCCGGCACCGAAGGCGAAGTACAGCTGGGCATATACGGCGCCTGCGTAAAAATAGCTATGATAATGGCCCTGATAACACAGGCTTTCCGCTACGCCTACGAGCCTTTTGTTTTCGGCAACAACAAGGACAAAAACAGCAAAACAACCCAGGCTTTGGTTATGAAACTGTTCGTTATTGTAACGATGATGGCGTTTATGGCCGTGATGATGTACATGGACATTTTGAGACATTTCATCAGCCCAAGCTACTGGGAAGGACTGAAAGTGATACCGATAGTGATGATGGCGGAGGTTTTTATGGGCGTGTATTACAACCTCTCGTTCTGGTACAAACTCACCGACCAGACTTATTGGGGAGCTATCTTTTCGGGCATAGGCTGCGCCGTGCTGCTGGCCATAAACTTCATCTTTGTGCCGAAAATAGGCTATATGGCCTGCGCTTGGGGCGGTTTTGCCGGCTACGGCATCTGCATGGTGCTCTCCTTTTTGGTGGGACAGAAAAAAGCTCCCATCCCCTACGAAGTGGGCAAAATACTGTTCTATATGGCTTTCGCCGTGGCACTGTACCTGCTCAGCACCATATACCAGCCCGAAGGCATGGCGGCACGACTGGCCTACAACACCATCTATCTAGTTGTGTTTGTGATAGTTGCTTACATTATGGACATCAAAAAAGTATTTGATATAAAAACATTTCTAATAACCCGTTTAAAACATTAAATTATGAGCGCAAAAAGTTTTGTTCAAGAATTCAAGGAATTTGCCCTTAAAGGCAATGTAGTTGACATGGCTGTCGGTGTTATCATCGGCGGTGCTTTCGGAAAAATCGTTACCTCGTTGGTAAACGACATCATCATGCCGCTGGTTGGCTCGCTGATTGGCAACGTGGATTTCACAACCCTCTCGGCCACACTGCGCGAACCCGTTTTGGGTGCCGACGGCGAAGTGGTGAAAGAAGCTGTTACGCTGAACTATGGTAACTTTATCCAAACAACAGTGGACTTTCTTATCATAGCTCTGTGTATCTTCCTTGTTATCAAGCTGATGATGAAAGCAACCACCATGGTTAAGAAACAAAAAGAGGAAGAGGCCGCCGCTGCCCCCGCTCCCGAACCCACAGCCGAGGAGAAACTGCTTACCGAAATCCGCGACCTGCTGAAAGAGCAGAAATAAGGTTTGGAACATCTAAAAACACGAAAAACGTTTTATAAAAAAGGCAGGCCAAAGGTCTGCCTTTTATTGTGTAAATAACTATAAAACAATTTGTTGTAAAAAAATAATTAATAGGCAGTTCATTCTTTTCTTGAAGTAATCTTCTGTTTCTTTTGTCTTGAAACATGAAGAAACATTCTGTGAATGTTTCGATAGCGTAGCGGAAAAAGAGCCATTCTCCGCTCCCTACGGTCGCTATCGAAAAGTCCACTGGGTATATTTTTGTTCTCCGCTCCCTACGGTCGCTATCGAAAAGTCCACTGGACTTTTCTTCATGTCAATGCCTTTAGGCTGCCGCACCTGGGTTTAGACATGGTTTTTCTTAACCTAACGATTTTCGAAGAAAATCGAGTGCGCGGTGGGCCGAACATTTACCCGGGAAGCGGGGGCAAGTGCGCTGGATAGGTGATGAAGAAACTGCCAGTGGCAGTTTCGATAGCCCGAAGGGCGGAGAACAAAAAAACTGTTCTTGATTTTTTGCTCCACTTTTGTATCAGACAAAAGTGGAATAAAGAAAAACAATTTTTTATTATCAAAATGCTTTGGGGGGACTTCAATTGTTTTCGTCATTCTGATTTCCCGTATTTCGGTGCCTCCTCGGCTGCGGCCGGGAGCTCGGCATCCTCTTCGGTGGAGTACTGTCGCACCTTTTGGCTGTGGATATCGAGGAAACACTGGTTGAGCCGCAGCTCCACCGCACGCATGGTATGCTCGATAAGCGAGGGTTTGAGCTCGCACTCCCATATCACTATCACCTGCCAGCCGTTATCTTTCAGAATCTGATAGTTACGCTGGTCGCGCTGCTGGTTGCGACGGATCTTCTCCACCCAAAATCCGCGGTTGCTCTTCGGAATCTTACAACAGGCGGAATCGATAATCTGATACGTTTCTGGAACAGCATCGTACGCAGGCTCTGCGTCCCTACATTTCAACTTTCCATTTTCAATTATCAAATCAACGTCGTGTCCGTGCCAAAAACATCCGTTGACAAAAATGGCGGTGCGGTAGGGACGCATCACTATGTCGGGACTGCCGGGAACCGACTTCACGCACAACCGGTAACGGTAGCCATGACTCCACAGCCAACGCCGTACCTTCAACTCGGGCTTGGTGTTGCGACTGCGTATCTTCGACATGCAGCGGTGACGCTGATCTTTAGTTAGGCGGTCGGTCATGTTAGTTAGTAATTAGTAATTGGTGATTTGTTAGTGAACTGTGATCAGTGAACTGTGTTTTTTTTATTTAACTGCAAACTTAATCACATTGTAAATTGTAAATTGTTAATTAACTGCAAACTCCACGTTGCAAACTGCAAACTAATTCAAGGTCTGCGGGGAGCCATTGCACGCTGTCCAATTGGCTGGGGGCGAGCCAGCGGGCGGAGGCGTGTTCTTTCAGCGTGATGGCACCGCTTTCGAGGGTGCAGAGGTAGCAGTGCATGGTGAGGTGGAACGCAGGGTAGTCGTACTCCACGGTTACAAGATGCTCACCCACACGTATTTCCACATCCAGCTCCTCGAGTATCTCGCGCTGCAGGGCCTGCTGTGGAGTCTCGCCGGGCTCTATCTTGCCTCCTGGGAACTCCCACCAGCCTTTCCACTCGCCATAGCCACGCTGCGTGGCGAAGATACGGCCTTGACTGTCGCGGATAACGGCGGCGGAGACTACTATGCGTTTCATTGTTCTTTTGTCTTTTCCTCCAATTGCAAAAAACGGTCGAAATCGCTTTGATAGAGGCGATCCTGAACAATGCGGTACTTCTCGAATTCCGACTCGGCATGAGCTTTGGCCAGTTCTGCAGAAACTTTGCCCGCATCCTTCAGCACATCGGGATTCCACAAAACGAGAAATCCATTCAGCCGTGTTTCCCAATCCTCCATCGTCATAGGAATGTGACGAATTGCCTGTAATTCGGCCAAATCGAGATAAGCAGAAACCAATCGTTCCAACTGTTGCAACTCGTCTTCGGTTAGATAATTCTTAGCGATACCGACATCATATTTATGTATTTTGCCTTGTGGCGCACCTTCCCATGAAGTAAGACCCATGTGTTCTTTTTCTGCATCTGCCCGTTCGTATATCAATTCTGCGGCTGTATGTCGATGGACAGAGTAATGCATCTTGTTCTGCACAGCCGCAAAAAAACGTTTGGTGGCCGTAGCTGTTGGGTCATAATCGACACTGGTGGCATAAATATCGGTGATTTTTTGATAAAACCTACGCTCGGAAAGACGGATTTCCCTTACTTTTTCCAGCTGTTTCTCAAAATAATCCTTGGTAAGAATCGTGCCTCCGTTTTTTAGCCTCTCTTCGTCCATAACCCATCCCTGAATCGTAAAATCTTTTACTACAGCATTGGCCCACTTACGGAATTGCACCGCCCGTTCGTTGTTTACCTTGAATCCGACAGCTATAATCATCTGAAGATTATAGTGTTTGATTTCTCGCGAAACCTGTCGGTTACCTTCGGTTCGAACTATCCGATAATTTCGGACAGTTGCCTCTTCCGACAACTCATTATCTGCATAAATCTTCTGAATGTGGTCGTTAATGGTGCGGACATCAACATTATACAATTCCGCCAACAATCTTTGAGTCAGCCAGATGTTTTCGTCCTCATAACGCAGTTCCACACTCGACGATTGGTCGCCTATAGTACTCACATAAGTAAGATACTCGGCAGCCGAACTGCGAATAGTAATATCTTGTTTAGTTTTTGGGGACATAGCGATGTTATTATTAATTAAGATATAAACGTTTTACGTGCTAGAATATTATATCTAGTACATTTTTCTCAAAATCTGTGCCAAAAAGTTGTATTTTCCACATTTTATCTCCAAAAAGTGTGAGAAAAATCACATTTTTCTGCGATAAAGTGTGATTTTAATTTTTTTTTCGTATCTTTGCCGAACAAAAAAAAGAGAATATGACAACAATAAAACGAGATGTAACTCAGCAACTTTTGGCGTGGAAACACCGTGCCGACCGCAAACCTCTTATATTGCAAGGTGCCCGCCAGATAGGAAAAACATGGGTTGTTGAGGACTTTGGAAAACGTTACTACAAACATTTGGCGATATTCAATTTCGACCGAAAACGTGAGCTGTGCGGGGTGTTTGAAAAAACCAAAGATCCCGACCGCATCATCCGCGAACTCGGCAATTTTACCGAAGTGCCACTGATTCCCGAGAAGACACTGATTTTTTTCGACGAGATACAGGAATGCAAAGAGGCGTTGAACGCTTTGAAATATTTCTGCGAAGACGCTCCAAAATACCATATCATAGCGGCCGGCTCTCTTTTGGGAGTGGCTATAAACGAGGGAATTTTCTCTTTCCCTGTTGGAAAGGTGAATTTTCTGCGAATGTATCCCGTTACTTTCAGGGAGTTTTTACGAGCATCCAATGCCTCACTGTTCGAACGCATAAACAACCACGCGGGTAGCCTTGACCCTTTGCCGGAAATAGTTTATAACCAAGCAGAAGAATATTACCACTCCTATCAGACATGCGGAGGACTTCCATTGGCCGCCTGTGCTACAATAGACCACCACGGCCTCGAAGCTGTGGAGAGAATACTGGACGAGAACCTTATGGCATACGAAATTGATTTCAGCAAACACTCAATGACATCCGACATACCCAAAATCCACGCCATCTGGAAATCAACACCCGAACAGCTTTCGCGCGAAAACAACAAATTTGTGTACCGAGTGGTGCGTGAGGGGGCAAGAGCGCGAGAATATGAAAATGCCTTACAATGGCTCGAAGACGCAGGAATGATTTATAAAGTGAAACTATGCGAAAAACCGGAACTGCCACTGTCGTTTTACGAAAACTCGTCGGCTTTCAAGGTGTATCTGCTCGACATAGGGCTTTTGCGCAAATTGGCGAAACTGCCGGCAGAAATTTTTGTGAACGCCTCCAACCTGTTTACCGAGTTCAAAGGCGCCATAGCCGAAAATTTTGTGCTCACATCGTTGTTGGCACAAGGTGCGGACACCCCGCATTATTGGACTTTGTATGGCAACAAAGCCGAAGTTGATTTTCTGATAGCCTACAAACTTGCCGTTGTACCCATAGAGGTGAAATCGGAAAGCCGCATTAGCGGTAAAAGTTTTGCCGAATACGACAAAAAATACCATCCCGAACTTCGCATTCGCCTATCAATGAACAATATAAAAAAGGATGGCAACCTGCTAAACCTACCCATCTTTATGGCCGACTGGGTGAACAACTATATTGCTGAAAAATAGCCTCCGCTGTGCCAAAAAGTTGCATTTTTCACATTTTATCTCCAAAAAGTGTGAAAAAAATCACATTTTTCCACGATAAAGTGTGATTTTTGGAGGGGGGACTATATTTCTTTTATGCCTATTGATTTAAGATAGTTATACGTACAATCGTAGAATTTTGGATTACGTGTTTTGTCAGTCGAACTTCCTTCTGGAACAAAAATAACCATACCGAGACGAGCTCTAGTAAGAAGAACACGATAGGCATTTTTCATATAGAAACGTTTGATATCTTGATGGGGCTCATCTCTTTTACTCCATTTGTTTTTCCCATCAAAACAGAAATATTCCCAGTCATTATTGTTTTGATCGTAACGAAAATCAGCATCCCACATAACTGTTGCATAATCTATTTCTAGTCCTTGAACAAAAAATTCGTTGAGCGCGACCTCTAAATAGTCAGAAGAGCCAACATACTCAGAAGAATCCAGAAACCAGTTTGGAGTTTTACTAAGATATTCTCTGACTTTCTTTATCTCATAACCAAAAGGTCTCATACGCGCGGCTTCTGAAGACATAAGCATCCCCATACGAGTTATCTCAGGAAATTCACCAGAAGATTTCATTTCCTTTAGTTTTTCCTTAGCTGTCTGTACATTTCTTGTAAGATAAATCTTGTACGTTGGAAATATCTCCTCATAAAGAGTTTTCGCCTCTTCAACTTTGCGAGAAAGAAGTTTGTTAACAAAATCTGACACTTTACTATTACGAATAGAACGTTGGCTTTCTGTTAAATGTAGTTCTTTTTTTTTGTTTAAACGCTTTTGTTTCTCAAATTCTTTACAATAATCTTGAAGTAACTTATTATCTGAATTTCTGCGTTGATATTCTTCTTCTTTAACTAATTGATTAGACAAATAGATTTGCCAACCTTTATAAGGATCAGTAGCAAGAACTTTCATCCATTCTCCGATACCAGCTTCACCAGTATTGATCTCTTGTCCTCCGCCTACAAGACAAACAAATACGCCCCAATCACGTTGGTTCATATCCCAAAGAAGAAGACCTGGTTCAGAAAAAGGCCAATTTTCTTTATCTTGCCATTCTTTTTTACCTGATTGTCCAGGAGTAAGCATTTTTTCTCTTGTCCAGGCGCGTTGTGCTTCATCAAAGATTATAACATGTTGAGATCCTTTATCAACTCCTTCTCGAAGTGTATATGTTTTATTTCCCCAATTTAACCTGTTTTGAATTATTTCTTGTTTGTATGCGTATGCAGTACGAATAACGGCATCAACAGAGATTGCGTCCTTCTCCTTTTCTCGTTCCTTCTGAGACAATCCTTTTGCTTTTGCATGCTCATATTTTTTTATTATTTCATCATTCATAAATTTCTTATTAGTTTTATATTGTTTGTCTAAATCCCGACGTAGAGCAGTTGAAAGTACTCTAACTAACGGATCATTACCAGAGAGCATGCTTGCGCCATAATCCTGGCAACGAACAGAAAGACCTAATCCCACAAGGGTCTTTCCAGCTCCAGGAACGCCCGTCACAAATACGATAGACTTACTTTTGTTCGCTTTTGCCTGAAGAACAATTTCCAGAACATAATCTTCTGCTGCTAAACGTGTGTCAGGATCTGATTCGCCTGAATCAAGTCCACGCACATTTTGACGTTCCCACATTTCACATGCTGCTTTGATTATTGTTGGTGTTGCTTTATAAATGCCATTTTCCCAGGATTCTTCCCATTTATTATCATCTTCATCGCATTCCAGAGACGTATTCACGGTACTAATAGCTTCCGCAAGATTATTTTGGTTACATTTAATTGTATTCCATACAGATATCTCATCATTCTTGTCTTTATCAAAGTCCACATCTGGTGCACTCATCTCAACAAGAATTGGAATTATCCATCTATCACTACTAGTGCTATGGAAGTACTTTAGCCTTAGTGCATAGTTTCTGCATTGTTTGAGGTCTATTGGCGCATAATATTTGGAAGAATCGCCATCTTTATATTCAATGACGAATATCTTTCCTTTCGTTAAAAGCACAACATCAATCACAAAGTTTAGACTAGGGATACCATATTCAAAGATAATATGGCCTTCAATATCTAGTTCACTCAATACTTTTTGGAGATGATCAAACTCATGATCCCATGTTTGAGTTTGTTTACTCTCGTCACGTAAATTTCCTGTAAATTGTTCCTTAGTGAGTTTCAGAAACTCACTTACTTCATAAGATACATGTTTTCCGGAAGTCATAATACTATTATTTTTATTGTTTGCTTTTGAGGAATTATTTTAGAAAACGACACCCAAGTAAAGGGCAATAAGTTTAATTTATAGGATAAATCTTCTACATTATCAGGTATATTCGTGAAAGGATTAATCTCAGTAGCACGGTAGCAACCAATCTTTTTAAGAACAAATCGACGACTGGTTATTTCAGACGGTGAGATGCGTCTTTTCTCTTTTTCAATGTTTACACTAAAATTCATGCTATTGCAAATAACAGGGTTTTGCAATAGCATTGTTATCAAATCCTCTAACGTACGGCCAGAGTTATTTTCCTCGATTGATACAGCAACAAGATAGTTATTTTCTGAGTCAACAAAAAGTTGATTATGCTTAATCGTAAAACTTAGAGAATCCGCCAGAGTTGTTTTGACTTCGAAATTTGCATACGGACATGTAAAATCCAAACGAGAAGATGAACCTTCATTATGCCAAAACAGAGATAAATCTTCTTTGAAGTTTTGATACACATACTCTATTAGCAACAATTCTCCCATTAACCCGACAAGATTCTTATATTGTTGCTCTCTTGGTAATTGAAACAATGAAACTAAGGAGTCGAAGAAAGACATAAACTCTTCGCCGTGTTTATATGTAGCATGAGCCAAACATAAGTTTATGAAAGCGCTTAGGTTTGCCTCATAGTTATTCATTGTTGATAATTGAAGTTCAACATAATTGTAGCAACCATTCTCGAAAGAAGAAACAGATGGATTGAATGCAGAAACAAATATATTTGTTTCTACACGCAGGTATTCCGTCTTTATACTTATTGGTGAGCACTTCTCTTTGTTCGGAACTAAGTATAAAACATTTCCATTGGAAGCAAATAATCCTGTTTCACAAGGTAGTTTCTCTAGTAAATAGAGAGTACTATCATGTGGGCATTGTTGTACTTTCTCTATAAGATGGTTTGTTTCAATCATTCTCTTTTACAAAATATATTTTATCCTTGGGTATGTATATTGCAAACATAAACTGGTCTTTCTGTAATCGATTTGATTTAGACAAGCCCGGTGATATGTAGTGAATCTGAATGTTAACCTTGTCAGGATCGACAATTACTTTTTGGTCACCAAGATATGTAAGCAGACTTATATCTGTTGTATTTGCACCTTGATGCAAAGCCTTTATTCTGTCATGAGCAGCGTCATTATAAATAGAACGGTATCGCACTTTGCTGTTGTCATCAGTCCACATCAAAATGACAGGTATATCAGATGACCCCATTAATTCTAGGACAGGTCTTTTATTAAATGGCTCTCGATCAAATGCAGTATCTATAGATTGAATGAGCGTAATAAGTTGTTCTGCTGTGAACAATGCATATTTTGCTGTAAAAGAGCCATTGGTACTACCTGCTGTTGTGGGCATCCATGTAGATATTGACGAAATAAGTTCTTCAACGTGAGCATTGTTTGCAGATATTTCAGCATCATCTACAACCAAAAATTTTTGTTTAATCCAGCGATTCTTGAATGAAATTTTCTTGAACTTCGCTTTATTCTTAGCAGTCGGTTTTTGTTTAGTGTTCTCAGCTTGAATAATTATATCTTTTATTTCTAATACTCCATTTTCCACATCGTCAAATTGTTCCCACAAGTCATCTTCTACTTCTGCGAGAACAGTAAACTCCTTGGCTATTTCAACAGTCGTGAAGATTTTACATAGATCTAGATATTTACTTCTATATCCAAACCATCTTGCCCTCTGTAAAGTTGTATCCATATTACCGCCAGTCTTTGCAAAACGTGTAAAATATGAAACTATCAGATTCGAAAAGGTTAAGCCACGCTGGAGTAGGTCACCACCAATATAAATCTTGTGCAATTTTGTCAACTCCATCTCTTTCGTATGCTTGCCTATACCATTTTGTAATATTGCACCTGTAGATTGTATTACTTTGGATATCTCAGAGATGAGATGGTCATCTAATGGATATTGTTGCTTAATCTCTAATGAAAGATACTTTTCGTAGCATTTCCTTATTTTGTTTATATAAAAAGCAACAGAATCGTCTTCAATAAAGGCTTGTTTAACTTCATCTAACATGTCATGTATAGCAGAATAAATACTTCCATGGGCAGCAACGGTTCTATCAACATGAATAATCATGTCAGATCTTTTATCTTTCTTACTGGAAGATCTAAATCTTTTAATTGCACTAGCAATGAAAAAGTAATAAATAGCCTCTTTTAAAGATGTCGATATCTGCAAAGGGGAATCCGTATCTGGGACATCCTCTATTATATCGTTCTCCGCAAGGTGGTATATACTTGCGCCGTCATATCCAGAACCGGGTTGTACGGTGTGAATCGATGCGGGGTTTAGTGCACTTATATCTTCTTGAAAGATGTTTGCATGAGGAGTAGCAGTAACAGAAAGATATAAAGGATTGTCTAAGACTTCCTTAATCTTTACTATTGTCTTATACGTTGGGGTTGAATTGCGGGCTTTGTCTTTTGCCGTGTTTAGACTAGCTTGGTCTCCCTCATCATCAATTATAAAAGGTACTATTCCTGCAACAGACTCCAAAACTTTACAGATAGCCTTCAAGGCTGCTTTCATTGCAGGCGGTCGTTTAAGGCAGGTAATAATGATTGGACGTTTCTCTTCAATTAACTGCTTTGCGAACTCTGGGTCCAAACTGTTGATAGAAACAGATTCCTTAGTTGGTTCATTTGTAGTAAATAGAACTGGTGTTTCAGAATAGAGGACATCTTCACCTCCTGCTGTTTCAAATGTAGTTCCAAAGCGTTCAGTGCTTTGACGCAGCAGTTCCTTGTCATAACCGCCAAAAATAAGAAGGAAATTATATCCATTATCAAAAGCCAATGCTGTCAGCAACTCTAAATTTGAAGTTTTTCCTGATTGGACTTTTCCAACCAAAAGAGAATTATGATTGTTGTCTAATCCAGAATGGAGTTGTTGCATAAGTTTAGCATATGTAGCACGTGCATTTTGGACAATATTACTCGCTCCTGCTTCCCCATATGACTCAATGTGCCTTTGATGAATGCGCCTAAAATACGCCCCTTCGATCATTGGCCGAATTGAATCTGGTCTATTTACATTATACTGTTCCATACTATTCGTTTGTTAATTCTCTAAGAAAGTTGTTGATATGGGTTCTAAATGCATTGGGACTTATTCTTCCTTCTGCATCCGCATTCCTTTTTGCTCGTATTTATGCTAAAGCGAATGCTATTGCAAACTTTTCCAGGACCGATTTGAAGTCTTCTTTTTCGGAATATGGTTTGAAGAATGGATGATTGATGTTGAGTTGAATGTCAGCTTTACTTCCGTCTTCTTCTGCATCGACTTTTATCCATGTTGAAGAATTCCCCAATGTCCATCGTACAGATATAATACATTTGCTAGCTCCATCCATTTGAATAGGATATGTGCGAACTTTATCATCAATAACCTCTGGCTGATTATTCTGTTCAGTCTGATATTCTTTGTATAAATCAAGTGCAGATTGCCCTTTGGATGGTTCGGTACTCGGAGTTGCATCAAACAAGGAAGGCTCTGTTGTATCTAACTGTTTCCCAAAAGAATGCTCTATTGCATCTTGAACCTGATTTTGTACATTATCTGATACACTCTTTGAAGTGGCTTCTTCTTTCTCCCTGTCCTTATTTGTAATCTTGGCAATCTCAACATACTCTTTGATATAAGATTTTAGGTGTTTGATGAACTCTTCTTCGAGACCATCATCCCATACGAATCCATCTTTTGCTTGATTGATTGGGAAGTCATCTAAGTCAAGTTCTCCAAACAATTTATGAGCAATTGTACTTTGAGCCTGGCCAAAGATTTCATCCGGTTTATAGTTGAAGTCTTCACCACCGACCACTACTCGATTTCTTCTGAACAGTGCAAAGCCAGCACGTCCAAATCCACCATGAGCCAATATTCCCACAAAACCAACAACTCGATGACAATGCCCATCAAAATCGAACGAGAAATCAATCTCTTTCCTCCATGTTTGATTTCTGAAAGACAAACAATCGTATTCATCATAATACAAAGGTTCCCCATCATACAAGATGTGTACAAGTCCATTATTCAAATCACGGCGATACATACTCTTTAGTAATTCTACTATCTTCCCTTTGGTTCGCGAAGAACCGATCTTCTTGGTCACATTGCGAATAGTTATGGTAGTACCGTGGGTCGATGGATCAACATGAGAACGCTTGATTTCAACAATATTCACATTATTCTTTCGTAATTCTGGAATGTTGATTTCAGTATAATATTCATAGACTGAGCCTAATTGTGAAGAACGAACTGACCAAATATCGCCAAACCATGAAGCGGCGGTCTTTAAGCCCATGCCGAACTCGTTACGACCATTTTTGTTCTCGGGAGGGGAATCCACTTTTACCGCACGAGCAAAATCGGCAAACTCCATGCCAAAAGCATCGTCAACTATGGTGAGGATATCTTTCTCATCATCATAATTGATGGAGATTTCAACCTCGTTTATTCCATGAACCGACAACTCCCTCTGATGTGAATAGAAAGATTGGGTAGAGTTATCGACAAACTCAGCAATTGCATACCAAGGCTTATAATTCAAGCGAGAAAAAACACCAATGACACCAGCTTGTGGCTGAATGTTTAACTCTTGTATTTCAACTTCGTTATTCATAATTCTACAACTGGCTATCTTATTAATTCTTTAGCAATTTTTCCAACTACTTCCACATTAACTGCGTTGCCAAGGGCTTCAAAACATCTGGTTGGAGTCATCTGGAAATTATCATCTTCGAAACGCAAGTCTTCCATTCCCTGGATTCTAGCAGCCTCCTTTATTGTCATATATCTCCCTAACAAATCTGAATCTGGCACATGAACCCATGGAAATATAGGAATTTGAGTACCAACCAGATTCAGTGCAGGTGAAAAAGTAGGCATCTTCACTCTTACTCCAGATGCACGAAACTGGATTATTTTGTCATCAAGTGTCATTGAAGCATTGCTGCCACAATTCCACTCAAATTTCATGTGACTGTTTTGTAAATCTTGAATGTTATGAATCCAAGTATCTATCCAACTTTTATTCGCTGCATAGAATTCTCTATTTTGTCTTATATACCGTATCTTCCAATCTTGGAATTTCTCTCCTTTTTTTCTAATATCTTGTGCATATACAGGAAGTTGAGCCATCATTTGTTTATGGCTCTTGCCCACTATCAAACGTCCTAGTTTTCCCCGTTTGCCTTTTAATTGCTTTGTTCTCTGATGGCATGGTGGTACATCCTCATAATCATACGTTGCTCCAAATTCCATTGCCCAAATGGGAAAACCTGGTAGTTTGCAATGATTTTTTGCAGCAAGCCGTACAAATTCGCTCCATATTTCTATGTAATGACGTGTATCTTCTTTCAAGGGGATATACTCGTTATCATTCTCATCAATTATATCATGTATGTCACAAGGA
>JAFSOU010000078.1 GCA_017443265.1 Bacteroidales bacterium | reverse complement strand
TTGGAAGGAGGCACAAAGATAACAACTTTTTTCCATCTGTGCAAGGGACAGGGGAAATTCCCCTTTCCTTGCCGGAAAAAAATTCATTTTGCAGCCTCAGTTTTATCTCAAAAAGTTGCGTTTCTTATTGGAACTTACCAGTTTCTTATTGGAGCATATCAACCTTCCCTCCCCTAACTCCGAAATCATAAATCCCAATTCTCATGCGGTCCCTGAGCTTGTCGAAGGGCCGCCCCAACTCTCATCTCTCATCTCTTATCTCTCCCGCACCAGTCCATTACAAATTTTAAAAAAAATCAAAAATCTCGTTTTTTTTTCGTAACTTTGCAATTCCGAAACAAAAAGAAAAATAATACATACAACAATGAAAAAAGCACTTCTAATCCTATGTTGCGCCGCTCTTTGCGGTAGCGTTATTGCCCAAAACGAGGCAAAAAAAGACGAACAGAAAGACAGCGGTTACGTGTTCACCACAGTGAAGGAAATTCCCATCACCCCTGTCAAGAACCAATACAAAGCCGGCACATGCTGGTGCTATAGCGGACTTGGTTTCATCGAAGCCGAACTGCTCCGCATGGGCAAAGGCGAATACGACCTTTCGGAGATGTACATCGTTTCCAACACCTACATCGACCGCGCCAAAGCTGCAGTACGTACCCACGGCGACGTATCCTTCTCGCAGGGCGGCTCGTTCTACGATGTTATCTACGGCATGAAAACCTTCGGCCTTGTTCCCGAAGAAGAGATGCGTCCTGGCCAGGAATACGGCGACACCCTCTCCGACCATAGCGAACTCTCGGCCTTCGCCGACGCCGTTGTTGGCATCGTGGCCAAAGGCAAACTGAAAAAAATGCAGGTAGGCAAAGACGGCATGCTCCTGTGGGAGAAAGTTCTCCGCAACATCCACGAGACCTACCTCGGAAAATGCCCCACCGAATTCACCTACAAAGGCAAAAAATACACACCTAAGTCGTTCTACGAAAGCCTCGGACTCAACGCCGACGACTATGTGTCCATCACATCCTACACTCACCACCCCTTCTACGAAAAATTCGTCCTCGAAATTCAGGACAACTGGCGCTGGGGCCTCAGCTACAACGTTCCTCTCGACGAATTTATGGAAATATTCGACTACGCCATCGACAACGGCTACACCATTGCTTGGGGCAGCGACGTTAGCGAAGAGGGCTTCCGCATGGGCCGCAAAAGCGGTGCCTGCGTGCTCCCCGACCTCGAAGCAAAAAGCGCCAACCTTGGCAGCGACATGGCCCACTGGACCGGCCTGAAACCCTCCGAACGTAAGAGCGAAGCCGAAAAACACCCCACTCCCCAACGCTGGGTAACCCAGGAAGAACGCCAGCAGGCTTACGACAACTGGGAAACCACCGACGACCACGGCATGCTTATCTACGGCAAAGCCACCGACCAAATGGGCAACGAATACTACATGGTGAAAAACAGCTGGGGCGACTACGGCACATACCACGGCATGTTCTACGCCAGCAAAGCTTTCGTGCGCTACAAAACTATGAACATCGTTGTGCACAAAGACGGTATCCCCGACAATATCAAAGCTAAACTGGGACTGCCCACCAGCAACAAAAACGCCAAAAAAGGCAAAAAGAAATAAGTAAGGGTTTCACCCCTCGAAAAACGCCGCGGCATTTCTGCCACGGCGTTTTTTTTTGCAGCTTTGGATTTATTTTTGTATCTTTGCAGAGTGAAACCCAATACCAAACCCAGAATGGAAAAAGCATCTAACACCAATGCCAAAGCGCTGTTCACCAAACACTTCGTGCAAAAAATCGTCATTGTGGCCTTGCTGCTTTTTGCCACACATACAACGCTACTGGCTCAGTTGCCCGAACGTCTTATTCCTCTGAACGTTACCGCTTTGGAAGCTGTTGATGTGACCAAACTTCCCAAAAGCGACAACCCTTGGGATAACTTAGACAAACCCGACACCTCGCTACGTTTTACCGCCTGCAAGGGCGACACCTCGGTGATAGGCTATGTGTTAGAGGAGCAAAACGAAATACCCTTACCCTTAATTCCGTTCTATGTAAAGGACGGTTCCGCCAAGCCCTATCATCCCTGCTTGGAAGACGTGCAACGCACCGAAGTGCTGTTTGCCGAAGTGCTGAATTATCGCACCGACTCGGCAAAGCAGGTGCCGCGAGTGTTCCTCGCACCGCACTTTTACCAATATATCCGACAGTACATCTTCTACCTGAACGAACAAAACGACACCTGCGTGTATATCAATCTCATCCATTTCAAGAATGCAGCAAATCAGGATTATGACATTGACCGCCGGTTCATAGACGTCCTCGACGGTGGCGACCACTACTGGCATGCAAAAATAAACCTCACCAAACGTCAACTGCTCGACTACAACATTAACGGTCCGTCAGTACATGTGTCTAATGGGAGAAACAACGAGCCTATTGGCCTGTATAACAAAGCGCTGAACTACGAATATTACTACAATTATTACTCAGCGGAACGATTCAATTACCGTGAATACCCCAAAGCAGTAGAGCGGCAGCTACCGCCACGCCACGACAATCGCGGTGTTTCTTGCGTGTACCACATCAAAAAAGGACTACGGAAATACTACTCAGTAGAATTCGGCGACGGTGTTACTCTTACATATCGCTCTAACGGCAAGTTAATCTCCGTTGCCACCGACGACGATGTCGCAGGACTTTCCAACGAAGATTTGTCGCTTTTCCCCGGCGCAGACACTCTCGTCAATGCCATAGAGAGGGATATGCGCGCCATCGGTCGCGATTTCCGCAAATACGGCACCATAATGTGGATTGAAAAAATCAAAGGTTGTTATGTGATAGCTGCAAGTTACGAGTCCCCCACTCCTATATATGGAATGGTTGCCTATTACACTTT